>JBGAQE010000022.1:0-40643 GCA_044220885.1 Chitinophagaceae bacterium
TAACAAATTACTCCCAGGTAATTTTCCTGCTGCTAATGGAAGTTTCTTGTTAAACAAGAATAATCCGGGGGCGATTCATCAAAAAGGTATCCCTAAACAATCTTTCAATACAAATAACAACTTGCCCTGTCTGGTTCCGGATATGAATGCTGTTGCTCCAATGCCAGTGATATCAGGATTAGGAAACAATAGTTTACCAGAACCAATGCCAGGAGCTTTTATCTACAACAAGAAGAAGTAATCAAAATTTATATTAAAAAAAAAAGAGCTCTGAAAAGAGCTCTTTTTTTTTATTTCACAAACTGTTGAGTGAATAGAATATCTGGTTTTCCGGTTATTCGTACCGTGTATGTCCCGGATGGAAGTACACTGATATCAAGAGATGATTTATCTGAATTGATCTGTCTGTTTAAGACTATTCTTCCTTCTGTTGACAATACCTGCACTTGTAATGGCAAGCGGGCAACAGAACTATTTACCTTTATAAACAACTGTTGTTTGGTAGCACTGATATATTCAACAGCTTTTCCTGAATTCCTTCTGTTGATGGTTACAATAGAAGAGTAACTTGATTTACCATCCAGGTCAACTTGTTTCAAGCGATATGAGAAATTAGTTTTGGAGGTACTCACAGCTTTATCAGTAAAGCTGTATCGTTGGGTAAGGGTACCTGCCTGATTTGCCTGAACAGATCCAATTGTTGAGAAAGAAGTCTCACCATTCATTTTACGTTCAACCTCAAATCTCTTATTGTTTTGTTCAGATGCTGTAGACCAGTAGAGAACATTGTCTGCGCCCGATGTTTTTCCTTCAAACGACAAATAGGTTACCGGAAGAAGGAAAAGAGTTGCAGTATAAATACCCCTTCCATGAGTTGCAGCCATAAGTGTTCGGGTACTGCTTCTGTATGTAAGCATATCCACCATCACGTTTGCCAGTCCGAAGTTATTTGCTGTCCAAACGGTACCGGCCCCACTTAGGGCAGTCGTTGAAAAAACACCTAACTCTGTTCCTAATACAACACCTGAAATAGCATTGGATAGGCTAAAGTAACTCCTGTTGGCAAGAATAAGCCCCAACGAACAGGAATATCAGGCAAATTACCATCAACATTGGTAAAGGAAGTACCCCCGTTGGTACTTTCATAAACACTATTAACACCATAGTTAGAAAGAGTCACTAATATATGGTTGGCATTACCTGGTTCAACATCTATTGATGAAATATAAGATCCTATTGCTGCACCTGGAAGGGCTCCTGCTGGTGTGGCAACAGGTGCTGTGTTGGCATTATCAACTCGAACTACTATAGGCGTCAAGGCAAAGTTAATGTCGTCAGTTAATCCAAACCAAACCCTGTTACCTGTAAGAGTATCAACTTTTATAGCCGATACTTGCCGTACTCCAAAAGAAGCTACTGTAACCTGGCTAATTAATGGTGATCCCGGCACATTCGTTATGCCAGAAATGATATCATATCGCCCAATTGAATCTGCAGAATAAAGCACTTTCGACTTATCATCATAATCAGTAGGGTTTATGAAGCGGGCATCTTCATCATTAGGGTCGCCATCAATATCAAAATCATAGAATCCAAACCAGTTGGTTCCACCATTCTTAGAAAAAGCATATTGAAGTCTGATATAAGCCAGCTTCTGAATTAACCCATCTACCTGATCAATATGCGCAAAGGCTCCATCACCACCTACTACAGTTGTTGCACTGGAAATACCAGCGGCATTCAATCGTAAAGATCCATTGTCCTGCGTGCCTCCAATGATATAATTTGTGCTCGACGGATGTAAGTCAGCCGAATAATATTGAGTGATATTAAGAGAGGAATTCTTTGAACTAAAAGTTGGTAACCCAGCTGAATTAATTGCACTGGAATAGAACACACCTCCGTCACAACCAAAAACAGCACTTGAAGAACTGGTTCCTTCATAAAGGGCAATATGCTGATCGGCATGTACATACTGGTTAGCAGTAAATATGCCCTCCACTCCTGTCCAATTGGAAATTTGCGTCCAGCTGGCACCTGCATTATAAGAACGAAGCAAATCAACTCCACCAATGATCAAGGTGTCATCAAAATTCGGATCAACTGCTATAGTAAGGTCGTACCATGCCTGACTTCTGGTAAACGTATTATTATTTCCCTGGTCATAGATGGTAGGAACAGGAATAGTACCAGCTGCTGTCCATGTAGTACCACTATTATCAGTTCTGCGGATTTGTGTTACATCATTTGACCCGGCCCCTTGGAAAAGGGCATATACTCTTGAAGCATTTGAAGGAGCTGTGGCGAGTTCTATTCTCCAGAAAGAACCTGTTGGCGTTATATCAGTAAATGTTCCTGCATTACCAGTATTACCCAGGTTAACAGAGGCATCAGAGCGGAATATTTTTCCTGTTGAAAAGAGACCTACAGTTGCATAGACATCTCCATTTGCAGCGATTTCAACATCGTTAGCATTTAAATTAACCGATGTACCGCAAGAACCTGTTGACGTTCCAATAACTCTTGTCCAACTAGTACCTCCATCAGTAGATTTCCAAAGTCCACCAAGATTACAAAAACGACTTCTGCAGGCAGCATATACATTACCACTATTATCCACAACAATACGTTGAACATAATCAAAATTAGCAGCATTAACAGCTGGAGAAGTTGTAAAGGATAAAATAGACCATGTCAGTCCATTATTAGTGCTCTTATAAATACCTATTCCTCTTGAATCGTCTAAATTAAAATAGCCCTCACCTGTTCCAGCATACATAATGTTATTAGAGCCTGGTCTTGGGTCTTGAGCCATAGCACTAATGGAAAGACTTCCTAAAAGATTATTTACTGCTGTATAGGATGGTGAAGCATTTTTGAAATTTGTTGTCCTGAATAACCCACCTGATACACCAGCTACCAATACGGTATTACCCGTTGCATCAGATTTATCAAAAAGCAAGGTTCGAACCCTACCACCAATATTATTAGGTCCTCTCTCAGACCATACCATTGATTGCGGGCTTTGGGCGCTGAGGGTCATGGCTTTCATTCTTTCAGCACCTTCAATAAGTCGTTCTTTGGGAATACTGTTCAATGCCGGATCTCTTGTCATGTTGAAGTTTTGCTTCATCAACTGATCCATTGCATCCGATTCGGCTTCCTTATTTTCTTTTGCAAGCGAAACCTGAACAGGTTTTGATACTGTTACCTGATCTGTTTTTTTCTTAGGAAGAAATAGAAATAATACTGGAATTATAAGTACCAGCAGATAGAGGCTTTTTTTCATAGCAATTGTTTAATGGTTTTGGCTAGTAGTAAAGTTAGAAAATACTCCCTGATCTTGGATACTGTGAGTTATCCTCATATGTTAATACGAAAAAACCCTCCGGAAGGAGGGTTTTGCTATTAAAAATATCTTATTACCATTTGTCTACTTCTTCAGTAGCATCATTAGATGCCGTTGGAGTGCTTGGCTCAGAAACAACCGGAGCTGGTGCGGCAGCGGCTGGAGCAGGACTGCTATATTCAGCAGCAGATTCTCCTCCCATTTCACCACCTTCTTCACCTTCCAATTGGTCATGGTTGAATGCATCGAAATCGAAATCTGGCATCAGGTCGGTCTTCACATAATCAACAGCCTCAGTTAATGCCTTCATGAATTTATTGAAATCTTCCTTGTAAAGGAAAATCTTATGCCTGTCGTAACCGTTCTCGTTGAATTTTTTTCTGCTTTCCGTAATAGTGATGTAGTAATCATTTCCACGGGTTGCTCTCACATCAAAGAAATAGGTTCTGCGCTTACCGGCCCTGATCCTCTTGCTGTAAACACTTTCCATTCTTTTGTCGTTGTTTTCGTACGCCACAGTAGTTAGTTTTTTTTCAGTTTACAATTCTTGGTTAAAAAGCAGTCACAAATATTAAGATTGTTTTCGAATCAGCAAAATTTATGATTAGTTATTTAGAAGGATAATATGCTGAAAGACACAATTTAAGGCCATTCTTTGCCCTTCAGGATGCGGAACTTTCCTTTTCCTGCCTCTGTTGCTCGTACAAAAACCTGTAATAACCATCCAGCGCCAGTAAGTCCTGATGGGTGCCTTTCTCAATAATCCTGCCTTCATCCAGTACTATAATCTGGTCAAACTCAATAAGAGAAAATATACGGTGGGTTATAATTATAGCTGTTTTATCGTGAAGAAAGCGGTTCAGGTTACTCAATATCTCCTTTTCGGTCTTAGTATCTACAGCACTCAGACAGTCATCAAAAATTACAATCTGTGGATCTTTTGCCAGCGCCCGGGCTATCGAAATCCTTTGTTTTTGCCCCCCACTCAATGTCACCCCTCTTTCTCCAATTCGGGTATCGTATTTTTCCGAAAACCCATCTATTTCCTTTTCCACACTGGCAAAAGCCGCTGCCTCACGAACCCTTTTCAGATTGGTAGTATCGAGGCCAAATGCTATATTCTCGGCAACCGTATCACTGAAAAGAAAAACATCCTGCGGTACATAACTGATCTGCCTTCTCAATACGGTAAGGTCCAATTCTTTTAAAGGCGTTCCATCAATCAATATGCTGCCTTCTGTTGGATCATATAATCGTAATAACAACTGTGCAATGGTTGTTTTACCACTACCGGTATGACCTATTATTGCCACTTTTGAGCCAGGCTTTATATTCAGTTGGAAGTCTACAACCGCCCTTATCCCTGTATTTGGATAAACAAAACTTACATTCTCAAATTTAATATCACCTGAAACCTTATGGGCTATCGGATTTTCAGCAACCGGAATTGCGGGTTTTGTCAATAAGAATTCATTGATCCTTTTTTGAGAAGCTGCTGCCCGTTGTATCATACTGGCCGTCCAGCCAATGGCACTAACAGGGAATGTAAGCATGTTCACATACAACACAAACTCTGCAATGGTGCCTACTGTTACGCCATGTTCTTCCCTTATTGCATATAGTCCACCAACCATGATGGTAACCAAAGTACTTAATCCGATAAGTAAAGACATAGATGGAAAATAAATAGCTTCCATCTTTGCTAACCCAAGGGCATTGTTCTTATACTCTTCGCTATTCTTATTGAAAAAGAATTTCATGGCCTTTTCCTGAACAAAAGATTTAATAACCCTTATACCTGAATAAGACTCTTGTGCATTTGTTGTAAGATCAGACAACAAAGCCTGTATTCGCTCACTTTTTTTGTGAATGAGGTTGTTCACATAATAGATAGTAATGGCCAATAAGGGAAGCGGCGCTAATACATAAAGAGTCAGCATTGGCTGCGTACTCACCATGAAATAGACACTAAATCCAATGGTCGCTGCCAGATTGATAAAGTACATGAGGGCTGGTCCTGTATACATCCTTACCCGGCTAACATCTTCAGAAATTCGGTTCATCAAATCACCGGTACTATGCTGTTTATAGAAATTGGTATCGAGCAACTGATAATGCTGGTACACCTCATTTTTCTGGTCAAATTCTATATGCCGGCTCATGACAATTATAGTCTGCCGCATCAGGAACATAAAGAAGCCACCTAATAAGGCGAGTCCCAATAATGTAATACCACAAAGCAACACCTTGCTTCCAAATCCCATTTGCCTGGAACGGATATTGTCAGTTACTGCTTTTACTAAAACATCATATCTCGCTTCTTTCACGGCCACATTCTTTTCCAACCTCTTGAATTCAGCACTTTCTTTCTGTTGTAATAATTCAATTTGAACCGCATCCAATACAAATCCAGTAAGCTGGGGTGCCAGTATCCTGAAATAGTTGGAACAGATGATAAAAAGGAACCCCAAAAGGAACCTTTTCCTGTATTTCCAGAAATACTTATTTATCTGTTTCAGATGTTTCAAAAAGGAAAAATTTAGGCGAAGGTAACAAAGCCAATTCTTTCTAACATATAAGAAAAGGATAAAAGGAAAAGAGATATTTTTGGGCATTAATATTCTTTTATGGGGATAACAGCACAACAGATAAATGAAGCTCATGATCGTATTCGACCCTATATACACAGAACACCGATCCTCACCTGCAATACCATTGACCAAATAGCTGGGGCATCCCTTTTCTTCAAATGCGAGAACTTCCAGAAAATAGGAGCCTTTAAGATAAGAGGCGGCATGAATGCAGTATTATCATTATCACCCGAAGAAAGAGCAAAGGGAATCGCCACACATTCTTCCGGTAATCATGCGCAGGCTATTGCATTCGCAGCCCGACAAACAGGTGTAAAAGCTTATATAGTGATGCCTGATAATTCCCCATCAGTAAAAGTGAATGCCGTGAAAGGATATGGAGCTGAAGTACATTTCTGTGCGCCTAATCAGGCAGCTAGGGAATCGACCCTTCAACAGATTGTTGACAGAACCGGCGCTGCCTTTATTCATCCATACAATGATGAAAGAGTAATTACTGGTCAGGCTACTGCAGCTAAAGAAGTTATAGAGGATTGTACTCCGTTGGATTTTATTCTTGCCCCGGTTGGTGGAGGCGGTTTATTAAGCGGAACTGCATTAAGTGCACATTATTTTTCACCTGCTACCAAAGTGTATGCTGGAGAACCAGAAGGTGCCGCAGATGCTGTTCTCTCTTTTAAATCTGGAAAGATAGAAAAAGCACCGTATGTAGATACTATTGCAGACGGACTACAAACTACATTAGGAGATAAGACCTTACCCATTATCTGGACTTATGTGAAAGATATTTTATTGGTCAGTGAAGATGAGATAAAAGCTGCTTTGAAACTCGTATATGAGAGAATGAAAATTGTTGTTGAACCCAGCTGCGTAGTTCCATTAGCAGCTGTATTGAGAAATAAAGAAATCTTTCATGGCAAAAAAGTTGGCATTATCCTGAGTGGTGGCAATGTAGATTTATTAAAGCTTTCTGGCTGGATGAGTTAACTCTATTCAAAATAAATTAAGGGAGGAAATAACTACAAGTACTTTATTGCCTCCCTTTTATTTATACTACTGCTATATGTACAATTATCTCTTTTGTTGTTGATGCCTCTATCAATTCGAGCCTGTTGCCAGCTATCTTCATTTGATCGGAAAGAATATAAGTTTCCGTTATTGATGAAGACTGGAATATCTTGATTTTGTACAGAGTGTTTTTATATCTGTAATCAATCTCAACAAAAGGCCATTCAAGCGGGAAACAGGGTTTGAATACTAAAGCATCAGCTTCCCTTCTCAATCCAACAATATATTTGATGATGAGCTGATACATCCATCCTGCCGAACCAGTATACCAGGTCCAACCTCCCCTTCCCTTATGTTTGTCATTGGCATATACATCAGCGGCCATCACATAAGGCTCCACTTTATATATGGCTACATCTTCCGGATTTTCGGCATGAAGTATTGGGTTTATCATCTGGAAAAGCTCCCAGGTCTTTTCTCTGTCTGCTTTTGCTGCAAATGCCATTATAGCCCATATAGCCGCATGAGAATACTGTCCGCCATTTTCCCTTACCCCAGGCAGATAGCCTTTTATATAACCAGGATTAACGCCAACAGAATTGAAGGCTGGTTCTAACAATTGAATTAGTCCAATATCCTTTCTTACAAGATGAGTATATAAGGACTTCATAGCTAATTCCTGTCTGTCCTTCTTCGCCGCACCTGAAAGTACAGACCAACTTTGGGCAATAGCATCAATCCTGCATTCCAGATTCTCTTTTGATCCCAACGCTGAACCATCATCAAAGAAGGCTCTCAGATACCATTCCCCATCCCATGCATTCAATTCAATAGCAGATTGAAGAGACAAGGCTTCCTTTTTGCAAGAAAGAAGAAATTCCTGATCATCTTTAATTTCAGCAATTGGCATAAAATGTTGCAGTATCTGATACAGGAAGAAGGCCAACCAAACACTTTCTCCTTTGCCTTTATTTCCTACCCTGTCCATGCCATCATTCCAATCTCCTGAACCAATAAGAGGCAATGCATGCTCACCATAATGAAAACTCCTCTGAATAGCCAATACACAATGTTCATATAAGCGGGCATTATTATAACTGACAGTTGGCAGATCATAAAAAGAATCTTCATCAGGTTGCAATACTCTTCCGGAAAGAAAATTTACTTCTTCATCAAGTATCGATTTATCACCTGTTACAGTCACATAATCTGCAACAGCATAAGGCAACCATAAAAGGTCATCAGAACATCTCGTTCTGACACCTCTTCCTTCTGGTGGATGCCACCAGTGCTGCACATCTCCTTCTGTAAACTGTCGCGATGCGCATAATAGAATATGCGCTCTTGCCATTTCAGGCTGGGTATGCAGTAAGGCTAATACATCCTGCAACTGGTCTCTGAAACCATATGCACCACCCGACTGATAAAAACCACTTCGGGCCAATAAACGGCAGGAAAGTGTTTGATAAGTAAGCCAGCCATTCGCCAGCAAATCAAGCGCTTTATCAGGTGTCTTTATTGTTATAGTTTCATTTATGGATTTCCAGTAAGCAATAACATCTTCTAAAGATTGACTGACCGCAACCGGGTCTGAAAAAAATTGAATCAGTTTTTTTGCTTCGTTACTATTCCTTTCATTGCCTACAATGAAAACCACTTCCTTAGTTTCTCCATCTGCCAGATCGAACTTAACCTGAAGAGCACCACAAGGATCCATTACGGCTCCAATACGGCCAGACAGTTTTTTTCTTCCTAACGCCGAAGGCATGGAAAGATTCCTGTTTCTTCCAATGAATTCGTTTCGGTCGGATGTATATGAAAAACCGGTTCCACTCACCTTAAAGAATGTTACCCGATCTGCAAAAGCCGTATTATATCTATTCCTGAAGTATAGCGAACCATTGTCTGCATCCACTTCCGAAAATATATGCATATTGGTTTTAGATCTTATATCTCCTAAAATCAATTCCAGATAGCCTGTTGCAGAAAGTTTTTTATTAAACCCCGATGAATTGCGAAGGTTCAGAACAACAAATTTTAAAGGAAGGTCCTTATCTACGAACACCGTCATTTCAGAAGATATACCACCTTCCACATGATTGAATTTAGAATATCCAAATCCGTGAGTAACTATATAGGGAGATATCCCTGTTATAGGAAAGGGAAGATGGAGACCAATATTTACCAGATTCTTCATCCCGTATATAAAATGCTTCCCGCCCTGTCGCTAACCGGATCATTACTCCAGGGTGTTATCCGGTATTCATGCGCATTTAATGCCCATGTATATGCAGCTCCTGACTCAGAAAGTACGGTTCCAAAACCCTTATTCGAAATCACATTCACCCATGGCGCAGGAGTTGTTTCTGGTTTCTTGATGAATACCTTGTATTCGTTTCCCTCGGGAACAAACCCACCTCGTCCATTATTGAATTGAAGGTCGTTCTCCAATTCTATCTCTTCAATAGAAGGAGACAGATAATTAGTTTTTATTTCAAGCAAGGCAGGAAGCATTTTTTCTGTATGATGCCTGTTTACCTGATCTTGCAAAGAACCATTATTGTCGTTGATAATAACTCTGGCAAGACTTTCAAAAAGTATCTTATCCTCCTGGCTTAACTGATCAGCCGTTTTTACGAATATTTTTCCTGGCGGACTATACGTTTTTTGATTCATCTTGTCTGTAGATAACAAACCAGGAATCTCATCGTATAGGAACTGCCTGTAAGAGCCGTATACTTCATTCCATATAATCAAATCAACAGAAAGCCCTTTTAATTGCCAATAAGCGTGTGCCTGTACCATCTGTCTTACCAATTCCATGCTTTCAGCATTATAAAGCTGCAATACTACAATTGGAAGATCTCCGGAAACAGAATGGCTCCAAAGTCCCGACTGTCCCCGGAAGTTGCTTTTAACAACAGCAGAATCAGCCCTTAAATACGGTTGTGCATAAATGATAGCAGATGCCAGTCTGTCGTACAATTGAGAATCGGCTTCTGTAGCATTTATCTGGCGTAACAACACCTGGCTATGGGTCCATGCCAATTCAAATGCCCTGTTCTTCAGATGAGAATCACGGTATTTATGAAGCAGGTTTTCACAAGCGGCTTTGGTTTCTGCCACTCCATATATCAGGTCAATAGTAGCTACCTGGTTAGGTTTAATTGTAAGCCTGTATCTGATAGAGAATATTGGATCCAGTACAGCTCCTTGTCCTCCTTTCAATAAATCATCATCAAGGGCCAATGGATTTGTAAGGTCACGGCCCCTTCCAACAAATGCCATACGATCAGATTCGAATGAAATAGTTTCCACTTTTACTCCGTAAGCATCCATAAGATGGAAAGCCCATGGCGGCTTCTCTTCTTCCGATCTTGGTCTCCGGGTTGAAAAAATAGCCCTGTGTTCCGGTGTGATGGTTGTTTCCACAAAAAGATTACTGAAGGCAGGATGTGCTTCATCAGAACTTTGACTGGCCAGCACTATTTCAGCATAACTGGTCACTTCAATTGTCTTTGTCAAGCCTGTTTTATTTGTTATCCGGATCCTTCTTAATTCTGCATCATCTTCTGGCGAAATAACAATCTCTGTTTTTGTTTCAATACCATAGTCGGTACGTTTAAACTCTATATGTCCCTGTGAGAATATAGCCTGATATCCTTTTGGTGGATGAAGGGTTGGCTGGTACGTATTAGACCAAAACTTACCGGTACTAACATCTTTAATATAACAGAATATCCCTTTGTCATCTATAGTAGCATCTTCACGCCATCTTGTAACTGCAATATCTTCCCAGCGGCTGTATCCACCGCCAGAGTTATTTACCATTACCTGGTATCTTCCATTACTCAATAACTGAATTTCAGGAACAAGGGTATGTGGGGTATTGATATCCCTCAACTGTACATTTGTTGTAATCTTTGGTTTTTCAATAAGGTCTGGTGTATGCGCATAAAACAAAGTGGCTCTTGGTATCTTTTCCTGAAGCAATAAAAGTGTTGCCTGAAATCTCAATTCCATTGAAAACCTGCGCTGCATCGGTTTGTTCAATAGCTGATAAGCCATAGACAACAGACCCATACCCTGATGGTGAACCATATAGGTATGAATCACACTGAACTTTTTCCCTCTTGGCTGCCGGCTGGCTGTATAATCAATGGCTTCGTAAAATCCATACTGGCCGGTAAATCCAGATTCAGAAAGTTCTATCAGGTTATTACAAGCTTTTACAGGTGCCACCATCAATGCCAGCATTGATGCATAAGGAGCAATTACGATATCTTCTTCAAGACCTCTCATAAGTCCTAACCCGGGAATTCCGAATGCCCTGTATTGATAGTTCATACTCGTATCAACCGTATTATAGGCAGATTCAGAAATACCCCAGGGCACTTCTTTCTGGTCGGCATATTCAATCTGGCGTTTTACAGTAGCTTTTGATGTTTGGTATAATAATGTGTTCTCATAAACAGGCATTACTAATTGAGGCATCAGGTATTCAAACATGGAACCACTCCAGGATAAGAGAATGGGATCTCCTCCGGAGTTTGTGAGCAAGCGCCCCAGGGCAAACCAGCTTTCCTGCGGTAATTTCCCCTGAGCAATAGCCACGAATATACCCAGTCTGGCTTCTGATGCCAGTAAATCATAATAACTATCATCTCTTCGCTGATCATCTACATTGTATCCGATACGGAGTAAACTGGTGGACTTATCAAAAAGGAAATCATAACTCACATCGCAAAATTGATTGCAATCTTCAGCGAGTATGCCAACAGACCTTATCTTCTCTCCTGCACGGCTAATCGCCAGCTTTAACGCTGCCTCTAACTCTTCCAACCATTTTATCTCATCGTTTGATTTGGAGTCTGAGATATACTTTTCCACTATTGGCAAATGCGTAAATGACATCTGAACAATGGAAGTCCAGTTTGTAATTTCATCCAAGTCCATCAGCAATGGAAACTGAGCAGGCACAGGAAGCAATTCCATCCATGGGGCATGATATAAAACATCTTCAAGACTACTATTAACCTGTTTATGTAATCTTATTGCCCATTGATTCCAATGATCATTTTCAGATACTGTTGGTTTTATCAGGGCCTCACAATTTTCAGCTAAGCGAACCAGCTTCAAATATTGCTTACGCAAAGAAATCAATTCAGGGTCCTGCATTAATAACTCAGCAGCCATCTGGGAAATCAAACCCGAGCTAAATCCTTTCTTTGTAGCAGCGAGAATTGGTATGGTGGTCTTAATACCTTCAAAAATATTACGGTTGACTATTGGTTCATTTGGCAAACTAAGTAAGCCCTGACGTAGCGTAAGTATATGTCCTATAAGATTGCCGCTATCTACTGTAGAAACATAACGTGGATTTAAAGGTTGCAGATTGAGTGTATCGTACCAATTAAGAAAATGACCATTATATCTTTCCATCATTTTCATCGAGGCAGCCGTTTTCTCACATCGATGCAGAAGCACAGAACTGCTTATATATCCAAAATCATGAGCGGCTAAGTTTGACAATAACGACAATCCAATATTTGTCGGGGAAGTTCTATGTGCAATAACTGCAAAGGGTTGTTCTTGAAAATTATCCGGTGGCAACCAATTATCTGCAGCTGTTATAAAATCTTCAAAATAAGCCCAGGTTTTTCTGGCTGCCTGATTTAGAAATTGTACCTGATCTATTGAAAGCTTGTTGGCTTCTCTTTTTTCAGGCATACTTAGTCTGAATGCCATTGCTGGCGATAGCAACCAAAGCACTAAAAATGGAAAAGCAACAATAATACTTGCACTTGAAAAATATACAAGCAAACCTGTTATAAGCAGTGAGAAAAACGGCACCACCCACATATTGGCGTAGACAGACAAATATGTATTAGCGGTAATCTGGGAAGCGGAAGGAGTCCATTCCAACATCTTCCTCTTCGAAACAATCATTCTCCAATTTGTAAGCCACACCGCTTCTGAAAACCTGTAGGCTTCATATGGCAGCACGGCCATAGAGAAAATGAATCGAATGATATTATCCCTGAGAAAAACTCCTATTTCTGCAAAATGAGCTTGAAATGTAATATCCCTTGGTTTATGTATAAGATTCCAACCGGCCATTGCAATAGATGGCAACAATAAAATAATCGTTACAATTGAAGTCCATATCCAGGGGAATGGAAGAAAAAACCACCCGACAATCAGCAAGGCCAATAAAGAAGAAGGAAGAAGACTTCTGCGTAGGTTATCTGAAATCTTCCATCTTGATAACACTGAGAGTTTATTACTTGTAAGCCTTCCTTTGCTATCTGTAATAACAGGTAACATCCACGCTCCTACCTGCCAATCTCCCCTGATCCAGCGGGAATGTCTTTTTATTGTAGTTAAATATTGTGAAGGGTTTTCTTCATAAAGAAATACATCACTTATTAAACCTGATCGGGCATAACATCCTTCCAAAAGGTCATGGCTTAATATCCTGTTTTCCTGGAAAGCATGTTCTACCGCTTGTTCAAACACTTCCACATCATATATTCCTTTGCCTATAAAAGAACCTTCTCCAAACAAATCCTGATAAACATCACTTGAAACTCTTGTATATGGATCAATTCCTGCTACATCCCCCTGCATCCTGAGGTATAAGGAAGAGGTTTGTTTTGGCAGCGCTGTGGCAACTCTTGGTTGTAATATGGCATACCCTTCTGTTACCCTTCTCTTCTGGAAATCATAGACAGGGCGGTTTAAAGGATGTGCCATTGTTGCAACAAATTTCCACACTGCTTCACGTGGTAATTGTGTATCGGCATCTAATGTTATGATATACTTGATTGAATGGAGTACAGATATATTCCCTTCTACTTCCATAAACAGACCTTCTCTCTTTCCACGCAAGAACGTATGCAAGGCTGCCAGTTTTCCTCTTTTCCTTTCATAACCCATCCATTTCTTCTCCTGCTTATTCCATGTTCTTGCCCTGTGAAACAAAAAGAAAATATCTTCAGTCAACAGAGGGTATTTCCTGTTTAATGACTGTATTCCAGCTTTTGCCTGTAGTACCCAATTATCATCATCGGGCATTGTCTCACTATCTGCATCTAAAAAATCTGTCAATAAGCCAAAATGAAGGTTCTCTCCTATATTGGCGAGGTACCGAATTTCAAGGGCTTCTAATAATTCATCGATGGACTTAGCATCACTAAGCATCGCTGGTACAATAATCAGGGTTCTGTATTCAGGTGGAATCCCTTTTGAAAAATTGAGTCGGGGCAGCAGTTGGGGTTTTACAAATAAAGTTGTCAGCCAATTCACCATAGATATCGCCAGTTGTGAAGAACTGGAGACGAATAATATACCGGCAATTGACAATTGCCACCAGGAAACAATTCCATTTATATACGATAAATGAAACATGCCTGCAGAAAAAACAAGAGTCAGGATAACAATAGAAAAGATATAGAGGAATACCGGCATCCTGTTTATCTTTCTTGAAATACTTTCCAATATTCCAAACCGGCAATTGACAGCTGCCTCAAGCTGGCTCATCCCTTTATCAATCAGATAGTACCCAATATGATTGAATTTGCTGATTACACCTGTGTCAACATTTGCTTGCTTTGTTAGATCTAGTGCTTTTTGCGCCACTTCTGTTTCTGGAATATTGGCAGCGTGGGCAATTCTTTCAACAACATGACGGTAACGGTCACGTGTTGGAAAGTCCATCAGTGAATATTCGCCACTGGTATCCTGTCGAAGAATGAATTCTACCTGACTAAGATTCTCAACAAAAATTCTCCAATCCGTTGCCCCAATAAATCGTAAGGTGCCAATACTATTCCTTACAGATACCTGATCGGTGGCCTGCTTTTGATTTTCCTGACGCACCAGGTCGTTACTGTTTATTCCAAGACCCGACAATTGTTGTTCCATCCAGGTAAGAGGCAACGCTAAGGAAGGCCCTTTCCCTTGAAGCTTTCTTGTAAAGGCTGCCACAAATGGACTATCCAATACAGGATGAGAGCGGGCCATGTCGGCAATGGTCAATATGAGGTTCCCTGGCTCTTCTTTTACAACCAGCATCATTTTATCGGCCCAATAATCGGCCATGTTCTGGTCTATCATTTCAAGAGCCATCTTTCCTGCCACTCTTCGAAGGTTTTCAATAACAGCTAAGCGAAGCATAATTGGAATGGCCCATAACTCACCAATGGTTAAAACTGTTTGCTTTTGATAATTGGCGATAAAACTCGAAAGGCCTTTGGCATCCACCCTGCCATCACTATGAGAAATGATCTCTAATACAATATCATACACCCTGGGCATTCCTGCTGAAGCACCTGATGCCAAACAGGGCAATCCTTCGCTATATCCTTTTGGTAAATGTTTACGGGCAATAACCACCTGTTCTTCTATCAGATAAAAATTATCGAGAAGCCATTCTGCACCAGGCGTTATATTTTTCCCGGAACGAATACTTTCCACCAAAAGATTCCTGACTTCCACCAAAGTGGTTTCATTGGAATCCAACCGCTTTATCAATTGATCGGATAATGGCCTGTTCAATAACTTGTGAGAAGACGCTATTAATTTTCCATGTCTGTCTAACTGATCCGAATTAAACAATTCAGATCTGAAAGGCATTTCACTTGCGTATTGACGCAATGCATTTCCTCTTTGAAAATAAATACGCAAGCGGGAAAGGATATCAAAAACGGAACTGGTAGTAACTTTCATAAATGAGAAATTTGATTCGTGTATTGGATATACACGCGAAGGCCGATGCTATACAAGGAAACAATCCATTTGCATAGTCAGACCAGAGCATATTCAAGGAAGTGCGTTGTCAGGAACCCTCTAAAATGAAATAAAGAAAAATAGAGGCGACATTAAACGTAGACGATTGGAATACAGATTTGTATTATCATTCATGAACTGAACAATTATTACAACAAATCTCAGCTTGTAAGTTACTGAATATAAGGCAGGATACCTTGACTTATTTAGTTGAAAAGTTCCAAATCACATAAACAGCTTTCCTGCCTCCAAGCCACAGGATCAGGTATTTACCTCATATTTCGAACCTAACCTGCAAAAGACCGTCATATATCCGATAAAACGATATCTAAATTGATAAATCTCAGCATTTATTGTGAGAAATCTCATTGTCCTGTGATAGCCAAGAAAGCATTTTTGTAACATGGCCTATAATGCTTGCCAAAGCCGGGCTATTCATAACAAACCCAAATAATTGCAATGAAAATTGAACAGATTTATACCGGATGCCTGGCGGAAGCGGCGTATTACATAGAAAGTGAAGGAGAAGTAGCCATCATAGATCCGCTACGGGAAACAAAACCCTATATAGAAAGGGCTGCCAAAGATGGCGCTAAAATCAAGTACATTCTCGAGACGCATTTTCATGCAGATTTTGTAAGTGGACATCTCGACTTATCGCATAAAACAGGTGCTACAATCGTATTTGGTCCTACAGCATCGCCTTCATACACTGCCTATATAGCGAAAGATGAAGAAGTAATAAAACTCGGTGCTATTTACTTGAAAGTACTGCATACACCAGGACATACTCTTGAATCCACTACCTATTTATTGATTGATGAATCGGGTAAAGAACATGCCATATTCACTGGTGACACACTATTCATAGGAGATGTTGGCCGTCCCGACCTGGTACAGAAGCTGAAAGCAGAAGTAACTCCTCAATATCTGGCCAAACAGTTATACGCTTCTCTCCGAAATAAGATCATGCCATTAAAAGACGATGTGATTGTTTATCCGGGACATGGAGCTGGTAGCGCCTGTGGTAAAAGTATGAGCAAAGACACGGTGGATACACTGGGTCACCAGAAAAAATTCAACTATGCATTAAGAGCAGATATGACGGAAGAGGAATTTGTAAAGGAAGTTACTGATGGATTAGTTGAACCCCCTCAATACTTCCCCGCAAATGTGTTAATGAATCTTAGAGGAGGTGTGGAAAGCATTGACAACATAATACAAAGGGGTACGCAACCATTATCTGTAAAAGAATTTCAGACTATCTGGGAAACACTGGAAGCATTGGTTATTGACACCAGGAAAAAAGAAGCATTTGCCAAGTGTCATATACCAGGTTCCATTTTCATTGGATTAGATGACCAGTTCGCTCCATGGGTTGGTGCTTTAGTAACCGATCTGGAACAGCCAATATTACTAATAACAGAAGAAGGTCGTGAAGAAGAAGCTGTAATAAGACTCTCAAGAGTTGGCTACGATCATACAATGGGTTTCCTCAAAGGCGGACTCGATGCATGGATAGACAGTAAACAGGAAGTTGATTCATTAGAAGAATGCGAAGCCGTTGATTTTGCGAAACTATATTCTGAATCAGGAAACAACTTAAACTTACTGGATGTTAGAAGGAAAAGTGAATTTGATACAGTTCATTTATTAGGTGCCGTTAATTTCCCTTTAGACTTCATCAATAAGAACATGGCAATGCTTGATAAATCTAAGAAGTACTATATCCATTGCGCAGGAGGTTTTCGCTCGGTAATAGCCAGTTCCATACTTAAATCGAGAGGTTTTCATAATCTGGTAAATATCAAAGGTGGCTATAAGGCATTAGCAGAAACCAACATGAAAAAAACAGAATTCCATCAACAGAATACCGCTTTATAGTTTCCCTTGCTTTTTATTCCAGCCGGCCTTTACCAGGTCGGCTTTTTTTATTCCTATCTTTAGTGACCTGTGTCACCAGCAGCATCATTTGCTGCTCTTATTTTTGTATTCTAAAATCAAGGACATGCCAACAATAAAACTCACAACAGAAAAATTCAAAGAATTAGTTTTCGATTATACCACAGAAAAAGAATGGAAATACAAAGGAACACTTCCTGCCATTATAGATTTCTATGCCGACTGGTGTGGTCCCTGTAAAATGGTAGCTCCTGTTCTGGAAGAACTCAGCGATGAGTTCGAAGGGGATGTATTTATTTATAAAATAGATACGGAAGCAGAAATGGAACTTTCCGCCGTTTTTGGTATTCAAAGTATTCCCACTTTCCTGTTCGTGCCATTAGAAGGATTACCAATGATGCAACCCGGTGCATTACCCAAAAAAGCTTACAAACAAATTATTGAAGAAGAATTGTTACCTAAGAAAACTGAGGAATAGTTTATCAGGATAGGAAGTTAAAGAGTCAATTTATTTAAGGGACTTTGTCACAGACAAGTCCTTTCTTTTTTCAACTATTGGCTTAAAGGGGCCGTATTTATGCTGGTCCTCAGAAAATCCGTCTGCATAAGGTCCAAATGGAAAATCTACCGGCTTTTTTGAGATATCTGGCCAATCATGACGTTGGTCTAATTCTGGTCGTGGTTGACTGATTACAAATGCAGCAACATCCCATGATTCCTCATTGGTTAATGAAGGTGCATTGTGAGATGCCAATTGAAATGGCATGCAATTTTTTATATACCCAGCAAAATTGCTGATACGATATAATCCAGCGCCATTATTGAAACTTCTTGCTCCCCACAGTGGTGGGTATATGTATTCTAAACTGTCGTTGGATAATTGTCCGGCTCCATTAGCTCCATGACAGGACTGACATTTGGAAATATACACTGTACGGCCGTTATCAATATTTGCAGCCCTGTCAAGGAAAGGCAGTCTTTCTATTCCACTTCCAACAGGCTTTACACCTTTCTTTACATCTTTTCCTAACCACTTTATATAGGTATAGATTGCCTTGAACTCCTTGCTATTACTATCTAATGCCCATCCGTTCAAACTTCTTTCCATGCAGTCTGACACCCTTTTATAAATACTCTCAACTCTTCCGCTCCTGTCCCTGAATTTTGGATAGGTGGAATAAACAGCTCCATAATTATTCGACCAGGCTTTTTTACCAGCATCGAGATGACAGTTCTGACAATTCATTCCATTTGTTAACTGTGCAACGGAACCCCTTGGTCCGAAATATCTTGAAGTGTGAGCAATCAATTCTTCTCCATAAATTATCAATTGCCTTTCTTCTCCTGTCGGTTGAGTTTCGATATATAAACTCGGGCCGTTCCAGGAGCTATCCTGTATAGTATTTGAACTTTGGTAATTTGTATTTACAATGGAAGGCATGGAAATGAATCGGGCAATCATGAGAACCACAATGCCGATTATCAGGAACAAGAGTAAGCTGGATGTGACAGATTTTTCCATAAAAATGGCTATTGCAATATACAATAGCCATATGGATTTAAATTATGTGTTGTTATTTATCCTGAGAAACAGAGCAGGTTTCATCCAGGCATCTTTTGGGACGTAGAAATCCTGTTGCAAATATGATGGCTCCAAATGCAATAGCAGGCCATGCCCCTTCCTTGAAATAAATGATACCAGCTCCGGTAAAAAAGGCACCCAAACCCCATCGCAATATCCTGCTAAACCAGATTACTAATCGGGTATCAGCTGAATCTTTTGATATGTTTGTTTGTGCTTTCAATACTATTCTTTTTCGGATTTGATTTCTTCAAATTCAACAGTCTTATTAGATGGCACCTTCATAGATCGCATGGGAACGCCACATGCACCACCGTTGCAACCAATATTTGCTATAGCCATTAGCGCCAGCAAACCACCGATTACAGCATATGGCACTTCATGCACCATAATACCCTGAACCAGTATTACACCTCCTAACACCAAGCGCAGAGCTCTCATAAAAGACCAGTTCATCAAGTAGGCTTTCATATTCTTATTTGTTTAATTTATTCTGTAAACTATCCCATGGGCCTCCATTATAGGCTTCCAATCCGGCTGCTGCCAAAATCGATTTACCCATTCCACTTCTAGCTCCACTTCTGCAAACAGTAATTACGGGTTTCCCCAGTTTCTTTAATTCCGCTGTTTTAGATTTTAATTGGTCTAATGGAATGTTACGGGCACCTTTTACACTACCCGACCTGAATTCTCCCTGAGAGCGTACATCCACAATGATGGCTCCTTTTGTCATCAAATCCTTGAAATCGATTTTCGGTCCGAACAATAACTGTAATAATCCCATTGTATTTAGTTTATTAATTGTTTCAAATCATAGATACCACCTCCATTGTATACTTCATCAATTCCTGCTTGTTTCAATATCATTGCAGCCATTCCACTTCTTCCTCCACTTCTGCAATACACTACCATCGGCTTTGGCAATGATTTGAATTTGTCGATACTTCCCATCACCTGATCAAGAGGAATATTCAATGCACCAGTAATATGCTCTTCTTCAAATTCATAAGGGTTCCTTACATCAACAATGCAGGCTCCCGGAGTTTCTAATACATCTTTAATTGTTTTCATATTGCGTTTCTATATTTTACTTAATTATAAAAGTGTACTTGGACATACATAATTTGTCAAATTGAATAAACCACTATCCTTTATGGCTTTAAATCCGCCATTGATATCTATAAGATTTGTAAAGCCTCTTGCTCTTAAGGTTGAAATGAATATCATGGATCGATATCCGCCTGCGCAATGAACATGATATGTTTTTGATTTATCGATCTTACTCATGCTATCGTTTATAAAGTCAAGCGGCAGGTTTTCAGCATCAATCATATGTTCACTTTCAAACTCACTTTTCTTCCTTACATCCACTAATGATACGGTACCCTTTTTTGATTCGGCGGCCAGTTCTTCAGCAGTTATTGATAGAATGAAATCCGTCTCTTTACCTGCATTCTGCCAGGATTTGAAACCTCCTTTCAGATATCCGATGGTAAAATCGTATCCTACTCTGGCAAGTCTTGTTATAACTTCCTCTTCACGTCCTTCGTCGGTTATTAAAAGTATTTCCTGTTTAATATCAGGTATCATGACTCCAACCCATGGGGCAAAATTGCCATCGATACCAATGTTTATTGAATTCGGAATGAACCCCGCTGCAAAAACCTGTGGTGCTCTGGTATCCAAAATCAAGGCACTGGTTTCATTAGCAGCCGCTTCAAATGCGTCTGGCGATAATGCATGTTGACCTCTTTCTAATACCTTATCGATACTGTCGTACCCTTTTATATTCATCATTACATTCAGAGGAAAATAAGAAGGCGGAGCTACTAAACCAGTCGTTACTTCCTTAATAAATTCTTCTTTTGTCATATTGGCTCTTAAAGCATAATTGGTGGCTTTCTGATGGCCCAATGTATCCGTAGTTTCCTTGCTCATATTCTTCCCACAGGCACTACCGGCACCATGAGCAGGATATACAATAATGTCATCTGAAAGAGGCATTATCTTTTCGCGCAAGGAATCGAAAAGATACCCTGCTAACATATCCTGGGTAAGGTCTGCAACTACTTTCTGCGCCAAATCAGGTCTGCCTACATCACCAATGAACAAGGTATCACCACTGAAAAGGCTATTCGCTTTTCCATTTTCATCTATCAATAGATAACAAGTGCTTTCCATTGTGTGACCCGGAGTATGCAATACTTTCAACCTCACTTTTCCCACTATTAATTCTTCTCCGTCTTTTGCTATATGGGCTGTGAATGCCGGGTTAGCAGTAGGGCCGTAAACAATAGTTGCTCCGGTTTTCTTTGCTAAGTCGAGATGACCGCTCACAAAATCTGCATGAAAATGTGTTTCGAGCACATACTTAATGCGGGCATTATTTCTTGCTGCCTTTTGAATATATGGCTCCACTTCCCTTAATGGGTCAATAATAACCGCCTCCCCTTCGCTTTCAATATAGTAAGCACCTTGTGCAAGGCAACCCGTATATATTTGTTCAACCGTCATAGTTATGATTTACTTTATGAATACAAATATGATATTAATTAGAATCTTGTTGTGTGACAGGCATCACCTAACACAATCTTTTAACTTTTGCAGCAATAAGCTGATTTTGAAGATGCAGCAGGAACAGCAACTGATTTCATTAGTGACCACCAACACCGGGGAAAAACAGTTCCTTAACGATGATATAAATACCCATTACAAGTACAAACCAACCGAAACCTTTTTTTAAGGCTACAGGCGATACTTTCTTACTCATTGTGTTGCCAATGAAAATTCCGATTATAGCCAGGGCCGTTACAAGTAATAGTAGTTTCCAATCCATTGTATGTTTTCCAAGATCACCAGTAAAGCCAATGAGCGATTTGGCAGCTATGATCAATAAGGAAGTCCCGATAGCTTGTTTCATAGGCAACTTACTCAGTAATACAAGTGCGGGAATAATAAGAAAGCCACCACCCGCTCCAACCAGCCCAGTAAGCGTACCTACAACCGCCCCTTCGAGAAGTATAACAGGGTAATTAAAAATTTGTTTTTGCTCCACTTCTTCTTCAACATCCTTTTTGGTACGGATCATGGTTACCGATGCCACTACCATCAATACAGCAAATAGCAACATCAGCAATAATGACTTGGTAAGTGTGAAAGAACCAATAGTGAAGATATGTGATGGTATTGCAGGTACAACAAAAGAACGTGTTGCGAATACAGCTAAGATCGAAGGAATGCCGAATATCAAAGCGGTCTTAAGATTCACTTCTCCCTGACGGTATTTTGGTACGGCCCCTACCAGGGATGTAGCTCCAACAATAAAAAGGGAATAAGCAGTTGCCAACACGGGTTCAACACCAAAAAGATAAACAAGAACCGGAACGGTTAGTATGGATCCGCCTCCACCTATCAATCCGAGTGACAACCCGATTATCAATGAGGCAATGTATCCAGCTATTTCCATTTCGTTGATTTGTTGGCAAAGATGACCATAAGGTAACTCGGTGTCGGTGATTAAAATCACTCAAAACCCAGTTATTCAATCGTTAACAAAAGATAGTGATCTAAAAATGAAACGCAAAGCAAGGGATTTACATACATTATTTGGTAGAATTTGATCAAAATAGCGGTAAAAACTCCCAAAACTCTCAAATTGAAGGATTATCTGCCTGATTTACCCCTAAGTTTTTGACTTTCACCATAATTATTTAAAAAACATTGCGAAATCATTTTGTCATTCTCCCGCATGAACTTATTTTTGCGCCGGAGAGATGGCAGAGCGGTCGAATGCGGCGGTCTTGAAAACCGTTGACTGTCAAAGGTCCGGGGGTTCGAATCCCTCTCTCTCCGCCTTAAAGCATAAAAGCGTGTAAGTCAAAAACTTACACGCTTTTTTCGTTTTTGGGTGGTTGTATCCTACGGCAAGATGACATCTCCCGAGATGACATCTCGGGAGATGTCATCTCCTGAGGGAAACACCCAAATACAACCGTGTTTTAACACTGATTCACAACCCTTTCCGTTTGTCTGAAATCAATTTTGCCCTGAAAAACAATTATAAGCCCCAGTTTCCAAAATTCCTTTTGGCTAAACCTCTTAAAAGTCATAATTTACTGTCAACGATTGATAACCAAAACCCGCCTTTATGAACAAAAAAGTAGCTGATATCTTACTTCGCAAGGGGAGTCATATCACTTCAGTATCTCCCGACACATCCGTATTAGAAGCTCTGAAAATTATGGCTGATCAGAATATCGGCTCAGTAATGGTGATGAGTAATGGTAAATACCTTGGACTGGTTACAGAAAGGGACTATTCTAGAAAGATTGCTCTCCAGGGAAAATCATCCACAGACACACTCGTAAAAGAAATTATGAGTAATAACCTACCACGGGTTACTCCGGTAGATCTGGTTGAGTATTGTATGCAACTCATGTCTGACAAGAATATACGCTACCTGCCAGTTTTTGATAATGATCTGGTAATCGGAATTGTTTCTATCAACGACCTGGTTAAAGAAACTATCCTGGCGCAACAGGAAACCATTTCACATCTGAAAGATTATCTGCACTCCAGTTTATAATTTCATTTCAACTTATAAAGAAAAAATCCCGCTTAGTTGCAGGATTTTTCGTCTTCAGGCTTTTCTATAACTATGGAGAGGTCGGAGGCATCAACAGTTATCGGCATCAACCCCACTTTCACAACCACTTTTCTTCCTTTCAATTCCATCACCTCTCCCACTTTATGGCTTTTCTTAAGCAACACTTTTATTCCAGGAACTATATCCCCTCCTATCTCTTCATATTTTGATGTCACTTTCTTCTTTACTTTTTCTGAAGCCTGTTCCTGCTGCTGCCTGAACAAAAGTATCTGCAATTGCTTCATCAGTTCTTTCTTGTCATCAGAATGTGCAGCGCGTTTCCAGTCGTTGACTATCTGCTTCAGCTTACGCTCCATATCTTTCAAATACAAAATCCGGTCTTCTGAAACTTTATTCTGGTGTTTCAACAACTCCACTTGCTGACGATGTTTTTCCTTATCCAACGTAAGCTCCATCTCCTTCTTCAATTTCTCATTCTCCTTGAGTTGCTGTTGAAGGGTCTTGTCTTTCTTCTCTAATTGTTGCAAATCCTGCTCCGTTCTATTGAGCAATTTATCTAAACGGAAGTGATCATTATCCACTAATTGACGGGCTCTGTCAATCAGTCTTTTTTCTAATCCAATTCTTTCAGCTATTGAGAAAGTATAAGAACTTCCCGGCTTACCGATATTCAATTTATACAATGGCAGCAGGTTCTTTTCATCAAAGGCCATGGCACCATTTAAAATACCCGGTGTTTTGCCTGCCATCACTTTCAGATTTAGATAGTGGGTGGTGATGATTCCCTGTGCATGCTTTTTTACCATCTCTTCCACTATCACTTCAGCAAAAGCCCCTCCTAAATTCGGATCACTACCGCTACCTAATTCATCAATGAAGAAAAGGGTTCTTCCATTTGCATTCTCAACAAAATGCTTCATGTTCTTCAAGTGCGAACTATAGGTACTCAGCTCAAATTCCAGACTTTGGGTATCACCAATATGGATCATCAATTGTTTGTAGATACCCATTTCAGAAGTAGGATGCACCGGAACCAATAACCCACTTTGTAACATCAGCTGTAAGAGTCCAACCGTTTTCATGGTTACCGTTTTTCCTCCGGCATTAGGCCCTGAAATAACCAGTATTCGGTTCTTATCGTTCAGCTCAATTCTGGTTGGAATAGTTGGCTTCTGGTTCTTCTTATTATATAAATACAACAAAGGATGATAGGCATCTACTAAATGAACCTGTGCCCTGTCTACCAATAAAGGGAAATGTCCATTAACATCTACAGCCAGCTTTGCCTTTCCACGAATGAAATCATACTCCCCTAATATATCATGATACACTTTCAGCAATGGTGCATATACAGAAAGCTGTTTTGTAAGATCCCGCAATATCCTGTACACTTCACGGCTCTCATCTGTTTCTAATGAATATACTTCATTGTTCAGTTCAATAGTTTCCTCCGGTTCTACAAATGATGTTTTGCGCGTATCGCTTTCTCCTAACAGAATTCCCTTTACCTGTCTTTTGAATTCAGCAAAAACGGCTACCACCCTTCGGCCATTTAAAAAGGCTTCTTCAATATCTGCTACATAGCCCGATTTCGTCCATTTCTGGATGACCTTATCGAATATCCTCCGCAATTCATTCCTTTTTCGGAATAAACTCATCCGTATCCTTGCCAAATCGTCGGACGCGGTATCCTTTACGGTACCGTTTTCATCCAGAGATGGCATCAATAAGCGCTAATATGTTTTTTTCGTAATGGGTGGTGGAAATGATGCGGGTGAGGGCGGGATAAGCTGTCCTGGCTTCAGGATTAAACCAACGGAATAGCTGCTGCATACTGTCGGCCAGCCTTCTGATCTGCATCAATTGCTCGGAAGATAATACAGCTCCGGGAATGGAAAGCAATTTGATATCCCTCGAAATATTGAGTACGGGATCGTTTGGAAAATACTGTCCCTGCTCCAAAATGAGCTTATACTCATGGCTTTGCCTCAATTCAATCTCAATGTATTCCTTTCTGGTATGAATTCTTAGTTCCTTCGCCTTGGTTCGGGCATACTCTGTTTTACAATGCTCCACCAGCAAATCTTTCACTTTTTCAAATTCCAGCTGCACCAATGCAGATTCAGGGAAAAATTTAATCATTACGTCACCCTCTTTATGCCCGCAAAAATAGTGATACTACCCCATACTAAGGCCAGCAGGGAAAAGATGCAGCACTCAACCTTTTTATTAAGTTTTTGTTTACATCTCAGGCTGGGCGGGTTTCGTATCTATAGGCTGTTAAGGGGAAGATAAAGCTGATGAATTGTCGGCTTCCTGTCAAAACAGACCTTCTCCGGTAAGCTAATTTGCCCGAAATTTGAAAACACCATATAAAAAATGAACAGTATGAATATAGTGATGTGCAGTATGCTCATTTCTTTCACATCGATTGCCGCCTGTGCGCAACCAGAAAAAACAAGTAATAATATGAATACATCCAATGCAGCCATTTCAGGCGCTGCCATTTCATCCATTAGGAATGAAAACAGATACCGCTACTTTCGCCAATGGCTGTTTCTGGTGTACCGAGGCCGTTTTCCAACAATTGAAAGGTGTGCTGAAAGTTTCTTCCGGATATACAGGAGGACAAGTGGAGAACCCAACTTATAAGGAAGTTTGTACAGGAACTACAGGACATGCCGAATGTATCCAGATCGTATTTGACCCTTCCCAGATAAGCTTTGATGAACTATTGGAAGTGTTTTGGCAAACTCATGACCCAACCACATTGAATCGTCAGGGTAATGATGAAGGCACTCAATATAGAAGTGGTGTATTTTATCATAGCGAAGAACAAAAAGAGAAAGCTATGAAATACAAGGAAGCTCTTGATAAGAGCGGCGCCTTCGACCGTCCGATTGTTACAGAAATCACCGCTTTCAGTAAGTTTTTTATAGCTGAAAACTATCACCAGGATTATTATAACCAGAATGGATCACAGCCTTATTGCACTTATGTGATTCGTCCGAAACTGGAGAAATTTCAGAAGGTGTTTAAGGATAAGATTTACATTGACTGAAGTGATACGTCTAAAGGGGGAACTAGGTCTATCAAGTTTTGAGACCTCTAATGATAAGTTCGAACTCTTATAGAGTTCGGAACTTTATCATTAGTACCAACTAGTTTCAATTTATAATTAGACGCGAGAGCAAATAAAAAGTAAGTCTCCGCGTCTCTGCGGTTAAAAAAATTAAAGTTTCACAATCGCCTGCTGCAATTGCTGCGCACCAGTCCTGACAGTAGCTATATACTGCCCTGAAGGCAATTTATCCCATCCATTAACAAGAAGCGTATTAGTTCCTTCAGTTACTTGCAATGATTGTTGCATTACAACTTTACCAGAAAGATCAAAAACCTGCCAGTAATGTACTGGCTCCTTTTTGCAGGAGCATCTATTTTGTAGGTAGCTGATGATTGTATTATTGATGGGTATACTTTGAACGATTTTGAACCATTAGACTTTGCACTGAATGCAAGTATATTACTGTAGTGCACTTGCCCGTTTTTAGAAGTCATTTTCAATCTGTAGAATGTATTCCCAGAAAGTGTTTCATTATCAGAGAACCTGAAGCTGTTTTGGGTTTTTGCATCCTGCAACCACACTTCACCGATAGAAGAATAGATTCCTGATTGAGTGCTTTTTTGAATGGTTATTGAACTGATATTATTATCTGTAATCAAATCCCAGTTAAGATCTACTTTCTGGTTTCTTTCAACACCTCTGAAAGCAAGCAATGCTGGCTGAGCAAGAAATGAGTTGGCATAGGGAACTTCTTGAAATATACACTGCGAAGACGTTGCTGAGTGGAAGTGGAGATTATCAGCACCTACCCTAACAGTTATCTCATTTTTATTGGCATTCACTGTTGTGAACATTGCCTGTTTAGCTGTAGTATCACGACCCGGATAATCGGTGTCCCTATATTGAAGCCTATCGCCCAACCTGGTCTGTAAGTAACTGCTAATTCACCACCTAATAAATTATAATCTACATACCCACCAGGCATATAAGTGTTATCTCATCAAACTCATGAATAGTGCTGGTACCATCCACATCCACACAGGTAGCAGGAATTTCAAGCTGGTTCATCAGTAAAGCAGTACCAGCTTTATAAAACTGGAACTTCATTTCCACATATCCTTTTGTTTTACCCGCAACATTGATAGTTGGTTGCAGTGCTTCCAAATATCCACCAGGAGCATCAAAATCGGAAAGGGTTACTCCCGCTGATATATCTGTAATGGTTACACGCGCATCAACGCCTGTCCTTACATTCGGATAATAATAAACTGCTCCGATGGTCTTATCGGTTCCGGAAATAACTGTTCCGGTATTGAATACATAATCTGGTTGGGCTAAACTACTGAAGCTGAATAATACCAGTAGTACATATAAGAAGAACGTAAAGAGGATGATACGTATACCATTCGTTTTCATAAAGCTCATTTCAAAGGGTTAAGAGTCGAGATGCGAATGGTCCTTCGAGGTTATTGGGATGGCTTTATTCAGGGGATATTAGCGAAAGGCAGGATGTTGGAGGGTTGATTTGTACGATCTGTATCTGAATGCCAAACTATCAGTAATTTTTGGGAAATGCAAGCCCATAAGGCTTTCGGCCGATTTTCCTGATTTTTCAGGCTGGAAATCAATTGCTTAAAACCGAAATTTTTTTGGAAATTTTCCAGTCCGGACTACGGATTTTTTACGATTGACCCTATCTTTAATATATAGCTATACTAATTATGAAGAATATCTTTTTACTGTTATTACTACTGCCTTTGTCATTCTTTGGACAAACCAGCCAGGTTCTTAATGAAAGACAAAGAGCGGAATGGATTGATGAGACATTGAAAGACAGATTGAACAACCTGTTACCGATGCTGATGAAAGACAAGGGCATCGATATGTGGATTGTAATCAGCAGGGAATACAATGAAGACCCTATCATTAAGACAATGTTACCTGCCACCTGGCATGCGGCCCGAAGAAGAACCATCCTGGTTTTTATAAGCCGTCTAATGATACATCATTTGAAAAATTAGCGATAGCCAGATATAATGTTGGAGAAACCATCAAAGCTTCCTGGGATATGCAGCAATTCCCGAATCAATGGGATCAATTGATAGACATCGTTAAAAAACGTAATCCCAATAAGATTGCCTTAAACTATTCCAATTCTTTCGGACATGCAGATGGCATTGACCATACTGAATATCAGGAAATACTAAACCGTCTTCCTGATAATTACAAGAAGAAAGTGGTGAGTGCAGAACCTCTTGCTGTAGCCTGGCTCGAAACCCGCACTGAAAGGGAAATGTGGGTGTATCCTCAACTTATAAGTATAACGCATTCCATAATTGAAGAAGGCTTTTCAGAAAAAGTGATTACTCCAGGTATAACCACTACCGATGATGTTGTTTGGTGGTTCAGGGATAAATTCAGACAATTAGGACTTGATACCTGGTTTCATCCCAGTGTAGATATTCAAAGAAGCGATTCCTTATCTTTCGACCACCTCCGCTCCTTTTCTGATCGTCCCAAAGATCAGGTTATCATTCCCGGCGATTTAATTCATGTTGATATTGGCATCACATATCTGCGACTCAATACCGATGTTCAGGAACATGCCTATATATTGAAGCCCGGTGAAAAGAATGCCCCAACAGCTTTACTGGAAGCATTCAAAAAAGGAAACAGGGTGCAGGATATTCTCACCAGCCAATTCAGCAAAGGGAAAACAGGAAACCAGGTTTTAGCAGACGCTCTTGCACAATGTAAAAAGGAAAACCTTGCCGGTGTAATCTATACTCATCCCCTGGGCTTTCATGGTCATGCATCAGGCCCCACCATCGGTATGTGGGATAACCAAGGTCGCACAGAAGGCAGCGGCGACTATCCAGTAAACTACAGAACCGCCTACTCTATTGAACTAAACTGTGGCAGCTATATACCCGAATGGAAAAAAACAATACGTATTATGCTGGAAGAAGATGGGTATTATGATGAGAAGGGATTCCGATATATTAATGGAAGGCAAAACCAAATTTTGTTGATCCCTAGAATTAAATAATTTGAAAATTTGGGAACTGTGAAATTTGAAGATTTGGGAATTTGAAAATTTGAAAATCTGGCTACTGGCAGTATAATTAGATTGAAAATTGTATTGTTTCCTGAATTTTTATATCTACCAATAAATTCTGCTCGAAGAAACTCTTGAAAACAGCTTAAAGATTTTCAAATTCCCAAATTTTCAAATTTTCAAATTCAGCAATTCTCAAATTAGCCCTTCCTCACCCTCCTCAACTCCAACAAATTCAACCCATTCGCCTTAAACCCTTTTACATTCGGTTGAACCAGATGAATAACCTGATCGTACCATAAAGGAACAACCGGGGCTTCGTCAATGATGATGCGGTCCATATCTTGATATAAGCGATAGCGAATAGAATCGGATGTAACTAACATAGCCTTCTCATATAATTCATCGAAAGCCGGGTTTTTGAATCGGGTGTAGTTGGGGGGTGCTGGATTTTTACCATAAAAAACACTCAGATAATTTTCTGCATCGGGATAATCAGCAATCCAGCTGGCTCTGAAAAACAAAGCTTTTGATTGTGCTGTTTGTTCCAGTAACAAACTTTTTGGAATCACCTCTACTTCTACTTTCATTCCAATTTCTTCCAGCTGTTTAGCGATAAAATTTCCTAAATCAGCATAAATAGGTATCGTCAATAACTTTATTGCCGGTCCTTTCTTATCATATCCGGCTTCTTGCAATAGTCTTCTTGCTTTTTCCGGTTCGAAATGATATCCTTTTACTGCACTGGTATCGAATGAAGGAAGTCCAGCAGGCACAAAACCACTTTCTGCAGCCGTACCAATAGAATTCCTCAGATAAAACATCAGCTTCTTTCGATCAAAACCATAGTTGATTGCCTGTCGGATTTTCTTTATTCTAAGAGGACTTTGTTTCACCAATTCATTGGCAGTATCGACTACTATTCCAAGATATTCTGTATTCAGATATGCATGTTTCTGTAAGATTATCTTCCCTTCCCAGTCTTTCCTCAACTGACCTTTTTTATTCAACACCTCATCTTTGAATGAAGGATCAATATCATTCAGAAAATCCAGTTCGCCCTGCCGGAACTGAAGGAACTCAGTTGCACGACTGTCGTTGAAGCTTATTTTAATAGCATCGAGGTAGGGAAGCGATTGTCCTGCTTCATCTTTCTCAAAATAATGATCATTCCTCAATAGAATAAGCGACTGTCCTTCTTCCCATGATTTAAATTGGAATGGCCCGGTACCACAAGGATGACTCCTGAAATCCTTTCCATAAAACTGTACCACTTCTTTCGGAACAACGGAACAATATTTATTTGATAGCACACCCAGTATGGGACTAAAGGGTCTGAGGAGTTTTAATTGAAAGGTGGAATCATCTATCGCGGAAAAACCATTAATAGTATCAACCCGGTTATTGAATATCCAGGCACCGGGACTTGCTGTGGCAGGATTCATTATCCTTTTAAAACTATACACTACATCATCTGCAATCATTTTTCTTCCTTTACCATCAGCAAAACCGGGATTATCATGAAAGAATACATCTGTACGCAAATGAAACCGGTAGGTCATAAGATCTTCACTGATCTCCCAACTTTTAGCCAATGATGGTTTCACCTGAAGATTAGAATCGGTCTCCACTAACGAATTATAGAGTTGATTTACCGCCCAAAGAATCGATTGGTTTTTCGCAAAAGCAGGATCGAGCGAAGCTATACCTGTTGGTTCATTGTAACGGAAAACCTGTTTGTTTTCCTTATTGTAAGTAGAACAAGCAAGAAAACCTACCAGAAAAGCTGTGAAAAAAACGATATTTTTTATGGATTGGAACATTTATTTATCAGAGTACCACTAAATTAGCGAACTAAATAATAGCTTCACGCAAACAGGTATCATGAAGACGTTTTTTTCTGCATTATTATTCTTTACGGCCCTTTTTAGTCAGCTTTCATCTATCGCTCAACCACTGAACCAAAAAGAGGTAATGACCCATCAAGACACGCTTCGTGGTTCAATAAATGCTGAGAGAGATTGGTGGGATGTATTGCATTATGCCATTGAGGTAAGTCCCGATTATAATAACAAGACCATCGAAGGCTCAAATACCATAACATTCAAAGTCCTGAAACCTGGTTCCATCATGCAGATCGACCTGCAAGAACCTATGGAACTGAAAAAAGCCATCTGGAATAAAAAAGAACTAAGCTGGAAGCGTGAAGGCAATGTATTCCATTTGCAGTTTCCTGCTACTTTCAAAGCAGGACAAGAAGTAGTACTCAATTTATCATTTTCAGGTTCGCCAAGAGTGGCAAAAAGAGCTCCATGGGATGGAGGATGGATATTTACAAAGGATAAATTAGGCCGTCCCTGGATGACAATTGCCTGTCAGGGATTAGGAGCCAGCGTTTGGTATCCCTGCAAAGACCATCAAAGTGATGAACCGGATAATGGGGCTACGATGGGCATAACGGTTCCGGATACACTGGTAGCTATTGCCAATGGCCGTCAATTACCCAATACCGATCCGGGGAAAGCTGGCTTTACAACCTACAGATGGAAAGTAGTAAACCCCATAAATAATTATACCCTTATCCCCTATATCGGAAAATATGTTCATTGGAGTGAAGTATTTAAAGGCGAGAAAGGAAATTTAGATTGCGATTATTGGGTATTGGATTATGAACTGGACAAAGCGAAAGAGCAGTTCAAACAAGTCCCCAAAATGCTAAAGAGTTTTGAATATTGGTTCGGCCCCTATCCTTTTTATGAAGATGGTTATAAGTTGATACAATCTTCCCATTTAGGAATGGAACATCAGAGTGCTGTAGCCTATGGCAACAGGTTCCAGAACGGTTATTTAGGAAGAGATTTAAGCGGTACAGGTTGGGGCAATAAATGGGATTTCATCATCGTCCATGAAAGCGGACATGAATGGTTTGCCAATAATGTTACCAGCAACGATATAGCAGACATGTGGATTCATGAAGGCTTCACCAACTATTCAGAAACATTATTCACAACTTCAGAATATGGCGTTGAAGCTGGAAATGATTATGTTATCGGTACCCGTAAATTGATCACAAATGATATTCCCATCATTGGCAATTATGGAGTGAACAAGGAAGGAAGTGGCGATATGTATTACAAAGGGGGAAATATGCTTCATACCATCCGGAATGCCATAAATGACGATGAGAAGTTTCGTCAGATATTGAGGGGCATCAACCTTAAGTGGTATCATAAGACGGTGGACACAAAAGATATCGAAGATTATATTTCCAAACAATCTGGAATCGATTTCTCAAAAGTATTCGACCAATATTTAAGAACCACAAAAATCCCTGTTCTTGAATATAAGATTGACGGGAATACCATAAGTTACCGATGGACTAATTGTGTAAAAGGCTTTGCACTTCCTTTAAAAGTAACTATTGGCACATCCACCAGTTGGATAAAGCCAACAGAAGAATGGAATTCAGTAAAAGCTGAAGGAATATCCGATTCAATAACCGTGGACAGAAACTTCTATATAACAACAAAAAAAATAACATCCTAACTACTCAGTCCTTTTGAACTTCTTAAACTTCTTGAACCCATTGAAATTTCAGATATGAGTACGATAAGGCGGCAAAGCATCATATCATCAGGAATCGTGTACTTCGGCTTTGCCCTGGGGTTTCTAAATACCTATCTGTTTACGAGAGAAGGAAGCGGGTTTACCGGAGCTGAATATGGGTTGACAGGTGCTTTTATTTCTTTTGCCAATATCATGAGCACTTTTGCTTTGATGGGCATGAATTCGTACATCTATAAATTCTTTCCCTATTATAAAGACAATCTGGAGCCCAGTGAAAATGATATGATGACCTTGGCATTAATATCCAGCTTAGTCGGTTTTATAATGGTAATGACTGGAGCATGGATATTCAAAGATTTAGTAATCCGTAAATTCGGAACCAACTCACCAGAATTTTTGCAATATTACAAATGGGTGTTCCCATTTGCCTTTGGACTTACTCTCTTCTCTCTGCTGGAAGCATCTGCCTGGCAATTGAAAAAAATCTGTACTTACCAATTTTCTCCGTGAAGTACAGTTCAGGCTTTTCACAACTGTCTTGATCATTTTATTTTATTGGGGAGTAATCAAGGACTTTGATCTTTTTATCAAAGTGTATGCAATAACATATATAGCACTTGCACTAATACTTTTTCAATCTTGTTTTTAAAAGATCTGAACTTCACTTTTTCACTAAGCAGGGTTACCCGAAAAAGTTCTATAAGAAAATACTCACTTTAATCTCCTTAATATGGGGCGGCAATCTTGTGTTCACCGTCTCGAATGTATTTGACAGCATAGTAATCGCAGCAGTGATGCCCAATGGCCTGGCTTTCGTTGGCATATATACGCTGGCACAAAATATCGCCAGCCTCATACAAGCCCCTCAAAGAGGAATCATTTCTGCATCACTGGCTTCTTTGTCACAAGCCTGGAAAGACAAAGACATGAAAAGAGTTGACCGGATTTATCACAGGTCTTCCATCAACCAGATAATATTCTCTACTGCTATGTTCTGCCTCATTTGGTTGAATTTCACCGATGGTGTTTTCACCTTCCATCTTCAGAAAGAATACCTGGCCGCTAAAGATGTCTTTCTTTTTATCGGTTTGATGAGAATCATAGATATGGGAACAGGTGTTAACTCGCAAATCATCGGCACCTCAACATTCTGGAGATTCGATTTCATTTCAGGAATCATATTACTGGCTATCACTCTACCCTTCAATTATCTTTTGACTAAACATATGGGAGTAAAAGGACCGGCTATTGCTAATCTGGTTGCCCTCACAATTTATAATGCCATCCGCTATCTGTTCCTTTTGAAGAAATTTAATCTGCAACCCTTTAACTGGAAATCACTCTATACCATCCTGGTGGCAGTTACTGCTTATTTTGTTGCCTATTGGAGTTTCAATACCCAATCTGGATTTATCTGGATGGTCCTGAGAAGTTCTCTATTCCTGGCTATTTTTATTCCTTCAACCTTAATTTTGAAATTATCTCCCGATATTATTCCAGTATGGAATACTATTCTTAAGAAAATGGGGATGAGAAATAAGTAAAAAGTAAAAAGTCAAAAGTCAAAAGTAAAAAAAGTAAAAAAGAAAAAATTAGTAAGCAGTCTCAGTTCCTGCAATTAGGGGTTATTGTAGTAAACCTATTACCCTTCCGGCTCCGGCAAATGTGCGGTTATAATATTCTTCAGAGAGATCACTGATGGTAACACCATTGCTTGTTGACGCATGGGCAAATTTGTTATTCCCCAGATAGATGCCAACATGAGATATGGCTTTTCGTTTCACCGTTTTAAAAAATACCAGATCACCTTCTTGCAGCTGCCTCTTGATGATATGACCACTAACCATATACTGCTCTTTGGATGTGCGCGGCAGATTGATATTATACAAACTGCTCATAAAAGTCTGAACAAAGGCAGAACAGTCGATTCCTGTACTATCCGTTCCCCCCATCCTGTATTTTGTTCCATACCAGCTTTCCAGAAAATTCATCAGCCTGAAATCCTGCATGTTTTCAACCGGCACGTCCAGTAGTATGGCATATTTAAGTTGTAACTGCTCTACATTTAATTCAGGCCCTGAAAGTCCTTCCCCTGTGAAGCAGAAATACTCCTTCCTTCAGCCTTATTGTTAGATACTGTTTGACTGGTATTCCCATTCTTAAGACTGATATTCTCAATAAAAACCGGATTAGTCTGTTTAGGCTTGCTGGAAGTAGACGAATTGTCAGGCGAAGCGCTTGTATTGCGCTTCAACACACTACAACTGGTTAGAAGTAATGCCAGGGGTGCTATTAGTAAGAGTTTTTTCAAGTGGAATGAATCTGACAAAGATAACAAATACAAGGCCACATCTTGCATGTTCAAGGAGTTCCATAGGTTCAAGATACAACTCCCTAAAGGGGGAGCTAGGTCGATCACGTTTTTGTCGGCATTTATTTGGTTTAAGTTCCAAGTCTTTTTTGTCCAAAAAGATTTCAGGTCGAAGACTTATTAGTTAATGATTCATTTGTTTTTGTTGCAATAGTCTTATGGTCTTATTGAACCTATTGAACATAAATAAACATTTAAAGTAAATGATTGACCTAGCTCCCCTTTTCAACCTCTTGAACCTATGGAACCTCTTGAACCTTTTAGATGTGGAAATCTTTGTTGTTAAATCCCCCCAATACTAGAGATTTGTTCCTTACTTGCAACTGATTATCAAAAGGGAGCTTTCCCATTATGTCGGCCACACTTACATTGCCATACCCAAATTTTCGCTGTTGGATGGGCTGCATCCATTCCAAGTCTGTATAAGAAAGCAGTAAAAGACAATATGCCTGCTATCGCTATCACCGATCATGGAAATATGTTCGGCGCTTTCGAATTTGTAGCAGAAGCCTATAAACATAAGAATGATGATGGGTCCTGAAAGTGAAACCCATTGTTGGATGTGAATTCTATGTTGTTGAAAACAGACATATCCGCAGTTTTACCAAAGAGAAAAAAGACGAACGTTATCACCAGGTATTACTGGCTAAGAATCCAACAGGATACCAGAATCTTATAAAACTGACTTCCCTTGGTTATATAGAGGGCCTGTACAGCAAATATCCCCGTATCGATAAGGAACTGATTGAGAAATATCATGAAGGACTGATAGCAATCCGCCTGTTGCATCGGTGCTCATGTGCCTCAAAGCATCCTGCACGATGGTGAAGAAAAAGCAGAGAAGGAATTCAAATGGTGGCTGGATATTTTCGGGGAAGACTATTACATAGAGTTACAGCGTCATAATATAAAAGAGCAGGAACCCATCAACCAAACCCTGCTTAAATTCGCAAAGAAATATAATGTTCATGTAATTGCTACCAACGATAGCCATTACACAGACAGAGATGATTATAATGCCCACGACATCCTTCTATGTATCAATACGGGTGAAAAGAAAAGCACTCCGGCTACGACGATTTTGCAAACGACGATGTGCATCTGAAAGACAGGCGCTTTAAATTCCCTAACGACCAGTTCTATTTCAAGACATCGGAAGAGATGGCCACCTTATTCAAGGACATCCCCGAATCGATTGATAATACAAACAGGATCGTAGACAAAGTAGAAGTCCTGAATCTAAAGAAAGATATCTTACTACCGGCCTTCCCTATCCCAAAAGAGTTTCAGGTGCACGCAGACAGTAACCTGAACCAATGGGAATTCCTTCGTCACATTACAATGGAAGGGGCAAAGGAACGATATACCGATATTACACCCGAGGTACAGGAACGACTCGACTTCGAATTGTTCACCATCAAGACCATGGGTTTTGCCGGTTACTTCCTTATTGTGAGTGATTTCATTAAAGCAGGAAGAAATCTCGGTGTGTTCGTAGGTCCGGGTCGTGGGTCCGCCGCCGGAAGCGTGGTGGCTTATTGTATCGGTATCACCAATATCGATCCGATGAAGTACAACCTACTGTTCGAACGTTTCCTTAACCCCGACCGTAAGTCCATGCCCGATATCGATACGGACTTCGACGATGAAGGAAGACAGAAGGTTATTGACTATGTTGTAAATAAATATGGCCAAAACCAGGTAGCCCAGATCATCACATATGGTACAATGGCTGCCAAGATGAGTATAAAGGATGTGGCCCGTGTAATGGATTTACCTCTGGCCGAATCTAATGCCCTGGCAAAACTGGTTCCAGATCGACCCGGGTATTGAATTAAGAAGAGTACTTCATGCTCCTCTAACAACAAAAGAAGGCGAGAAATCACTCGAAGAAAAAGATAACGTTGGTCCAGATGAACTGGAAGGTGTAAAAAAAGCTTCGGGAAATCTATAACAAGGAGAATACACTTGAAGGACTTGTGCTTCATGAAGCAGAACGTCTGGAAGGCTCAGTACGGAATACGGGTATACATGCTGCTGGTATCATCATCGCCCCCAGAGACCTTACAGAATTGATCCCGGTTTGCGTTGCCAAAGATTCCGCGTGGTCACACAGATAGAGGAAATATCATTGAAGATTCTGGCGTAATCAAGATGGACTTTCTTGGTCTGAAAACACTGACCATAATCTTAAAAATGATGACTTATAAAAGAAAATCATGGAGTTGAAATAGAAATTGACACTATTCCGCTCGATGATGAAAAGACCTCTAAACTATGCCAGCATGGCGATACCATCGGTACTTTCCAGTTTGAAAGCCCTGGTATGCAGAAATACCTCCGCGACCTGAAACCGGATAAGTTCGATGACCTGATTGCGATGAACGCCTTGTATAGACCAGGTCCAATCGGTTATATCCCCAACTTCATCGATCGCAAACATGGAAAAGAGAAGATCACATACGATCTGCCGGGCCATGTCGGAATACCTTGAAGAGACCTACGGTATTACGTATATCAGGAGCAGGTGATGCTATTGGCCCAGAGCATCGGAGGTTTCAGTAAAGGGGATGCTGACGTTTTGCGTAAAGCGATGGGTAAAAAGCAGAAATCGGTTCTGGATAAGATGAAAGGGCAGTTTATTGCGGGTGCCACAGCCAAAGGACATGAGGCAGAAAAACTGGAGAAGATATGGACAGACTGGGAAGCTTTTGCACAGTATGCCTTCAATAAATCGCATTCCACCTGTTATGCATTTGTAGCTTATCAAACAGCGTATCTCAAAGCCCACTAGCCTAGTGAATATATGGCGGCGGTATTGAATAACGCCGGCAGCATTGAAAAGATCACCTTCTTTATGGAAGAGTGTAAGAGAATGGGATTAGCAGTATTAGGTCCTGATATCAACGAATCGAAAAAAGGATTTGCCGTAAATAAGGTAGGTGCCATCCGTTTTGGATTGGGTGGATTGAAAGGTGTTGGTGAAGCTGCTGTAGACAGCCTTATTGAAGAAAGAGAAAGCAAAGGCCATTTTACGTCCATCTTCGATGGTGAAACGAACTAACCATCGAACAGTAAATAAGAAGACTATTGAAAGTCTCATTTACGCTGGAGCATTCTGATTGTTTCAAAGAAATACACAGGGCGCAATATTTCAATATCCCACAGGGAGAAATGAAAAATGGTATTGAAAGAATCATTGCCTGGGGACAAGCCCAACAATCCATCACCGCAGGAAATTCAAATACCTTATTTGGAGATCTGCCTTCTGTAATGGAAGTGCCTCAACCAAAGATTTTGCCTTGTGAAGTATGGACTTTGACAGAATTGCTTGATCATGAGAAAGAGGTTACGGGGATATTCATGAGTGGTCATCCCCTTGATCATTTCAAATTCGAAATCTATCATTACGGCATCACTCAGCATGGCCGATTTCAATGAAATAAAAGGAAGCCGTGGTATTACAGGCAAATCGGGTAAGGCTTTGCGGTTAGCCGGACTCGTTACTGATGCCCAGCACAGGGTTACCAAGACCGGACGTAATTTCGGATCTTCAATACCGGAAGATTTCAGTGGCAAAAGCGAGTTCATGCTATGGAGCGATGATTATGTGAAGTTTTCGAATTACCTGGAGAAGGGTAAAAACCTATTCCTAACCGGACATTTTAAAAACCGCTGGGGTAAGGAAAATGAATTTGAATTCAAAGTAACCACTATCATATTATTAGAAAGTATCAAGCAACTTTTGACCAAGCAACTTATCATTTCCATTGAAGCCCGACATTTAAGTGCTCCGATGGTTGAATTCTTTGACAAAAACCTGAAACTCCACAAGGGTCGTTCCGGCATCAAATTCCAGATCCGCGAACCCAAAAGCCAGTGTAAAGTGAGTCTTTACAGTATGGAATCGGGTTTTGAGATGAACGAAGAAATGGCGCATTTCCTGCAGGAGAATGCGGAGTTGGAGGTGCAGGTGGTGAGTCAGTAAGGAAGTTCAATAGGTTCTTCCCCATGTCAATAAGTCGAACTGGTCCATAGGTTTTCGTAAACCCAAACTAAATACTATCATTTAGTTTGGGTTTTACAAGGTTGAATTTTTGAATTTTGTTAAAGAAATAATCAGATGCAAGATCCAAACAAAATTCTGGCAATTTATTTTGGTTTTACATTTAGAAACCTATTGAACCTCTTGAACGTATGGAACCTCTTGAACATATAAATCAGTTTGACAGTTAAAAACCTGCAAAACTGCCAAAAGTGACAAGTTTTGCACAACTTTATGCCACCGTAGCGGGTTATTAGCAATGGCAGTAAATTTGCCACTTCCTATTCACAAGCAAACAACTCAATAAAAAATTAAATTTTAATCATCATGGCATTAGAACTCACAGATTCCAATTTCCAGGAGAAAGTGATCAGCTCCGATAAATTGACAGTAGTAGATTTTTGGGCAGAATGGTGTGGCCCTTGCCGCGCAATAGGTCCGGTTATTGAAGAATTATCAAAGGAATACGATGGTAAGGTTAATATGAGAAAAGTTAATGCTGATAAATAATCCTCAATTATCCATAATTATGGTGTTACCTCTATCCCTGCTATCCTTTTCATAAAAGGTGGTAAAGTAGTTGACAAACTGGTTGGAGCTCAACCAAAGACGAATTTTGTAAAGAAAATCGAACAACACAAATAAAGTTGTTTCACGATAAAAAAGGCGCTCACCATTCGGTAAGCGCCTTTTCTGTTTTTATTACTTGT
>JBGAQE010000215.1:0-4706 GCA_044220885.1 Chitinophagaceae bacterium
GCTTTTCACTTCACCCAATGCATATAAAGCTTGTCCTAGGTTATTCAGGATCGTAGAATTATTCGGGACTTTCTTATTCAGGTATCGAAGCACAGGTAGAGCGGCAGCTTCTGCCTGCGACAAATTCATGATTCCTGTAAGATTATTAAGTATGTAATCACTGGCAGGTTGCATACTGGCGGCTTTAGTAAGACACCAAAGCGATTCCGTTATGGCACCTTTATAGTAAAGCAGCACTCCAATATCTGCCAACTCTATTGGATTTGATTTCAATTTCTCAAAAAGCAACTTCGTATTCTTCTTTTGCTGATCGGTAAGTCTATTATCGATGATAGATTGTACATTGGATATATACCCAGGCATTGAAGCTGCAGTTAATTGCATAGCTATTGACTTAGCCTTTATAGCAGCATCTACTACAGGAAGAGCAGGAATAACAGAAGCTGTACTTGCAGTTGAAGATGGATTAAATCCCGGAGTCGCTTCTCTTTTGTAAACATCATAGTCAACAACCAGAGTTTTGGGTTTTATAGTTTTAGTGGCGGGACTTACAGGAGTATTCTTTGCTGCAGCAAGAGCTGTTGGCTCTTTCCCTAACATATTCTTCAGTGCCTGCATATCGATGGCCGCTATCATTCCATCAAATATCTTTTTAGCAACTTCATTATCGTATGGTCCAACCTGATGAATGTAGAAAAAATGAGGTATGGATCGTGGAAGTTTGGGGTTGAAATAGGATGGATTGGGTTTTATCAAAATCTTTCCAAAGCCATCATCATCACTCGTAAAAAGGTAATTCAGAAAATCATGAGGATCTTCCTTTACAATGGCTATCTGATTAAGTTCTTCTGCTGGTTTTCGCATTTGTTCTTCCAGCTTCGCATAGGCAGCTTTATAAGAATTCGCAAACTTTACCCTGTTTTTCTCATTTACATCCAAAACAGATTGATAATCCATTTTTAAATAGCGTTGCCATTTCACAGGGTCGTTCTTGTATTCCACTTCATAAAGAGCCTTTTCTTTATTCTTTGTTAGTATAGTTTCGTCGAAACTCTTAATATTTGCTTTCTCCTGCCTTTGTAAAATCGTCTTCCGTTTCTCCAAAAACTCCTTCCTGGTAACATAACTGTAAGGAAGCTTATCATCAATTGTTATCAGCCAACCGGCTGCTATACCAGGAAGATCGAATGCAAGTCTTACGTTCTTCTGCTTAAAATAATAAACACCGTTCCTGAGCTCTGGCAAATCTGACATATAATGAAACCCATACCCAGGTTCATTCTCTTCAGTATAAACATCATATCTCTGCATCGAAAATATTAGCTCCGATATAAAAATGACCACTGCTTTCATGTTCAGTGACAATTTTACCATTTTGGCAATACATTCTTAAGGGAATGATACTGTAGCTATATTGAATTGCCGACATCCAATCGTATGAACGATTGTAAACGCCGTTATATAGGATTTCTACAGCAACTGGGGAATAATGCGCTTGCATCATAGCATGCAACTGAGCTACCACTTTCTTTTCCCTCGCCAGGTCGCTGGCAACAATACCAGACATGCTTCCCTTCATTCCTTCCTTCCATATTCCCGGCTTCTTTAACAGCGTTTCTAAGTCGCATGGTTGCGCTGAAATCTTACTGCCGATAAAAGACATTAGAAAAACAAAAAAATACTTCATGGCATTTTTTTTAACGAAATGATCGGCTAGTCCGAAGAAGGATCCTTTCCATAAGCGGTTCCATCAATCCATAATATACGAGCACCTTTTATACAGGAAAAAGAGACATAATATGTTTTTGGCTTCCCTTCAAGATCAGAGAAATGTACTTGCCAAATACTTGGGTTGCTGAATTTGCCTGCTGATTTTACACTCTGGAATTTTATATTTCCAACAAATCCGCTGGCAACAGAAAGCTGCCATTTATAGGTAGCACCTGGACCGAAATGATATTCCTGAGCCGAAGAGTGGGTATCCATTCCTGCACTATTACCAGTATAGGCATTGACATATTGGGTAATGTCAGAAAAATTATTGGTCCATTTCCCTTTAAGATCTGATGCCACCGCGAATTTGTTATACCTAACCATATTAGCCATCTTTGTCCAGATGTCGGCATAAGATTCTGTACTATACACACCGAACTCCCTTTCAAATGTTGCCTTATCAGGTGTAATGAATTCGATATACTTTCCTGCTCCATTTGAGAAATTCTTTTTGAAGAATACCACATGAACTACCTTACCAGTTCCCATTTCAGTAAGATCAGCTTCAGCAAAATCGATAGTCTCAAAGCTACTTACCGGCTTGAAAACCATATTGGCAGCACTTGAATATCTGGGTGCTACCAATATATTCCAGGCAGTTTTAAGTCCTGCCATTCCATCCGAATTATACTCATCTGCTTTTTTATTTGGATAATGAACCAGCACTTTAACATTACCCTTTACTACTTGCACCCAATCTTCCTGAACGGTGCTCGTCCACCCATCATCAAAATTTGTAGTAGTGTATTGGAATCCATCAGCTTTTGCAACAGCCGGGGCTACTGCAGGCGTTACGGAGGGGGTTTCACTTCCTTTTGAAGATTTTGGTTGTCCAGGATATTCAATCAATGGATGTGACTTGGAGAGCGGGCTATAATACCAAGCATTAGGATAAGAATCATTTCTACTAAAAGGGCCATCTCTTTTTGTTGGTTTATCTGCCTGCAATACAAGATCAGTTTCCTGTATACCTGAAAAGTAGTGCTTCCTGAATTGGTATGTTACTTTTTCCAAAGCTACAGGTTGGCTATTCAAAAGTTTGTCGAAATCATCGCCTCCATTTTTTTTGCTCCAGGCTTCAAGAACACTTTTCTTTGGACTCACCGTTATGGAAGAACCATTGATTTGGAAAGTACCATTTTCCTTACCCAGAATAATAGTATTCATCAAAGGGTCAAATGCTTTTGAAACAAAAACATAAGTGCCATCAGTATTAAATGTATACTGCTTCATTATATAATTCATAACCCCATTCTTAACCCTATAATTGGAATTATCGCTGGAAGTTGCTGTCCAGGTACCCATTATAGAATTATCATCCCCTGGATTATTTACAGGTGGAGTTGGCGTTTCAGTAGGTTTTTCCAGGTCAATAGAAGAAAGAAAATCGTCTATATCCTTAAGGTAATCCTGACTATTTGTAAGAGCAATGATACTTACTACTCTGTTATAGCCGCTCATCGAAGTAAGTAAAACCATGGCTGTTCCTCCATCCAAACTGAAATTACTGGCCCCTGATTTCACTTTCCAACCTTCGGCTTCTACAACCTCATTAGCTTCCGGAGCGGATGTAGGTTTATACGTTTTCACAACCAAATCCTTCCACTCGCTTTCAAAATCAAGTTCTATACTGCCTTTACTGGTAGTGCTTCTATAGATACCTAGCTGGCAAAAGGTCTTCTTATCCTTACTCATGAAAGTATATGCCACCACATTCTGTTGTGTTTCCTTTTCCAATTTGCTGGAGGAGTATAGGTAACTAAATCAAACTTTCCTTTTGGGCAAAAAGCTGAACAGATACTGTAAGACTTACTACCATAAAGGATAAATAGCTGTTTCATAAAGTAATTTATGAATTGAAGATCACCTGACTTAGTAAGGTCCTCATCTATATATCCCTTAAAAACAATGATGGGATATAAACTGAAGAGAAGCATTGCATCATTTGGAATTTGAAGGAAAAACTATAACTCCCCATGTGAACCCAAATTGAATCTTGCTGTCTGTTATGAATGTCTAGCTTCCTAAGGAAGATTCTGAGCAGACAGTGTTAAAATGCTAAGGACGTTGATTGTTATCAGGAGAATGATATTCTTGAAATACTTTTTCATATTAATCGGTTGTAAGTTTTATATTACCTATATAATAGACTTCCGTTGCTGCATCGCTACGGGAATGTTTAAGATAAAATGTATTTAATATAAGGTCTGAAGGCATGGATGTCGAAAATGAATTGAGCTGACGGCCATTAATAAATAAGGAAATATCTTTCCCATTCTTTCTAAGTTGCACTTCAATCCGGTTCAAGGGAGCATTATTCGAAAAGCCTGGTATATCACCTTGTTTAGAACTATTAAAAGTTTTGTCTCTAAATGAATTGATCAATTCGCCGGAACCAGGCCTGCCATCGAAGCCAGGTCTTAATCTCAACATTACAGACTGGTCATCCAATCCTTCTTTAACCTGTGAGGCTAACACTAATTCAAGTGATTTAGCACCCCAGGTGAAATTTTTTGGTACTGCTACAGAAAATTGCAAGGTGAAATTAACAGGCAATGGTTTCTTGATTTTCAAAGGGCTTACCCTATTCCCTTTTATAGCCAACCATTTCCCTTCAACACCCTCTAAGGATGTTACGAGTGCATATGTACCTGCTCCACTTATTTCAGAATACCATTCAAATGGTTTTTGTCCAACTACTGAGTTTGAAAAATCTTCAAAAAAATGAACTTTACTATCTCTTGATATTTTTATTGCTGTTTCGGAGAGTGATGTCTTAAATACTTTTTTTACAGGTGTTGGATCATTTAATGGTTTATAAGGTTTCCCTTTCACCTTTTCCTTATCAAAAAAGAAATCATATACATACTGGAAATTGAAATTATTTATTATTGATTCATGCATGTGAACGAGTTTAGGGTCATTGTCATCCC
>JBGAQE010000216.1:0-4402 GCA_044220885.1 Chitinophagaceae bacterium
AATGACTTTGATACAGGTACAACTGTTCATAGAAACCATGTACCTGACGGGCTTTATCCGGGAAATGCTTTTCGAAAAAGGCGTTTATTATTGAAACGTCTTTTTCATTTCTCGCATGACCGTTCTTGATATACCAACTATATAATTCCAGAGAAAGATTCGAAAGTTGTGATATAAGCGACAGTTTCACAGAAACTTCTTCCGACTCCCTTGTTAACAAATCGGCCCTATCCTGCATACTTCTGGTGATATACAGGGCTTCTATCTTTTTTTCAAAAAACAATACCTGTTGCAGATAGGTGAACTGGTTATGGGTCTTGGCCAGTTCCTTCATGCGGTCCAGGATTTTCAGGCTCTGAAGGTATAATCCACGGTTATATAAAATCCGGGCAAAATCCATCTGTTCATGCAACTGGATATCGATATTATTTTCATTTTTTATAAGCCTGAGACTAGATAGTACTTGACGGTATAAGTGGGCTTTTAGATTGGAGAGCTGGGCCTTGGTAATAGCTTTGTTTTTCTTCAAAAGCTGTTCCTCATCATATTCCTCCATTTTGTCAAGAGCATCAAAGAGTTGCACCATTTTCAGGTCTTCCCCGCCTGAATGGCGCTTGATGGATAGCTTGAAATTGCGTTTTTCCGCCTTTTCGAGCGATTTTATGAGTAAAAAGAGGGCGTCTGTTGATCTGTTGGGCATCGTAGTCAAATATCGTTAAAATCCGCGTCTGTCGTGCATTTGGGTCGGTTTCAGACCCCTTAAACACTGTAAAATAAGGGCTTTTTTGATTTCCCTGGCCCTCATATTAGGAATACCTTCGAAAAAGCAGGTTGTCTGATCCATTATAGCAAGCAAACTAAAAAATCAGGCGACCTGCTATTTTCATCTTCTTGCTTACAAAAATGCTTTATGTCAGAGAAAAAAATCTTCATTTTCGATACCACTTTACGCGATGGTGAACAGGTGCCCGGCTGTAAGCTGAACACCAAAGAAAAAATTGAACTGGCCCTCCAGCTCGAAGACCTCGGAGTGGATATTATCGAAGCCGGTTTCCCCATTTCTAGTCCGGGTGACTTTGAAAGCGTAAACCAGATCGCTAAGACCATCAAGAATGCAACAGTATGTGGACTGAGCCGTGCGGTTCAGAAAGATATCGAAGTGGCTGGTGAGGCTTTGAAGCCTGCCGCCCGCCGTCGTATACATACTGGTATCGGAACTTCCGATTATCATATCAAGTCAAAATTCAATTCCAACAGGGAAGATATTCTGCAACGCGCCATCCAGTGCGTTAAGTGGGCCCGCAACTATACCGACGATATCGAGTTCTATGCAGAAGATGCAGGAAGAACAGATAACGATTACCTGGCCAAGGTAGTTGAAGCGGTTATTGCTGCCGGTGCTACTACAGTGAATATTCCCGATACAACAGGCTATTGTTTGCCATATCAATATGGTGAGAAGATTGCCTATCTCATCAACAACGTTCCGAATGTGGATAAGGCGGTGCTGAGTTGCCATTGTCATAACGACCTTGGTCTGGCTACCGCCAATTCCATTGCCGGAATCATCAGCGGTGCCCGCCAGATAGAATGTACCATCAATGGATTGGGAGAAAGAGCGGGTAACACATCATTGGAAGAAGTAGTGATGATTATCAAACAACACAAACATCTTGGTTTCACTACCAGTATCAAATCAGAACAATTGAATCCGATCAGCCGTGTAGTAAGTGATGTTATGCGGATGCCGGTTCAGCCTAATAAAGCTATTGTAGGAAGTAATGCCTTCTCACATTCATCAGGTATTCACCAGGATGGATTTTTGAAAGATGCATTGACTTACGAAATCATTAATCCGGAAGAAGTGGGAGCCGCAGGTTCAAGAATTGTACTCACTGCCCGCAGTGGCCGTAGTGCATTAGCACACAGACTCCAGAAACTGGGATACCAGTTTAATAGAAATGATGTAGATGTTCTCTATGAAATGTTCCTGAAAGTAGCCGACCTGAAGAAAGAAGTGCAGGATGAAGACCTTAAGGAAATGTCGGCCGCTTATAAACCGGAAGCAGTAACAGCTTCATAAGGGAAATTTTCTCAAGAGCGTAGTTTTTGTTTAGGCGTGGCGCTTCTGCGCCACGCATTTTTAAAAACCTAAAACAAAACACAATCCAACCCAACCTCTAAACCCCAACCCCTAAAGGGGGGTATGAAGCGGGTGAGAGTTTGAAAATAACAGGAGAATTATTTTGGTTTGTATGATTCTTAATATTATTAGTGTAGAGTTTAAATGAAGGGAGAGTAAAATATGAAAAAGCATATTGTAGTAATAGAAGGAGACGGGATAGGACCTGAAGTAACGCGACAAGCGGTTCGGGTGCTGGATGCTATTGCAGAGTATTATGGACATGAGTTCACGTATCAGTATTGTCTGATGGGTGCTGATGCTATTGATAAGACGGGGAATCCATTGCCCGATGAAACGATTGAAGCCAGTCTGAATAGCGATGCAATATTATTCGGAGCCATAGGACATCCTAAATTCGACAACGATCCATCTGCTAAAGTGCGACCCGAACAAGGGTTGTTGAAACTCAGAAAGAGTCTTCAATTATTTGCCAATATCCGCCCGGTTACTTCTTATACTTCTTTGCAACACTTGTCACCCTTGAAGGTGGACAGGTTGGAAGGGGTGGATTTCATCATCTTCAGGGAACTGACAGGTGGCATCTATTTTGGTAAGAAGACATTGAGTGAAGATGGACAAACAGCCTCTGACGATTGTGTGTATACACGCGATGAAATTGCCAGGATCAGTCATCTCGCTTTTCAATATGCTCAGAAAAGAAGAAAGAAGCTGACGCTTGTTGATAAAGCCAATGTTCTTGAAACATCCCGCCTATGGCGCAGGGTGGTTCAGGAAATTTCAAGTGAGTACAAAGATGTTCAGGTAGATTATCTGTTTGTGGATAATGCTGCCATGCAATTGATGATAAACCCAAAACAGTTTGATGTTATCCTTACTGAAAACATGTTCGGTGATATCATAAGCGATGAAGCCAGCGTATTGAGTGGCTCTCTGGGTATGTTGCCATCTGCTTCCATCGGAACAGGCGCAGCTTTATTCGAGCCTATCCATGGTTCCTATCCACAAGCCGCCGGAAAAGATATTGCTAATCCAATCGGTTCCATATTATCAGCAGCACTTCTTCTCGAACATTTCGACCTGAAGAAAGAAGCTACGCGAATAAGGGAAGCTGTTAGCTGGACATTAGAGAATGGATTCGTTACAAAAGATATCGACCCTACTAATTTCTATTTCATGTCAACTATCGGTGAACTGATTAGTGACTATGTAAGTGGAAAGATTCCGGGGGCGATTAATAAGGAGAATATTGAGTTGAGGAAGTCGACTATTATTTAGTCGGGAGGTCGGGAAGTCGGAGAGTCCGGAAGTCGGAAAGACCGAAAGACCGAAAGTGAAAAGTCAAAAGTTAGAAATGACCAAAGTCGAATAAAACGGGAAGTCCGGAAGACGGGAAGACCGGAAGTAAAAAGTCAAAAGTAAAAAACATTAATAATCGGGCTGATCGAAGTTTAAAGCCTTAGGCCCTGGGCCTTAAGCATTAAGCGCGAAGCACAAGCATCTAGCATCAAGCACAACAATGGCACAATACTACAACGATAGCACTATCATCTACAACAACGGGCAGTTTGTAAAAGCGGCCGATGCAAAAATGGATATGTATAGTCAGAGCCTGCACTATGGATATTCTGTTTTTGAAGGGATTCGCTCTTACAAAACTGTGAGGGGGACAACTAAGATATTCAAGGCGGAAGAACATTTTGTGCGATTGAAGAATTCTGCTATTGCCATCAATTTGCCATTTCATTGGACAGTGGAGCAATTGATTGCTGCTACTTATGAAGTACTGAAACAGAATAATTTCGGCGATGCCTATATCCGTCCTGTGGTATATGCTCCAGCAAATATGAGCTTTGCAAAGAATGAACAATCGCATATAGTAATAGAAGCCTGGGAGATGGCTCCATTCTTAGGAGATAAATTACTGAGAGTAGTTAGCTCTTCTTTCCAGCGCCCTAATCCAAGAGCCTTTAAGTTGGAAGCAAAAGCTGCTGGACATTATGTGAATTCCATTCTTGCCAGTCAGGAAGCGAAATCAAAAGGTTTTGATGAAGCCTTGCTTTCAGATATGAACGGGAATATTGCTGAAGGCCCGGGTGCCAATATCTTTTTTGAAAAGGAAGGAAAATTAGTGACACCTCCAAAAGGACATATCCTCGCTGGTATCACCCGCGCAACAGTATTGGAATTATGTCAGGAGATGGGAATTGAAGTGGAAGAAAGACATTTCCTTACAGAAGAATTGAAGAAAGCTGATGC
>JBGAQE010000023.1:0-41237 GCA_044220885.1 Chitinophagaceae bacterium
TGCGAAATAACCCCCTACCATAAGGCTATAACTTTTGACCCTTCTTTGAAAGGTATCATATTGTCCGGTTCGCCTTTCAGCGTAAACGACCCCAATGCCCCTGAAGTGGATGTGAAAGCCCTTCATGGCAAATTGCCTTTACTGGGAGTATGTTATGGCGCCCAACTCACCGCTAAACAATTCGGTGGACTGGTAGCAAACAGTAATAAAAGACTCTTTTTCATATCGATAGTTTTAGTGTTCGTTGCGAAAATAAACATATTACCCTATCAGACGCAGGGCGCTTCCGCTGGTTACAGTTTTGACCCGACCAATTCCCGAAATCACCGGTAAAGCCCCCTTTTAGGGTCGGTGAAAATGGCAATTCCTGCCACCCGGCAGATAGTGAATTGGGATAGATAATTGAGGGGTGATGTTGGCTGAAATGTAGTATGGGACTGGATTACAGCCCCCTTAGCAAGTTCTGTTACGGGGAAAGTATAAACTATTTATCTTCGCAGCACCATGACTGAAAAGATTCTGATTCTCGATTTCGGCAGCCAGTATACCCAATTGATAGCCCGGGCTGTGCGTGAAGCCAATGTTTATTGCGAAATAACCCCCTACCATAAGGCTATAACTTTTGACCCTTCTTTGAAAGGTATCATATTGTCCGGTTCGCCTTTCAGCGTAAACGACCCCAATGCCCCTGAAGTGGATGTGAAAGCCCTTCATGGCAAATTGCCTTTCAGCGTAAACGACCCCAATGCCCCTGAAGTGGATGTGAAAGCCCTTCATGGCAAATTGCCTTTGCTGGGAGTATGTTATGGCGCCCAACTCACCGCTAAACAATTCGGTGGACTGGTAGCAAACAGTAATAAAAGAGAATATGGCAGGGCCAATCTTCACAAACTCGTAGAAGATACCATCCTTAAAGATGTTGCCGATAATTCGCAGGTTTGGATGAGTCATGCCGATACCATCCTTGAATTACCAGAAGGATTTGAAGTGATGGCCACCACAGAAAGTATCCCTTATGCCGCTATCCGTAAAACAGGGGATGGCAATCCATTATATAGTGTACAGTTCCACCCTGAAGTATACCATTCTATAGAAGGAAAGAAGATCATCAAGAACTTCCTTGTTAATATATGTGGATGCAGTCAGGATTGGACACCGGCACACTTCATCACTGATACAGTAACAGAACTTAAAAATAAGATTGGTGATCGCAAAGTGATCATGGCATTAAGCGGTGGTGTTGATTCAACTGTAGCTGCTACATTAATTCATCGTGCTATCGGCGATCGTCTCTTCGGTATATTCGTTGACAATGGCGTATTAAGAAAAGATGAATTCCAACAGGTAATCGATACCTATAATAAGATTGGATTGAATGTAAAAGGAATTGATGCTAAAGAACGCTTCTATTCAGAATTGGCCGGACATTCAGATCCTGAAACAAAACGTAAGATAATAGGAAGACTCTTTATTGATGTTTTCCATGACGAAGCGCAGAAGATAGAAGGAATTGGGTTATTAGGACAAGGAACCATTTATCCTGATGTAATTGAAAGCGTATCGGTTCATGGCCCTTCAGTAACCATCAAATCTCACCACAACGTAGGTGGCTTACCTGAAATCATGCATCTCGACCTGGTAGAACCTTTGCGATTCCTTTTCAAAGATGAAGTAAGGAAAGTAGGTCGTGAACTCGGAATTCCATCAGAATTACTGGATCGTCATCCTTTCCCAGGACCAGGATTAGCCATCAGGATACTGGGTGATATCACCCCTGAAAAAGTTCAATTGCTCCAGGAAGCAGATGCCCGCTATATGAATGGATTAAAGGAGTTCAACCTCTATGATAAGGTGTGGCAGGCAGGAACTATCCTGTTACCAGTTAAGAGTGTGGGTGTAATGGGTGATGAAAGGACCTATGAATTTACCATAGCTTTAAGAGCTGTAACTTCAGTGGATGGCATGACGGCCGACTGGGCCCACCTGCCTTATGAATTTCTGGCACACATTTCGAATGAAATCATCAACAACGTAAAGGGTATCAACAGGGTAGTTTATGATATCAGTAGTAAACCGCCTGCAACCATTGAGTGGGAATAAGAGTCTGAAGGGAAAGAAATACACTTTAAGACCCCTTTGTTGTTAAAGTATATGCACATCACCACAGATAGCAGCACCTTTAAACCTTTTTCCTTCTTCATCAGGAAAACCGGCATTAGTATACTATTGCTTTGCCTCATTGTTGCACTGGTACCGAACAAGAGCTTCGGACAACAGGATAGCAGCATAGCCAGGAAACAGATTGCTATATTCATTCCTTTGTATCTCGATTCTGCGTATGATGCTACAGGTAATTACCGATTCGGTAAAACAATGCCCGCCTATTTCAACCAGGGACTGGAAATGTATGAAGGTGTACAATTAGCTATTGATTCTTTGACAAAAGAAAAGGTTCCTGTCGATATCCATATTTTCGATAGCCGCTCCAGCAAAAATAAACTGGAGACACTGGCTCAGGATACCGTTTTCCAGAAAATGAATCTGTTGATCGGGCATGTGAACGTAAATGAAGCAGCGTCTTTGGCAAGGATGGCAGACAATATGCATATCCCTTTTATCAATATAAACCTTCCCAACGATGCTGGCATTACCGGTAATAAGGAATATATCATTCTGAACCCTACCTTATCGTCACATGCCGCAGCTATTTACAGGCATATACAAAAAAACTATCCTCTATCCCCTATCATCTATATCAGAAAAAAAGGAGTTCAGGAAGACAGGTTGAAAAAATACTTCACTGATTTCGAAAAGCAAAGTGGATCGGTTCCTTTGAAGATGAAAGAAATGATTCTGCAGGATAGTGTTGAAACGGAGCAATTGAAGAAATGGCTCGACAGTTCAAAAAATACTATCTGCATAGTCGGAAGCCTTGATCCCAATTTTGGTGCTACTATCTGCAGGCAATTGGCTTCAATCAGTAAGACGTATAAATCAAGTGTGTTTGGTATGCCCACCTGGGACCAGATGGATTTCACAAAGTTCTTTTACAAAGGGGTTGAGATAGCTTATAGTAGTCCTACCTATATTAACCCTGAAAACAAACTGGCTACTTTACTCCAGAATTATTATAAAACAAAATTCTTCTCCCGAACCGGCGACATGGTCTACAAGGGATTTGAAATAACTTATTTGGCGGCACATCTTCCCGATATGGATAAATCCTTAAAAGGAAAAAACAATACTCTTTTCGGAGAGATTGATATACAGCCAGTCTATAACAAGCAGACCGGTGCTATCGATTATTATGAAAACAAGAGACTGTTTTTCATAAAAAAACTGGATGGTGTAGTTAAAGCAGTTTATTGATTTTGTTTCAACCATTCCTGCCCCACTTTGTTATACTGCTATACTTTCACCCCATGAACCATAAAGGGAATAAATCTTATTTGCCACAGAAACCCTGTGTAGTTTGTGGCAGACCCATGACCTGGCGGAAAAAATGGGAAAAGACCTGGCCTGAAATAAAATACTGCAGCAAGGCCTGTGCTTCCCAAAAAAACAAAACGAATAATTGACAAGCAGCTCTCAATTGCTTCCTATCTTTAGAGGCATTTCTATATCTACCATTTCTTGAAAGGATTTCAAAAATCGAAAGGCTATACTGTAATCTGTGATTGGCTGCAAACACAGGGAAGGAAACCATTTGCCTTTCAGCAAAGCTGCTGGGAACATATACTTGATAATGAAAGCGGACTTGTAAATGCTCCTACAGGATGTGGTAAAACATTCTCCGTTTTTTTAGGAGCTCTTATCCAATTCATCAACGAACATCCTGAAGACTATAAAACAAAAAGCAAAAACGGATTACAGCTTTTATGGGTGACTCCTTTACGTGCTTTGGCGAAAGATATTGGAAGGGCAATGGAGGAAGTGATAAGGGCGTTGGAGATGAATTGGAAAGTTGGTATTCGGAATGGCGATACCGAACTGGCAGAAAGAGCGCGTCAGAAAAAACAAGTTCCAGAAATACTTATCATCACACCCGAGAGTCTTCATCTTTTTTTAGCGATGAAAGGCTATCCCGATCTTCTTTCTTCACTACGAATAATTGCTATTGACGAATGGCATGAACTATTAGGAAGCAAGCGGGGCGTACAAGTTGAACTGGCTGTCAGCCGTCTTGTTGCCTTACATCAGGTCAATAATCCTACGCAATCTTTTTCGGTTTGGGGCATCAGTGCCACCATTGGAAATATGGAAGAAGCCAGAGAAGTATTGCTGGCTCCATTGCAGAAAAAAGGAGTGACCATTACAGCCAATCTGTCAAAACAAATTGAAATTGCCTCAGTTTACCCTGATGAGATTGAAAAATATCCATGGGCTGGACATTTAGGAATTAAACTGGTTGATAAAGTTATCCCAATCATAAACAATAGTACCACCACCCTTATTTTCATCAATACCCGGGGCATGAGTGAAATGTGGTATCAGGCCATATTAACGGCGGCCCCTGAATTGGCAGGAGCGGTAGCCTTACATCATGGATCCATTGACAGGGAATTGAGGGATTGGGTAGAAGACAATCTTCATACCGGCAAACTAAAAGCCGTAGTCTGTACGGCATCTCTCGATTTGGGTGTAGATTTTCGACCTGTCGAAACAGTTATACAGGTAGGTTCACCGAAGGGAGTAGCGAGATTTCTTCAAAGAGCTGGACGAAGCGGCCATCAGCCCGATGCAGTGAGCAGAATCTATTTCCTTCCTACCCATTCATTGGAATTGGTAGAAGCAGCCGCATTGAAAGAAGCTATAAAGGAAGAATTGATCGAAAGTCGCGAACCAAGACTCTTATGTTTCGATACCTTACTTCAATACTGTTGTACGCTTGCCATTTCGGAAGGATTTGAACCTGGCATATTATTCGAAGAAATCCGAAATACCTATTGCTTCCGTGAAATAACTATGGACGAATGGGCAGGGGTACTTCATCATCTTACTGAAGGAGGAACTGCCTTGCAGCAATATGATGAATACAGAAAGGTGGAAATCATTGATGGACTATACAGAATCACCAACAGAAGGATTGCGATGCGACACCGATTACATATCGGCACCATCGTAAGCGATTCGATGCTGAAAGTAAAATTCCTTTCTGGTGGATATGTTGGAGTGATAGAAGAATATTTCATATCCCGTCTTGAACCAGGAGATGTATTCACGCTGGCCGGACGTAATCTTGAGTTGGTGATGATAAAAGATATGACGGTGCTGGTAAGGAAATCATCAGCCAAAAAATCTCAGATTCCCAGTTGGGTGGGAGGCCGAATGCCTTTGAGTGCCAATCTTGGAAAAAAATTAAGACAACAGTTAAGTGTGGGGCGCTTGCAATTAGAAACATTTTCAAAGCCATCATCACAAGGAAAAAAGAAAGGAACTGAACTTACCGGAAAATTATTCTCTACCATTTCTGTGGCACCGGAATTAGAAGCTTTATTACCACTATTCAAGTTGCAACAACATTTATCCCATGTGCCCCAATCGGATGAATTGTTGATTGAGCAGATAGAAACCAAAGATGGATTTCATCTTTTCGTTTTTCCATTCGAAGGAAGACTGGTACATGAAGCGATGGCGGCTATATTGGCATACAGGATCAGCAAGATCCGTCCCATCACATTCTCTTTTGCCATGAACGATTATGGCTTTGAACTATTAAGTGACCAGCCGATACCAGTAGATGATACCAATGTATATGAGCTATTCACTCCTGAAAACCTTTTTGCCGATATTCAGCGTAGCGTAAACTCTACAGAGATGGCTAAGAGAAAATTCAGGGATATAGCTGTAATCGGGGGATTGATATTTCAGGGTTATCCCGGAGAACATAAAAAGACAAGACATCTGCAGGCCTCTGCTTCCCTTCTCTTCAAGGTATTCAGTGAATATGAGAAAGACAACCTCTTACTTCGTCAGGCTTATCAGGAAGTATTTGATCAGCAGATGGAGGAAGTAAGACTTAGGGATATGCTTCACCGTATACAGGAATCAAGGATAGTACTTACTTTCCCCGAACGACTCACCCCCTTCTGTTTCCCGATAAAAGTGGACAGTATGCGCGAAGACCTTTCTTCAGAAAAACTGGAAGACCGTGTTCGTAAAATGCAGCAACAACTGGATAAGTTATAATATCTCAAAGCGAAATATTTAATACCTTACCGAAAATTATCATATGATACGCAAGATACTTATTGGACTATTGATCGTCCTTGTAATCATACAGTTTATTCACCCTGCAAAAAATCAGTCTGAAGGAATCGCTGCTAATGATATCACTAAATCATTTGGTGTACCAGATGATGTTCAGGTTATACTTAAAAAAGCCTGTAATGATTGTCATAGTAACAATACTGTTTACCCATGGTATAGTAAAATTCAACCCGTAGACTGGTGGTTGAATGACCATGTTGTAGATGGAAAACGTCATCTGAATTTCAGCGAGTTTATAACATATCCTGCAAAGAAGCAACGCAAAAAATTAGAAGAAGTGATTGAAACCGTTAAAGAAGGTGAAATGCCTCTCAACAGTTATACATGGATTCATAAAGAAGCCATTCTTACTGAAGCGGAAAAACTAACATTATCTAATTGGGCAGATACTTTATCCAAATCAATTATAGCGAAAAACAATTTGCCAGCTGCTTCTGAAAAGTAGTCGGGAGGGAATAAGTCGATAGTCGGGAGTCTGGAGTATGTGTCTGTTAAGTACGTAATTTTGTAGTGCAAAATTGAATACTCTTAACTTCAAACTACTGACTATTGACTCCCGACTATCGACTCCCGACTCCTCCCTCCCGACTATCGACTCCCGACTCTGACTACCGACTCACTCATGCAAAACCTACTCCTCTCTCTGCTCAATCAACATCTCTGGCTCTCACAGAGCGGGTAATTTATTGGGAAGAAGAAAAAGCATTGATACTTTCTGATTTGCATTTGGGAAAGACGGGACATTTCAGGAAATCAGGGATTGCTGTACCACAACAGGTTTACAAGAATGATCTGCATCGGCTGGTGCAATCGATTCAGCATTTCCAACCAAAACAACTGATCATTGTGGGTGATATGTTCCATAGTCATGCCAATAAGGAACATGATTGGTTCCTGAAATGGAGAAATGATTTCAGCCATATCGAAATGCATCTGGTGGAAGAATCATGATATACTTGATAAAGACTGGTACCAAAACAGTGGATTGGAATTACATACAGGCACATATAGTTCTGGCCCATTCAATTTCACGCATGACAATACAGATGCACAAACTGATACTTCAGAAACTTACCAATTCTCAGGACATTTACATCCTGGCATTCTTGTTAGAGGATTAGGTAAACAATCTCTTCGCTTCCCTTGTTTCTACTTTGGTAAGGAACAAGGAATATTGCCTGCTTTTGGAGGATTTACTGGTGTTGCACTGGTAGATCCACAACCAGGAGATAAAGTGTATGCCATTGTTGAAAACAGTCTTATCGAAATCTAATGAGTTCACCCCGTCTTCTCAAATAGCTTACGACCCCATTTATGCTCATCCTTTACCGGAAGGACATCGTTTTCCGATGTTGAAATATGAATTGATTCCTGAACAGTTACTCTATGAAGGAACCATTACTCAAGAGCATCTGTTTACCCCTTCTGTTTGTGCAGATGAAATTGTGCTAATAACACATGATTCAGATTATCTTGATAAACTGAAGCAACAGACACTCTCTGCGAAAGAGCAACGTCATATTGGCTTTCCACAATCACCAGAATTAACGATTCGTGAACTGATGATTACACAAGGCACCATCGATTGCTGCCATTATGCAATTAAAAATGGCGTAGCAATGAATGTTGCCGGTGGCACCCATCATGCATTTGCAGATCATGGTGAAGGGTTTTGCTTATTGAATGATTTTGCAGTAGCTGCAAATTATCTTCTGAAAGAAAAACTTGCCCAAAAAATATGCATCATAGACCTTGATGTTCACCAGGGAAATGGAACTGCAAAACTATTCACCAACGAACCAAGGGTATTCACTTTCAGCATGCATGGCGAACACAATTATCCTTTCCATAAAGAAAAAAGTGATTGGGATATCCCTTTACAGGAAGGTATAGAAGACGATGCCTATCTATCTCTTCTTGAAGAAAGTCTTTCAAAAATTATTAAGGAACAATCTCCTGATTTCGTATTCTATCTTTCAGGAGTAGATATTTTATCGACTGATAAATTCGGAAAACTAAAGATCAGCATGGAAGGATGTAAAAAAAGAGACCAATTAGTATTTTCATCTTTGCATTCAAGAGGTATACCCTGTACCGTAGCCATGGGTGGCGGTTATTCTGCCGATGTAAAAATTATTGTGGAAGCTCACTGCAATACCTTCAGGGAAGCAAAATCCATTTACAATATGGACTGATTACTTTTTCCCCCGCCATTGTTGTGTGAGGAAGTAGATGAAACGGAGTGTAAGTTCATTGCCATGAGGTGTATTGAATACTTGTCCGGCATTATCGAGATAGCCAGGATATTTATTCTCATCTACCAAAAATTCATAGTCCTGAACCAACCAATTCTTCCATCCTAACACTATTCTGCTACCCAAACGGAAATCCCAGGTAAAGAACACATCCAGATTGAAGGCATTATAATTATAGTTGTAATTAGAAGGTGTCATATCGAAACGTTCTGTCCAGTATCCATCTTCTTTTACATCATAAAAATTGGTATTATGAATGGTGTTCCAGAAATGACGGGCCCTGAAACTCAGGTTCATTCTTGAGGTGAAATTATAGGTACCCGAAACAATTGCGGTGGCATCACCATATAATCTTCGGGCAAGAATCGGATTAAGGGTGTTTCGATCGCGAAGGAAAGAATACCCGAATTGTCCCCTGTCGATCCTGCGCTGGAAACTCACTTCCATTGTCAATCGGTCACTGAACCTGTATCGAAGTCCGAGATCAACAGAATAAAATGGATCATCAGGATTCGGACTTTCTGCAAAACCCAGATCCCAGTTGAAGAATAGTTTTTTTCTGCTATCCGAACTACCTGTCAACCCCACGAAATAGTTTCTTGCCTTTTTAAGGACCATCCTTGGTGTTTCCCGAATATCGTCAGGTGTTCGCAATTCGAAATAATCATTATACCACACAGGTTGAATTTCTGTAGTGAGGTTTAAATCCCAGAAATTATGGAATATTACGAACGCGCTTCCCGAAACCGTTGTTTTCTGATAAGCGAACTGGCGGTAGAGATAAGACTGTGATACAGAGACACTATATCTTTGATTAAGAAAGTAGCATCAAAATATTATAACTCGCACTCAATTCAGTATTGATAGCATTGGGAGAAAGCAGGTATCCTAAATCGTTAGGGTCGTACTTAGGTGACTTGATTTCGTCGTTTAATAATTATCTGAATTTTCCACTGACCTTTCCTATTTCGAAATAATTCCTGAAACCATCATAACCGCCTTTCTTATCGAAAATCTTACTATAGGTAGGCTGCAGTATCACACCAAATCGGTTCTTTTTATCGTAAAGAGCGATATCGACCGCTGTTACATTGGCATCACTCATTGCCATTTCTCAATACATTAGTATTGGTCAATGATATATACGATCTATTCCTCAATGCCTGATCTAATACAATCACATTGTAATTAGTAAGCGGCTCGATATTGATTGATGTATCCAGATTAGTGTTGATATTCCTCAAGCGGGCATGTTCTGGTTGCGTTACAGCATTGAAAATCCCTATCCCTAAATTGTTTCTTGTTCGTCCAGAAAATTTCAGCGCATTATATAAGCGCGTTACAGAGGGGTTCTTCAGGATGGAATAATCATTCAGACTACCTCCATCAACTTCCTGGTTTATTTCATCATATCGTCCAGGTACCGACCCTACCCTTCTCGAATAAAATATCCCTGACTTATTGAATAGTTCTGTGCCTTCTGTAAAGAAAGGTCTGTTCTCCCTGAACTGTACTTCAAAGGGAGTAATATTATTGACAACATTATCTGATATCACTTGCTTGAAATCGGGAATCAAAGTAGCATCCAGTGTAAAGCTTTCGCTGATTCCATATTTCACATCCATACCACCACTCTTCAGCCACTCTTTTTTTGTATCTGCTAATCCTGGTGTTTCGCGATAGCCTCCACTGATATAGGGAGAACCAAAATCCGGATAAGTCTCCAAACTGGACGTATTACATTGGGGTCAACAGGATTCCAAAAGCAAGATTCATTAAGGCGTCGTGAAAAGCTAAGGAATTGAATTCCCCAGTCCTGTATTGTTTCTTTTGAAAACCGTATAGAAAAGTAAGGTATCTTCATTTCTACCACCCAGCCATCGGCCTTATAGCTAACCCTGCTATCCCAAACGGCATCCCAACTCACATCTCCATACACCCCAAAATCTGTCTGGGCTTGTGGGGAAACACGGGCATCACTTTGAACATTTCTTGATGTCACCAGAAACTGATAGGCATTCTGCCTGTCTTTATAAGTATCAAAAAAGACTGAAAAATAGTCCACATCGGCCCTGCCTTCCTGATCTCTTGGGGTGAATTGTTTTCTGATTTTTTTTGGGTCATCGTGAATATAGGCAGCTATATATATGGCCGTATTATCATAAGCTACCCTTACCTCGGTTTTGTTGGTGGGCTTTTTCCCATAAACAGGTGAGTTAGTGATGAAATCTGTAGCCACGGGAGCGAGTTTCCATACCGGCTCATCTAAATTACCGTCCACCTTCATAGGCAAATCGGTTTTCAATGCCTGAATATTCCTGGGTTGAGCCAACAGAGTAGTTCCCAGGAATACAAGAAATATAGTATATGAAAGGATTTTCAGCATTGAGTTTGAACCAGACAAAAATAGCTGAATTAAGCTATTAAGCTGATGGGAAAAATACGGTCGTGATTAAAGAATAAAACTGTTCTAAAAAAGAAAAAACGGGACAGAAAATCTTCCTGTCCCGTATCCGTAGTCATAGACAATATCAAAAGGCCTTTAGCTGCAATATGTGGCCATTAATTCACTTTTCGTTTAAGCTGGCTCACCTGCTGATGAAGGTCCGTTACCAGGTTTGCTAATTGATTCACATCCCAACGTTGTTGTGTATTGGCTTTACTGATAACGAGGGAAGCTTTCCACATTTCCACTACATCTTCGGCATCAACATGATAGGGTTGATAATCGGGATTGTCACTAATCAGTGTCAGTTTGTTTTTTGTCTTCGTATTCTTCATCACGCGCTTATACACGATTCCTTCTTTCCGTGATATTACGATATAGGTATTATTCGCTTTTAATTCTTCCAGACTCTCCACTTTTTCCCCAACAATTACGGAACCACTGGGTGTTGGCAACATGGAATCTCCCACTATTTCAAAGGCACGGTAGGTTCCGGGAGCCAGCATGGGCAGGGTGAAAGTATTCAATTCATCAATGAAGGCAGGATCTGCATAGCCAGCCAGATAACCGGCAGCTGCTTACGAACAATTGCACCTCATTTGTTCCGGCAGCACCTAATTTCTGGGCACGACGCTTAGCCAGATAATTACCCTTGGTATCACTAAGGTCTTTCAGAAGCAGTTCATCGAGCGATAACTTGAATATCTCTCCCATTTGCTCTAATACCTCCAGCTTTGGTTCAGCCCTTTCTTCCTCATAAGCACGCAATAGGGAACGCTTGATATAGAAGCTTATTGGCAAACTCTTCCTGGGTAAGCCCTCCTGAGCTTACGGAGGTATCATATCTTTTTGACAAATGACATAACTAATATATTTAGTACAATAATACTAAATATTTTGACTAATCAAGAAATTTTGCTACCTTTTTAAACCAGATACCAAGTGCTGAATGCCAGATGCTATGAATACATTTTTTAACCGCGGAGGCGCAGAGACATGAGGGGCTGTCCTCCGCGTCTCTGCGCCTCTACACGGATTAAAAAAAGTAGAATCAGTAACATTCATACCTTTAACCACCATAAAAAATATTCATTCATGAAAAAACTGCTTTCGTTTTATTCATTACTTCCCTGCTTCATCACAATTTCTTTTGGACAATCAGCAAGTGTAACCAAGTACAAGAAAACTTCGGTAATGATTCCGGTGAGAGATGGAGTAAAATTGTTTACTGTTATACTTACACCTGTAGATGTAACAACAGCCAATGCCCATTCTCATACAAAGAACTCCATATGGGGCTGATATACCAGTGCCTGACGATTCAACCTTCAGTTCTAATTTGATGGGCTCCTACACTAGTATGGCAAAGGAAGGATACATCTTCGTGTTCCAGGATATAAGAGGTAAATATAAAAGTGAAGGGAAGATGGAAATTCATCAGCCCTTATTCATGCCACAAAAAGGCGCTATTGATAAAGTACGTGCATGGGATGTTGTTGACTGGCTTGTAAAGAATGTCCCCAATAATAATGGCAAAGCCGGCATTTTCGGAATCTCGTATCCGGGATGGCTGGCATTGGTAGGAGCAGTAGATCCGCATCCTGCTCTTAAAGCCTCTTCTGAACAAGCTTGCATGGGTGATTTATTCCTCGGCGATGACTTCCATCACAACGGTGCCTTTCGATTGAGCTATGGAATGGAATATACCTATGAAGTGGAATTTGATAAAACAGACGGCGATTTCCTTTCCCTCAATATGATCTATACAATTGGTATCTGAACCTGGGTTCTCTTAAGAACAGCAAATGAAATATTTCAAAGTGGGTCCATGGAACAATTTTGTAGCCCATCCCAATTACGACGCTTTCTGGCAGAAAAATTCTCCCCTTAACTATGTTCCTTATCCACAGATTCCACAACTGCATGTTGGTGGTTATTATAAATCAAGAGGAAGATATCGTAAACAGTCCACCAGTTGATCTTATAATCATATGGAGAAGAAAGACAGCTTCAATCGTAACCATATCATACTCGGACCATGGAACCATGGTCAATGGGCTCGCAGCAGAAGCCGACAGCCTTGGAAAAATTGCGTTTAAGAGCAATACCGGTAAATGGTTTCTGGATATGCAGAAACAATGGTTCGACTATTGGTTGAAAGGAATTGGTGACGGGAAATTTGCGGCTCGTGCTAAACAGGATCAATCAATGGAAATCATACGATGCCTGGCCTTCAAACAAGCAAGTATTAAAACTAGTATGCAGCTTCAAATAATACCTGTAGTTTCAAAACCGGTCCCTGCAAGTTGTAAGTTATATAAGTGATCCTGCTAAGGCAAAGAAAACTTCTTGTATCTTCGTTCCCAATTGAAGCTACTTATGGAACAGGTAGCAGATGGGGTGCCTGGCAGGTGGAAGATCAGCGTTTTGTAACTACAAGACCCGATATTTGTGAGTTTTGTAATGGATTCGTTGACCAGGGTACTGTAACCGGACAGATAACTGCGCATATTACCTTCCATTACCGAGACGGATGCTGACTGGGTAAGTAGAGCGATAGATGTATATCCCGATTTCGATCCGGAGAATTTAGCGATGAGTGGGTTCCAGTTCCCAGTAACCCTTGAAATTTTCAGAGGCCGCTTCCGCAAGAGCTTTGAAAAACCAATTCCCATGGTTCCAAACAAACCAGAAGAAATTGTAATCGATCTTCATCAGGTAAACCATGTCTTCGCAAGACGTCGGCATATCATGGTGCAGATACAAAGCACCTGGTTCCCTCTTTATGATAGAAATCCACAGAAATTTGTACCGAATATTTTTGAAGCAGAAAATTGATTTTTATAAAAAACGGAGCACAAGTTTACACCAATTCGAAGTTCTCGACATATTTAAGTTACTGATAATGAGAAATAAAGTAAAAAGTCTAAAATTAAAGTCAAAAATCTAATTTCGGAAGTCTGATTTATTGTCAGGCTCTGAGAATTTCGATTTTTGACTTTCTTTGACTATAATTGTTCAAGCTACACCTCAGAACCTTAAACCACCAAACTATTAATAACCAAACCTCATCCCTTAAACTTCTGACTTGACTAATATTCTAACTTCTTAAGCCAACAATACTCTCCTCCTTCTCGAAAAATCAAACGCAATATTTGATTATTCCGCTTTCTTCAACCAACTGGCAGGACAAGATAATCTGGTTTGAGGGTAACTTATTCCAATAGCGGCCAAGGTTATGGCCGTTTGCCACTATGCTATTCCTTTTGGATAATTACTCATATCAAAAAATACATCACCGGTTTCTGTAAGAGAAAAATTTCCTTTGAAAAATTGACCTTCTTTTTTGAGGTTTCATTGGACGACAGTGGGCTTCACGGATACAATGGGTACACTACATCCATCGGGTAAAGGGTCGTTTTGCCAGTTCATCAACGTCATTCCATTCAAAGTCACTCTGTCTGTAATTCCTTTTCTGTCTATCATGAATTGTGCAAAGTTGATATGTCCCATGCCTTCCACTAATATTTCAAGAACAGGGTCCTTTACATCTGTTTTCGGAAGATTCACTTCCCATTTACCACCGTCCCTGTAAATAGTATCAATAAAAACACCATTAAGGAATATCAAAGCATAATCGTGCGGTTCCCAAATTTTGAGTTTGCCACTTTTATGACCAATTAATGTGGTTTTGTAGGAAATCAATCCCTGGTTTTGTCCATAGTTTTCCATGGGTTGCGGCTGCGGAGAATATTTTGAAGTGATAGCATAATCCCATAAGCTATGAGATTTCATCATTGAAATAGCAGGAATTTCAACTGTTTTTACAAGAGCAGGCGGGTTTGTAATTGTATAATCAACATACGTTTATCAGGTTTTCAGCATATTTAGCTGCAGGTCCCTTGCTCATTGAGGAGATCATAGCTTGTAAGGTCAGGTTGATATTGGGTTGGTGAAAAGGCATTGGCACCTGCTGTAAATCCAAAATTTGTCTTCCATGAAAACAGAATACTCTTCTTATTCTTCAATAAATAAATCATTTCCCTTTTCAAGTCATTGGTATCGGGACGGGCCCATTTCTCTCCTAATGTAGTTAACCCTGTTTCCGATATGTTTCAATTGTTTAAAGAAGGTACTTCGTTATTTCGCTTGATGCAAAATGCCACCACACCAATTACCACCATCCTTCTATTGCTGTCTAGTATACACGTTTCGAGCATGTAAGGTGTTGGACCATCTGCTGTACAGAAGGAATCCTAATTCCATTAGCAATCCATAAATCACGGAGTGCTTTTATATATTCCCTGTCGTTTGCATAACTCCCGTATTCATTCTCTACCTGTAGCATTAAGATTGGGCCACCGTTTGTACACTGTAAAGGAGCTATCTCTTTTGCAAATCGCTGGATATAGCGGGTAGTGGCTTTCATAAAGCGCTCATCACGACAACGGATCTTAATATCGGGTATTGCTAATAAGTATGGAGGTAATCCACCAAAATCCCATTCTGCGCATACATAAGGACCGGGGCGCATGAGTACCCACATACCTTCCTGCTGGCAAATACGTACGAACTCAGCGATATCCCTGTTACCCGTCTTGAAATCGAATACGCCTTGTTTCTCTTCATGATAATTCCAAAAGATATATGCAGCGATAGTGTTACAGCCCATTGCTTTTGCCATCTGTATCCTATGCTGCCAATATTCTTCGTATACGGGCAGGGTGTAATCTGCCACTGATTATCTGGAAGGGTTTGGAAGTATCAAGCAAAAACTCTTTTTTACCTAAGGTAAATTGATGTCTTTGTTGGGAGTAAGATGAAAAGAATAGTATAAGAAATAATGTGATGAAAGAAATTGTCTTAGCGCTTTTATTCATAATTGTAAATTCTTTACATATACGCATCGGCAGAGACGCGGAGACGCAGGGGTCGTACCTGCGTCTCTGCGGTTATTGTATTCGCATCAAGCTTCAAGCATCAAGCATCTAGCATCCAGCATCAACGCACCACCACCTCATCTATAAATAACCACGAAGGATTACCAGAATATGTATGCCAGGCTGGTAGCACCAATGAAGCAGAAACACTGAACTTAACATATCTGGCTTTGGCATTCGAATACTGGAACTGGAAATTTTTTATACCTGGTTCCTTTGACAAATCTGTATTAGTAAGAACCTCTTTGGGGTCCCGAAAATTGATACCGTCATCAGAAATGGAACAAACAATTCCTTTTGGATGTATGATCCATGATTTTGGCGAATGCAATGTGCTTATAACAGCTTCATTGATGTTTTCGATTTTTCCTAAATCCACCACCACTTCAGTATTCTGTCCTTCCCATCCCAACCAGTTGATCTTATAATCGTCGGTTCCTTTTACTGCATTTGTTAATGCAGCTGTTCCTTGAGAACTATAACGTTTATCAGGTGCCGGTGAGCAAGTGACTGTTTTACGGAAAGCAAGATTACCTTCTATTTGTACATCAAGCAAACGAAGGGTGTTTTTATAATAATCATCGGGCGTTAATCCTGTTTCATTGATAGTTTTAATATTATTAGTACTACAAGTGGTATAAAAACTATCCAAGAGCTTTTTCATATCAGGCTTAGCAACAAACTTGTCATTAACCTGTGTAAACCAGCCCCTTTCTCCAAACAGATCTGATTTAGCGATTTCCATTTCAGAAAACTGAATAGGCAAACGGGCAATCATTACTTTTTGTAAGTAATCTGGCTGATTACGAACGGCCGCCTGTGCCTTATCAAATATCAGCTTATACTTTATGATATTCTCTTTTGACAAAAAGGTATTGGCATTCCAAACGGGGGTTCCGAATATATCCAGTCGTTGCTTCGACTTTTGTCCTTCAGCTTGCAAAAGCTCGAAATACTCTTTTATGTAAGGTGCCGCTTTCCCATAGTATCCATTTATGAACTCATCAATTATTGGAGCCGTTTCAACATTTGGATTCCATAATAATTTACTCAACAGATATGTCTTCAATTCGGCAAATTCATTTCCCTTTTTAACATTCGATTGCTGGAAATGTGAAGTGGTACCATTGTTATTGAAATATTGAATATTAGGTTTGAGAGTATGGAAAAGAGGGAAAGGACAAAGATAATTGCTGAACTGGACCTCATAGTCCCATATCATGATGTTTGAACAGATTTTGCTCCATCCTTCCATATCAGCCCTGAAAGAAGCACTTGTTGGATCTGTGGCGATAGGCTCTGACCTGTTCAATTCAATAGTACATAATGTGATCATCACATTTTTAGCTGGAACAATATTAACTGGTGGCTTCCTTGAATATTCATAAGCCAATGTAGTAATGGTTTTATCCGGGAACTCCGCTGCTACTTTGTTTACAAATGGTAAGAGCGAACCCATTGGTGAACCTGCGGCATCATCCAGTTTTTTGCAGGCATCACAACGGCAATTATCGAAATTATCATTCTGACTTACTGACCAAAGCTGGATAGAAGGGTGCTCACTCATTTCCTTTCGGAGCTGTTGCACAGTGATTGCAAATACATCGGGATTGGTAAGACAAAGCTGTCCATAGTGAATTCTCTTTCCGTTAATCATGGAAAAATATTCCGGATGCTTTTCAAAATAAGTTTCAGATGGAACCAGTCGGTTGAATGTATGAACGAAATAGCCCCTCCAGCTGCCTTCACTCCATACTTCAGGAATCGTTTCCAGCTTGCGCCAGTCTTTATAAGATTGATTTTCTGGCAACTCACCATTCACGATTCTTATTTCAGCAGCAGGCTGTTGCTTATCATTAATCGGGAAAAGTTTGATTTCCTTTTTCTTTGGAACAATTTCTTCTTCAGGTGTCAACTTCTTACATCCGAGATAATCTTCCAGATAGCTGACCACAGCATACACGGCCCCCTTTCCTTTACCACCAAGCAGGTTTAATGAAATGCCATCAGATTGAATCCAATAGCCATCCTTATGAAACTCCTTTAATAGAGATTGCTGTTTCGACGAAAGTCTGTTAGTGGCACCAATTCTTACTTCATTTGGAACAGCTTTATTATTATCTGTAACAAGATTAAGCTGAACTCCAGTCATCTTACCAACATACTCCTTAAATATCGAAGCCGCTCTTTTCTCGGTCTCCGTAGCATTCACAGAAATAACTATGCGATATTTACTTGCATTGTTCTTAACCAGGGAAGAACCCTTCTGAGCTAAAAGAACAGCTGTTGTAAAAACTAAACCAGCTACTAAAAGAATACGCTTATACATCTTTAAAATACTTTACTTTGAATTGATACTTATTTTAATACCCTTTCCTTACTTCTCTACAACCATTCTCCCCTACTATCTCCTCCAAATCTACATCACATTCCCCTTCCAAAACAATCGTTTGCTACTAATAATTGACAAGAAACTAACCGGTTAATTCTTATCATTTATTGGATAATATTCACCAAGAATGGGTATGAGATTTGAACTATTTTGCAACCTGAGTGTGCATAAACATTAAGGTTATAATTGAAGGGCAATTCGGGTATTTCTATACTTGAATTTGCCTTTTTTTATTGGGGTTTAGTGTGATAACCGGGAAGGCGGGAAGGTTTATTTCAGGCAAAGGCGCAGAGATTTGTTTGTTCTTTAGAAATTTTTCATTTGCTTTAAGACACAAAGGGTCGCTGCGCGACGAATACATAGCTAGGAGGTCAAAAGAGAAAAAAGAGAATACAATTTCTCAGGAACTCCAAAATTCAGAATCTGACTTATAACCTAAAACTTATAACTTTTAACCCGACATCTACTCGACAACTACAAAGTTCTTCTTATCAAGTCTCCACTGCCAATCATAAAACCCCGCCATCTTCATACCCCCGGCACCATTCAATAACATGCTTGATGAAAAAATCATAAAATCAGGAAAGCCGCTGGCTCCTGCGAAATATTGATTAGCATTGGCTGTATTCATTCCTTTCAAACCAGTGCCAGCTATAACTGCTACTGATGCTATTGATGAAGAACGTATAGGCCAAACAAAATAAGCTCCTAAATCATCACCAGTCCACTGCTTATCACCTGCCGTAATTTTATTACGCTCTACCTGAATCGGACAATCAGAAAGAAGACTATTCCATGCTGCATTAGATGATTTATTTCCATAGATGATTACACCTCTGTCCTTATACTTGTCAGGAGAAAATTCCTTATCAGTGATAATTGTTACCGCTCCATTACCTCTGTAATACCAGGTTTCTGCATCAAATCTGGCCTTATTAATATTCCATTCATTTTCCTCTTTGGTTCCGATTGTACCAATAACAAAAATCATCCTGTTATTGAAAGCATCTTTGAAAGTACCATAGCGATGAGGACCCTTTTCAAATGAGTCTGGTTTTGTGGCGAAAGCCCATTGTCCATTAGATTGAAGCAAGTAAACAATATCAGCTACACTTTTTGTTATATACTCGAGTTTCGCCCCATTGTCAAGCGAAATGGAAATATTTGCATTCGATCCGAACTGTTGCAAATCCAATTTTAATAGCCTTATATTTTCTGTTATTCCTGTAATGCTTTTCGTTTTTGAGTTACGCTTCAACTGAATACGACTGTATTGGAGCGGCATATCCTGTTGTTCAATAGAAGCCCATCGGTAAGAAGAGGAAATTCCAGGACTTGAAGTTTTAAAATCAATCACGTTCACATTTGAATCCAGAGCTCGTTCATGCCATTTGAAGAATCCGAATAATGGTCCCCAGTCAACGCTCTGGTCGCCAAACCAATGTTCGCCACCGGGATATTCATAATAACTCATATCTGTATGAAATTCCCCTAACTGCTTACGCATTTGACGCGCATAGTTTACAGATACTACCTGGTCATTATCTCCATGGAGAACATAAACACCAAGTGGCTTATAGTTAGAGGCCAACTTAGGGACATCACTTTGATTACCCGAACGAAGTAACAATTGCTCCATCGGAGAACTACTACTATCAGGAATCAACCCGTCGGCAGAACCATAGCCTTTTAATGTAGGATACCCGGAACAAGGGGCAATAGCTGCCCATTTATCTGGATAAGTTGCCCCCAAGAACCAGGTTCCATGGCCACCCATGGAATGTCCTGTGAGGTATATATGCTGTGGATCAGGTTCGAATCTTGTCTTCCCTAATTGCAATACTTCTAAAGCATCCAATCGACCCCAATCTTCCCAGTTAAACCCACGTGGCCTTCTGTTTGTAGCGGCAACCAATGTTCCCCAATCCTTGGATTTATACGCCCTTGCCTGTCCTAATGCTTCTACTCCCGCTCCATGAACCGAGAGGAATAAGGCTGCTCCTTTTCTTGGGGAAATTTGTGGAGTCACTGCATAATACTGTAAACTTCCATCGATAGCACTTTCAAATGTTACGCTATACTTATCACCTGATGCAACAGCTTCCATTATTAGAACAGCTTCGTCGAGTACTTTATTTTTTTCTGTTAATACCAACTGGCAATTATATTTTCCTGCTGAACTAATACCAGTAGGATCAAATGAAAACTGAATTTTACGAACAGACAGAGCCGGTATGGCAGGAATGGAAGAAGTGCTTTTCTTTCCACCTATTTCGCTTGTAAGTTGAAGACCCTTTAATTCTTTCTGACTGTTATTTATAACCACAATAGCTGCATACAATGCATCTTTATCAATACCAGGCTGCAGCGTCGGCATTGTTGGGTCTTCTGTATTCAGCAATACATCTTTAGTGGGAAAACTCAATGAGGCCGTTATAGCCAGGCTGCGTACATAAAATTCATTCAATCCCTTCTTTAATCTGACAGGAAGATGTAACCAGCCAGAACTATATGGATCACCGGCATGCAACACTCCATTTACAAAAACACTATTGTTTCCTGTGATAGTAAGAAGAGCATTCTTATCCTTATCTGAAGTATAAGTCAGATATATGTAGCCGCTTCTTCCAAAACCACTTCCACGACCTGCACCACGAAGTACCAGTCGCTTTGTGCTATCGGCAGTTACTGCTTTCCAACTTATAGCTGTGCCCTTTTCTGAATTTCCAAATACCTGACCTGCTACAGGTGTTTTCAAGGCACCAGTATACAGTTGGTGAGCCAATGGGTCTGAATACAAAGCCTCACGACCATAATGCACATTTATTTCTGCTGCCAGACCTTCCTTAAACTGGAATGTTACCTGCCCAATAGAAGTTGAACCAATACAGAGCAATAAAAGGAGGAAGAATAAATAAGCAGTTGACTTGAAATTATAATGATTCATAGCATTACTTGTAATAATTAAGGAATAGGTATTCAGGATGGATAAAAGTAATACTGGCAAGTTAGCCAGCCTACCTGAATATGAATGAAAACAAGTAAAATACTATCCTAAAATAAATTGTGTGTTACCAGGTTTTTGTATCCAGTAACCCGAGCTGTAATTCATTTAGCGGAATACTGGCTTCCAGCACACAACCTTGTCCTGGTGCTGAGATTATATTAAAGAAACCGCTATAGAATGACACCCTGCTTTGGATATTCCTCAAACCTATGCCTTTGCTTTTTTTATTGGTATCAAATCCAACACCATTATCAGTTATAGAGATATAAAGGCTTCTGTTTTTAATGGCAATCTGGATAATACCTTTTGTTGCTTTTGCGTATTTCCTGATATTATTCATCTGTTCCTGAACAATCCTGTAGAGCATCAACTGCTCTTTTGAATCAATGAAATCAGGGGATGGAATATCGTATACCAATAACATTTCAAAACCCTTGGTTTTATTTGCTTCCGCCACCAGACTTTGGAGTGCTTCTTTCAAATCCAATTCGCCTAAAGATGGGGCAACGAGAGAATGTGAAAGATTTCTTATCTCTTCAATGGCTTCATTCAGGAAAGAAAAGCTTTGTTCAAGCAGAATACCAGTGGGATCTTCATTCGATTTAACCATACCCAGGTATAGTTTTGCTGAAGCCAAAATCTGGTTGATATTATCGTGAAGCTCCCTGCCCAATTCATTTCTCTCTTTCTCTTGTTCCTGTATGGTAACCTCGGTAATCAATTTCTGTTGATTCAGTTGTTGTAAGGCCAGCTCTTTTTCCAATTTTCGCTTTTCAGTAATATCGGTTCGAATTGCCAGAAACTGGAATGGCTTACCTGTTTCGTCCATGAATGGCACAATCGATGTGTCTCCCCAATGATATCTTCCATCCTTTCCTACATTACAAACTTCCGCCTTAAGCACTTTACCAGTCATTATTGTTTTCCAGAAATTCTTCCAGAATAGTTTCGGATGATAGTTTGAATTAATGATGCGATGGTTTTGACCTATAATTTCTTCGGGGGTATAACCATACTGTTTACAGAACTTATCATTTACATAGGTAATAATGCCATCACAGTCAGTAATAGAAATATTAGCTGCCTGATCCAGAGCGTATTTATAATCGGAAACTTCTTTTAAGCTCTTTTTCAAAGCCAGTTCGGCCATTTTACTTTCATGAATATCACTCAATGACCCTACCATACGAATAGGTTTACCATCAGCATCAAAAATTGCCTGTGCAACACTTTTATGCCATTTGTATTTTCCTTGATTATTCAAGTACAGATATTCTACATCATAAGGGATATTTTTCTCAAGATGTGATGCCAAAGCCTTTTTTACCATATTCAAATGATCAGCATGAATCCGTCCAGCCCATTCTTCAACATTTCCAGGAACATTTGTAGAACCCGGATCAAATCCCATTATTTCATACCACCTGTCAGACATATACCATTTTGAATTTGCTATATCCCAATCCCAGATCCCGTTCTTTGTAGTTTTTGTTACCAATTCCAAACGTTCCTCACTAGCCCTTATCAGCTCTTCCGACTTATTACGGTCTGTAATATCACGAAGGTTAGCTAATACCCTTCCATCATTTAGCAATCTGGCATTTATTTCAAGGTCTATAATAGAGCCATCCTTTTTTATGGCTTTCCGAGTAAAAAGGAAAGATTCATTAGCCTTTATCTTGTCTTCATTACCCGGTTCTAATATCATTCTATGCTCAACCAGCAAATCTTTTGCATTCAGTTTCACAAACTCTTCCCTTGTATATCCTGCCATTTTTAATACAGGTTCATTGAAGTCGTGGATGGTGCCATCAAATGAATAAATGATTATACCATCTGAAGACTGGTCGGTAAGTGTTCTATAATTCTCTTCGCTTTCACGCAATTTGTTCTCCACTTTTTTCTGCTGCGTCACATCAATAATTATTCCATCAAATTCATAAGTGCCTTCAGTAGTTTTAAAGGGCATGGATCTGATATTCACAATCCTTTCCTGCCCATTAGCCAGCAGCATCCTTGTTTCAAATTCAACAAATGTCATTGTCCGGATAGCTTCTGCCCTTCTCCTTTCAAGTTCTACCCTATCCTCTGGCACAATCAAATTAAAAAGGAGTGAAGGGTTTTCAAGTACAGATTCTGAATCAAGCCCTAGAAGCTCTTTTATTCCTTCTGAAACATAGCTGAAACTTAAATCTCCTCCTTTACCCACAATCAACTTATAAATTATAGTATCAGGCAGATTATCACTGATTGCCTGGATTTGCCTGATACGAGCATTATGCTCCATCTCGTCCAGCTTTCTGGAGGTTATATCTGATACAAATACCAGCAATTCATCAGCGGTAACAGGAAGAATCTTGGCTTCAAAAAAAGAATCCTTATCGTTTAACTTAAGTGAATAATCCAAAATGGAAGCCTGCCGGGTAACTAATGCCTTTGCAATTCCATCCATAATCATAGAAGCCAGATATGGCGGCATAATTTCCGTTACGCTTTTGCCTAAGAAATTTTTCGGATCTGTAAATAACAATTTCTCATCCGATGCCCGATAGTCAAGATAAACACCTTTATCGTTTATCCGGAAAAGCAAATGCGGAAATGCATTCACAATTGCACTGTTCTCAGCCTCAATCTTTCTAAAAGCTTCATCGCTTTTTTTCTTTTTTGAAATATCTTCAAAAACAGAAAGCCATACTTTTCCTAATTCCGGGTAGTTAAACGCCGACATGGAAACCTTGCACCAAAACTCCTCCCCATCCTTTCTTCGTTTCATCATTTCCCCTTCCCAACTATTATTGAATTTAAGAGATTCGCCTATCTCCCTGAACTTATCTTTTGCATCGTAATCCTTAGCCGAAATAATAGAAATTGGCTGACCAACAAGCGAAGCTTTATCGTACTGAAACATTTTTTCAAACACTGCATTCGAATAGACAATCTTACCCTCATCCATAGTAACCAGTGTAATACCCTCAATCATACTTTCCACTAATTGCTGATGAAACATATAATCCTTCTCCAGCTTATTATGTCGTAGTAAGTTTGTGTTGTAATCTTCCCGAAGACTTTCGTAATCAGTCTTCAGTTTTTGCATTTCTAAATAGGGGGTTAGATTTGCAAACAACTCTTTCGGCGAAACATCAGACAACAATACACTTGTTGCACCAGCATTCAACAGGCTTTCCGATAATTTGGGTTGCATACAATTTACCAGTACTATTATAGGGATTTCATTCACCAGTTTCTCCTCAGAAAATCTAATGCAATGCTCAATGAGATCCATCTCATCAACTTCTTCACTTAAAACGACTATCCGTGGATTTGATACGATCGCTGTATTCAATGCCGAATAAATATCATTAACAATATGACAAGAATACTTGGAATTTTTAATAGCAGAATTTATTAAAGATTCCCTTTTGCTGGAATTACTGACATACAAAATATCAGTTTCAACAACTAGTTCGGATGCAGGCATTTTCATTCTACAAGGATTTAGACGGGGAGGTTACTATTCCGAAATGAACTAATACCTTGCTATTCTCAATACCTTAAACAAAAATCCATACTCATGTTTCAAAAAAGGAATTTCACCTTATACAATTCTAAACATTTCATATAACATAGGTTGTGATATTCAACGTTCAGGAAAATGACTATAATCAACTATCATTAGAGTCGAATAAATATATACACTTATGCTTCCGTAAATACTTAACGCGAAACTTGTAGAGCTATGTTTAGCACCTTTAAAAATTATTGATTCTTACTAAATTTCAACACTTTATGTATGAATAAAAAATGGTTGAAATATGGTTTACAAGAATCTCAATTTCACCATTTTGCAGGTACTATAATTGCATTAATATTTGATTTCCTGCAAACTTCATTGAAACTATTCACTTCCTTATCTAACAAAGCAGCAACTGTATTCTTCAGCTTTTGCCAATCTGAATGCAATTTTTGAAATTGTTCCTCCTGACCATTTGTAACATAAGGCGTATTTACATCTAATTCGCCTTTCACAAATATATAATCGGCACTTATCTTATTTACAAAATTGATGATATCATCATTACTTTGGGCTTTATTCTGAACAATATCATCTTCCCATTTACTTAATTTTTCAGCAATTGATTTTCCGGTACTAACAATTTCTTTTGCGGAAGTATCATCTTTAAGTAGTTCAGAAATATCCAACAACTGCTTTCTCACCTTTCTCACTTTAAGTACCATGTTATGGATTTCCCTTACATCATCTTCCACTTTCGCAGATAAAACCTGTTGTGCAGCATAATCTTCTGTTGTTGCTTTTATTCTTGGGTCGGGAAGTATTTTTATTGAAACTTGTTTCTCCAACTTTCCGTATTTTATAACAGCCTTATAGTTTCCGGGAGCCGCTTTACGACCCTCATAAGCACCTTCAATAAAAACAGTTGGCACTCCAGGCAAAGTAGGATATCTCATATCCCAAACAAAACGGTTCAATCCCACTCGTTTTATTAAAACAGGATCAGGAGATGGTCCGCCAGGAAATGAAACGAAATCCTTATTCTCCTTATCACTATAATGTCTTACTAATAGCCCTTTCTCATCTAAAATATCAATTGTTAACGAGGAAGTGGAATCAGTACTTACAGGCAATTGAAAATATATTACTACGCCAGTTGATGGGTTAGTTCCACTGGTAGAAGCTGTTGGACCTTCGTCATCTCCACCCGATGCATAATCCAGAGCACTATATCCTGATACTCTGTAAGATTCTTCGGGAGTAAATGCAATCAATTCTCCTTTATCAGCCTTATTGTCAAACTGCCTGATTGGATTCAAATCATCGAGTATCCAGAATGAACGTCCCATTGTACTTGCTAATAAATCACCCTTATGAACTTTGAGGTCAGTAACAGGAGTAACAGGCAGATTTAATTGTAAGGAAGACCATTGCTTTCCTCCATCAAAGGAAATATAAAAACCTGTTTCTGTTCCACAGTACAATAAATCTTTTCGAACATCATCTTCCCTTATACAACGCGTGTAGGCACCATAGGGAATTCCAGAGTTTATCCTCGTCCAGGTCTTTCCATAATCTGTTGTCTTATACAATGCCGGAGCCAGATCATTAAACTTAAATCTTGTTGTGGCTATATAAGCGGTGGCTTTATCAAATGGAGATACTTCAATGCAATTGATCAGGCATTCTTCCAGGCCAGAAGGTGTAACCGTATTCCATGTTACTCCACCATCTCTTGTTAAACTAACCACTCCGTCATCGCTACCAGTCCAGATAACACCTTTCTCTAAATAGGATTCCTGGATATAAGACAATGTGCAATAATTCTCCCCTCCCGCTCCTTCATTCGTATAGGGAAATCCACTGATTCCCATTTTTGATGTATCATGTTTAGTCAGATCGGGAGATATCACTTCCCACGTCTTACCCAGGTTAGTAGTCTTGAATACCTTATTCCCTCCGTGATAGAAAGTTGAAGGTTCGAATCTGGAACAGATAATCGGTGCATTCCAGTTGAATCGATACTTCATATCTTTTGGCTGTAATGCCTGATATTGTACAGGCGAAACCATAATAGGTTTTGTTTCCCCAGATTGCTTGTCAAGCACATCAATAGTTCCCTGATAACTGCCTCCCATTACATATCTCGGATCGTCTGGATTGAATGCGAGGAAGGCACTTTCTCCGCCCGCAGAACTAAACCAATTCTTTTCTGTAATGGAGTAGCCATTGGTAACGCGACTTGCAATCATCACAGAACTATTATCTTGTTGTCCCCCGTATACATTATAAGGAAATAAATTATCAGCATTTACCCGATAGAATTGAGCAGTGGGTTGGGTACTCTGTTCACTCCAAACATCTCCATCATCGAAAGTAACGGCAGCACCTCCATCATTGGAGATCACCATATTCTTATTATTATTCGGATTGATCCATAATTGATGATAATCACCATGAGTGCCCCGTATATTCGACCATGTCCTTCCCCCATCAATCGATTTCAATCCAGGCGAATTGAGTACATACACAATATTTTCGTTCTGAGGATCGGCAAACACTTCAATATAATACCAGGCCCTTTGTACCAGTCTATGATCCTTACTGATACGTCCCCAATTTTTTCCACCATCATTTGAAACAAAAAGACCACCTTGCTCTTTCTCCGTATCACTTTCAATAAGCGCATATACTTTATCGCTATTAGCACGACTTACAGAAATACTCATCTTACCTAATTCCTTCGGCAATCCATTCTCAAGCTTTGTCCAGCTATCACCTCCATCCGTTGATTTATAAAGTCCGCTTCCCTTTCCACCACTTCTCATTTGCCAGGGAGTGCGACGGTAATCCCACATAGCGGCATAGAGAATCCTGGGATTATTCATATCCATGCTCAGATCTGCACAGCCCGTATTTTCATCAACATACAAAAGTTTCTTCCATGTAATACCTCCATCTACAGATCTGTAAACACCCCTGTCAGTTCCAGGTCCATGCAAGGCTCCTTGTGCCCCTACATATACTATATCCGGGTTTTTGGGATGGATACGTATATAGGATATGGATCTTGTCAAATCCAATCCAACTTTTATCCATGTTCTGCCAGCATCGGTTGATTTATAGACTCCATCCCCATAAGAAGTCATCACCCCCCTTGGAGCATGTTCTCCCATTCCAACAAAAACCACATTGGGATCGCTTTCAGAAACAGCTACTGCCCCTACTGAACCGGTTTTGAAAAAGCCATCTGAAATATTCGTCCAGGTCAATCCGGCATTGCTTGTTTTCCAAACACCTCCTCCCGTTGTTCCCATATAGTACACCTGGGGTTGCCCGATTACCCCTGTAGATGTCACAGATCTTCCCCCTCTGAATGGTCCGATATTCCTCCACTTGACAGGTTTGAAATATCCATTCAGATCGGATTGAATTGCTTGCACACTATTATCAATCGTTTGTTTGTTACTTTTCTTTTGAGAATATCCAATTGCAACAAGAAGAAAGAGAAAAACCACTGAAAAAACCTGTTTCATGCCACTTTGTTTTATAAGGCCTGAAGATACAGATTCGGGCTTTCTGGCAAATATGTGAAAGGATGATAATTATGACCCAGTTATTCACAAAAAGGACAATTTGCTTACTTGTATTTTCTATCAGAAAAAGTATAGATTTGATAGTAACAATAACCCGACACACATGATTGTTTCTTCATATAGAAAAAAACTGCCTTTACTATTCATCTGCTTTATTTCTTTTCTGTTGTTATTAAATGCTTCTGTTATTGCCCAGATAAATAATAAAGGCATGAAATTATGGTACTCCCAACCAGCAAAAGTTTGGGAAGAAGCATTACCTATTGGAAATGGTAGTGCAGGTGCTATGATATTCGGTACTCCAGGCACAGAGCATCTGCAATTAAATCATGATGAGTTCTGGGCGGGTAGTCCTTATAATAATTCCAACCCTTATGGCCCAGAGTCTTTAGATGATGTAAGAAAACTGATTTCTTCTGGCAGGTTCAAGGAAGCAGATGAACTGATGCGAACCGATTTTGTGGCAGAAACAGTTCATGGAATGCCGTATCAAACCGTAGGCAACTTGCTACTTAACTTTCCAAATCACTCGAACTTCACCGATTATTACAGGGAATTAGATATAACCAAAGCTGTATCTCTCACAAGATATACTGCAAATGGTGTTACTTATACAAGGGAAACATTTGCATCGATGGCAGATCATGTCATTATCATTCGAATCAGATCGAATAAATCAAACTCCATCAGTTTCTCTGCTTCGTTTACGTCAGAACAAAAAAAACATTCAAGAAGTTTCACTGGTAACCAACTGAACTTATTGGCTACCGGTCCTGATCATGAGGGGGTACCAGGGATGATAAAAGTTCAGGCAACTATAGATATTAAAAACCTTGGTGGAACAATATCAAAAAACGACAGCAGCCTGATTGTTTCGAATGCCAATGAAGTTATAGTGTATCTGGCAATGGCCACCAATTTTATAAATTACAAGGATCTGAATGGCATTGAAGCCCAAAGGGTAAAATCACAACTGGCAAATGCCAGCAAGAAAACCTATCAGCAATTATTAGACGATCATATTCGTAATTACCAGAAGTACTTTAACAGGGTATCACTTGACCTGGGAACTTCAGAAGCAGCGAATCAACCTACAGATAAACGCGTTCAGGATTTTTCAAAGACGAATGATCCGCAACTAGTAAGTTTATATTTCCAGTTCGGAAGGTATCTTCTCATATCCAGTTCTCAACCAGGAACACAACCTGCCAATCTCCAAGGGATTTGGAACCGATTTACAAATCCACCATGGGGAAGTAAATACACAGTGAATATCAATACTGAAATGAACTACTGGCCGGCTGAAGTTACTAACCTTACGGAAATGCATGAGCCATTGGTTAAGATGGTAAAAGAGCTTTCAATAACCGGACAATCGACTGCTGCCATCACTTATGGAGCGAGAGGCTGGACGCTTCACCATAATACTGATATATTCAGATTTACAGGGGCTATTGACGGACCCTGGGGTGTTTGGCCAACGGGTGGCGCCTGGCTTTGTCAGCATTTATGGGAGAAATATCTCTACAATGGCGATAAGAAATTCCTTGCAGACATATATCCTGCAATGAAAGGAGCAAGCACTTTCTTCCTCGATGTATTATTTAAGGAACCTTCCCATGGATGGTGGGTAGTATCACCATCAGCATCACCTGAAAATGCGCATCAGGGATTTAGTGCGTCTGAAGGAACAACCATGGACAACCAACTGGTATTTTCACTTTTCGCAAGAACCATAAAAGCAGCAACACTATTAGGGAAAGACAAGCAATTCATCACTGAATTAAAAGAGAAAATGGCTGGGTTGGCACCGATGCAGATTGGGCAGCATAGCCAATTGCAGGAATGGCTTCAGGACTGGGATGATCCAAAAGATAAACACCGGCATATCTCCCATTTATGGGGATTATATCCCGGCAACCAGATATCTCCAATAAGAAATCCTGAACTTTTTGAAGCAGCTCGTAACTCACTTTTGTATAGAGGAGATGTTTCAACTGGTTGGTCAATGGGTTGGAAAGTGAATTGCTGGGCCCGCTTTTTGGATGGAGATCATGCCTTAAAACTGATCACCGACCAGTTGACACCAGTAGCAGATAACAAAGAAGGTGGCGGCACTTATCCAAACCTATTTGATGCCCATCCTCCTTTCCAGATTGATGGCAACTTCGGTTGCACATCAGGTATAGCTGAAATGCTTTTGCAATCACATGATGGCGCTATTCAATTATTACCAGCTCTTCCTGCAAAATGGGCTGAGGGTGAAGTAAAGGGACTAAAAGCAAGAGGCGGATTCACTATCGATATCAAATGGCAAAACAGCAAAATCACCAGATTGGTTATCTATTCATCACTTGGGGGTAATTGCAGAATCAGGACTAATGAAGAATTAGCCATAAAAGGGGCTATAAAAGCAAAAGGTGACAACCCTAATGCTTTCTTTGAAGTTCCGGAAGGAAAAAAACCATTGATATCACCCAAAGCGCATCTTAAGGGTTTGGAACTAAAACCGATCTTCGAATCAGATCTTCTAACTGTTGCAGGAAAAAAGTATGTGTTTGAATTTTAGTTACAGGAATTGATCATTTAGCCCTTTCATACTGAACAGGCCATTTTATTTCTACCCCTAATTCTTTTGCCGCATGTAATGGAAAATAAGGGTCGCGCAATGATTCCCTTGCTAACAACACTAAATCCGCATTTCCAGAAGCAATTATCTCTTCAGCCTGGGGAGCTGTTGTAATCAGACCTACAGCTCCTGTTGCAATACCAGTTTCTTGCCGAATTCGGGTCGAAAATGCAACCTGATAGCCAGGACCAAGTGCAATTTTCTGATGAGCTACTGCACCACCAGAAGAGCAATCAATTAGATCCACTCCCATTTCTTTCAAAACAGCCGCTAACTTTACAGACTCTTCTATATCCCATCCACCTTCTGCCCAATCACTGGCCGATATTCTTACAAAAAGAGGTAAGCTTTCTGGCCAGTTTAATCTTACGGCCTTTGTAACCTCCACTAACAATCGGATACGGTTTTCAAAACGGCCCCCATATTCATCATTCCTTTTATTGCTCAGCGGACTCAGGAATTCGTGAAGCAAATAGCCATGAGCGGCATGAATTTCTACAACCTGAAATCCTGCATTCAATGCTCTTTTTGTTGCCAGTGCAAAATCGTTTACCAGTTTCGCGACAGTAGATTTATCCATGGCAATGGGTGGCAGATCACTCTCTTTAAATGGAATGGCCGATGGGGCTAAGGTTTCCCAACCAGCATTGGTTGAACTTAATTGCTGTCCTCCTTTCCAGGGCGATTGGTGGCTAGCTTTCCTTCCTGCATGCGCCAACTGAATTCCAGCTATGGCGCCTTGTGACTGAATAAAGTGGGTTATTTCTTTCATTTTAGCGATATGTGAATCATCCCACAATCCCAGATCGTCAGGCGTAATCCTGCCTTCTGGAGAAACAGCGGTCGCTTCTGCAATTACTAATCCAGCCCCCCCGGTAGCCCTGCTACCCAGATGAACAAGATGCCAATCATTTGCATACCCATCAATGGCACTATACTGACACATTGGTGAAACAGCGATTCTGTTGCGAAATGTTACCGACCGCAACGTAAAGGGTGTAAATAAATGGATCATATCTTCTGATTTGTAATTAAAAGAGGAAAGAATGAGTTTCCTATACTAAGATACGACGGCATTAACTGGTCTTTCATTTTCTATTTCCAAAATAAAGTGAAAGACCCATTAATAACCACCCAGGAGGCCTCTTTGTACGAACATCAACCGGCCAATTAAAATCAACCACATTTATGATTATTATCAGTTAGCCCATTAGAGTGATATATGTCACAGCTTACCCTTCATACAGGTTGGAAATTTGTGTAAGCAAACAGGAACAAGCAATCAAAAACAAATCTCATGAAACGTATCGTAATACTCGGAGCAGGCACAGCAGGAACGATGATGGCCAATCATCTTCGCAGTGAACTAAAAAAAGAAGAATGGGAAATAGATATCATTGATGAAAGAGAGAAACATTACTATCAACCTGGTTATCTCTTTCTCCCTTTTGATATGTATGAACCAGAAGATATTGTGAAGACCATCCAGGAATTCATACCAAAAGGTGTTCGATTATTGCAAGATAAAATTGAACTGATTGATGGAGCAAATAATCTGGTGAAGATGAAAAATGGCGACCAGCTCCATTACGAAATATTGATTATAGCAACAGGAGCCAGAATAGCCCCTGAGGAAATTGAAGGAATGAAAGGTGCTGAATGGCAGAAATCTGTTTTCGACTTCTACACATTTGAGGGTGCGCTTGCCCTTCGCAATAAATTGAGAGAATGGGAAGGTGGTAAACTGGTAGTTCATATCACCGAAATGCCAATCAAATGTCCCGTTGCCCCATTGGAATTCTCTTTCCTCGCAGATTCTTATTTCAAACATAAGAACATGAGAGATAAAGTGGAGATCACTTATGTAACTCCTCTCAGTGGTGCCTTTACAAAACCAAAAGCTACAGAAGCTCTTGATCACCTGATGGTGGATAAGAATATAAAAATTGAAACAGATTTCGCGATAGCTGAAGTGGATAACGAAAACAAGAAGATTATTGACTATGGTGGAAAAGAGATTCCTTTCGACTTGCTGGTAACCGTACCAACCAACAAAGGGGATGACCTGATTGAAAGATCTGGATTAGGTGATGATTTGAACTTCATCCCTACCAATAAAGCCACTCTGCAATCACAGGCATTCCAAAATGTTTTCGTAATTGGTGATGCGAGTAATATTCCAGCTTCCAAAGCAGGTTCTGTGGCACACTTCGAAGCCGAAATTCTAACAGAGAATATTTTACGATTCATCAATAATGAACCATTGAAAGAAGAATTTGACGGACATGCCAACTGTTTCATTGAAACAGGAAATGGCAAGGCGCTGTTGATCGACTTCAACTATACACACGAACCAGTAGAAGGTACATTCCCCTTCCCTGGTGTAGGACCACTACGATTACTGAAAGAAAGCCGCATGAACCATATGGGTAAACTGGCTTTCAGATGGATCTACTGGAATGTATTACTAAAAGGAACGCATATACCTTTTGTATCTGCGAATATGACAGAAGCAGGAAAACACTTTAACTAACTTATAAAACAAACCTATATGGAAAAGACAATTGCAGGCAAAACAATCGCCGTTAACGAAGAAGGATACATGACCAATTTTGGAGAATGGAATAAGGAAATTGGTGAAGAATTAGCTAAGGAAGCTCAATTAGACCTTTCTCAACGTCATTGGGATATCATCAAATATATACAGGACGAATTCAAGAAAGAATCTCCTCCGCAAAATCGGTAAGAGTGGTGTGGTAGATATCAAAGAATTCTATGCGCTATTCCCAAATGCTCCTTTGAAAACAGCTACTAAAATAGCCGGTATTCCAAAGCCAGCCAGTTGTATCTGATTACTAATTGAAAAACTTACTACCATGAAAGAGTATAATGGCGAAATCAGAAAAATGATGATCATACTTTCTAAAGCCACTTTAGAAAACGTATATGCAGCTTTCGTTTTGGCAAACGGTGCCCGAATGGAAGGAATCGAATCTCAGGTATTCTTCACCTTTTTTGGACTGGAAGCCATCCATAAGAAAAAAATGGAAAAACTTCATGTTGCCACTGTAGGAAACCCTGCTATGCACATGCCTACTATGCTGGGTGGTATTCCAGGAGTAGAAGCGTTGGTAACCTATGCCATGAAAAAAGAAATGGAGAAACTGGATATGCCAGAAATCCATGAATTCCTCGACATACTAAAAGCCTCTGGAGTAAAACTATGGGCTTGTAAGTTAGCCGTTGATATGTTCCATTATAAAAAAGAAGACCTTTATGAAGATATAGATGGAATTATTACCGTGGGAGATTTCTATAAACATTCAGAAGGGCTCGGAACTCATATGCTCTTCATTTAATCATACCCTTGTAACAAGAGAAATGCGCAGACAGTCTGCGCATTTCTCATTTATAATATAACTCAATTCCTCTTTCTGACTGCTATCGCTATTTAAAACCTGATTCTTGCTGTTGCCCCTATCACTCGGGGTTCCCAAGATGCGTACAGCACCAAAATCATAAGCATAACTTATATATCTTTCATCGCTCAGGTTTCTGCCCCACAGTGTAAGATCGAATTTGTGAATAGAGAAACCAACACGGGCGGTAAACAAACTATAGGGAGACTGCTTGATATTATTCCCAGATCAAAATACACTTCACCATACGACATCCATTCTCCACCAAAAAACAGTTTCTTGCCTGCATCATCACTTAATGGGATGGCATACTGCAATGATAGCATTGAAGTAGGCTGGTGTAAATATCTGGCGTTTTCCTGCCAAATCCAGTTCTTGTCCGTACTGCGATAGTTTCAATACAGAATAGGTGGCATGTGTATATCCGAAATTATAACTTGCTTCCAGATTCCTGATGAGTTTGGAAGCAATCTCCACATCAAAGCCTTTACTATTCAACTTACCGGTGTTCTTCGTAACTGTAATTGCATCTGGCAGCACAAGGGTTGGTACTTGTGCATTTTGAACTGTTGTATAGAAAAGAGAAACATTGAATCTTAGCTTACCACTGTACAAAGTATTCTTTAACCCTATTTCAAAATTATTACTGAATTCTGGTTTGAATGCATACAATGGTGGCACACTTGGATCTGCCGCCAATTGCGTTAATCCCCCTGCCCTGAATCCCTTACTAAAACTGGCAAACAGTGTCGAATAGTTTGATGGCCTGAATGAGAATCGGATTGTTGGCGAAACCGCCTGATAGGAAGTTTTTCCCGATGTATCAGGACGAATCGGGAAAAGCTGTCCCGGACTGGCATCCGATTCGTATTCACCTAATACCGTTTCTCTGGATGACTGATAGTCGAAACGAAGACCTCCGGTAATATCTGCTTTCTCACTTATAGAATATGTTCCCTGTGAAAACAATGCTACTCCTGTAGTATATAAATGGGTGCTGTTTATGATGGAATAATTGATATCGGGCGAACCTACCAATTGTGCGTCTTTACCAAAATGAGTAGTCAATTTGGTTGGTGCATCCTGGTGAAAAAAGAAAAGGCCAGCTGTCCATTTGAATGCATTGGTCGAGGCAGCAGGGGAAGATACCTTAAATTCCTGTGTAAGCACTTTCACCTTATTCCATTTACCTCCATAATTATTAATCACGGTAACACCATCAATGGGTGAGAAATCACCATCAATAGGTTTATCATAATACCTGTAATTAGATTGATAAGCGGTTTGCGAACTGAAATTGATTTTAGCTCCATTATAGTTGACTACAAGAGAACTATTACTTGTATTATCAATCAATTTCGAAAGAGCATTCTGGTTAAGTTTAAAAGGATTATCCAAAGCATCTGCCAGAGTACCAGCTAATGGGAATGGTCCATTATTCCTGTTGGCAAACTGTTTCAGATTCAAGGTAATCATCCATTTGGGATGCATCAAATATCGCAAGTAAACATTTGTCCCCAGACTATGTTGTTTATCGAATTTCGAATCATTGAACTCGTTAGTGAAATAACCATTATTGCCTTCATACAAGGCATTAGCCCCAATGAAAAGCTTGTCTTTTACTATTGGTGTTCGAATACCAGCTGCATATCGTTGCAATCCAAAATTGCCAATACTCAATTCAGCAAAACCTTCAGTTCGATTAGATGGCTGTTTTGTGATGATATTGATAACTCCACCCATCGCATTTCTTCCATATAATGTACCCTGAGGACCTCTAAGCACTTCTATCCTTTCCACATCATATAATTGTGGGATATACGAATCCAACGTAAACTGACTGACTCCATCCACATATGTTGCAATTGCCTGATCATAAGAAGTGGAAGTAATACCCCTGATAGCAGTAACATTCCTGCCATCGCCTGGGTGACCCGAATATAGGTTAGGAACCAAACTTGATAAATCCCTTGTATTCCATAACCTCAATTGATTAATTCTTTTTGAGGTAAGGGCCGTAATACTAAGAGGGGCTTTCTGAAGATTATCTTCCTTTTTCTCGGCACTCACTATTACTTCATCTAATTGTATGGCTTCTTCTTTCAATACAAACTTTAAATCAGCAGCAGTATTTTTATCGATTATTATCTGTTGCAGTGAACTGGCATATCCGATAGCAGAAATGGCGATGGTATATGTGCCTTCAAATACCTCATTCAAAGCAAACTTGCCTTCGTCATTACAAACGGCTCCTTTGTTTGCATTCAATAAGGAAATAGTTGCGCTTGCTATAGCTTTTGATTTTGAATCCACTACTACTCCACTCACTGAAAACTGTTGCTGGCCCAGAATGTTATTCGTGAAAAATAAAAAAGCCAATAAAAACACTACCCTGTTACTCATAAAATCGGTTAAGAAAATTTCAAAATAGCTGGAATCAGTGTGCAAATTAATCGATGAGGGGGAAGGGGGGAAGTTTTTTTTCTGATTTAAGGTTCGTTTTGTTAGTTCAATAGGTTCGAGATGTTCAATAGGTTTTTGAGGGCAGCTTTTTTTAATTGCTAATCTTTATGTGCTTGCAGGCTGTAATGTTTTAACCGCAATGAAACAGGCGCAGAGACGCGGAGGAATTCCTCTGCGTCTCTGCGCCTCTGCGGTTAAAAAACTTAATAATACAAACTTCCAACTATTAGTAAGCCCTCTGGAACTTATTGAACCTCTGGAACCTATTGAACATTCTTAATTACCTCCAATAACGCCTCCCTCACCCTATCATACTCCTCCCCCCTCTGCGACCAGGGAACAGTAGCATTCATCGGTACTTCACTCATGGCTTTGGGAACCACTTTGTTTACAAGAGCCAGCACTTTTTCTCTTCCTGTTTTTTGCTCTGCCATTTGTAATAAAGCAGCATCCTGTTGTCCTCTTCTGATATTTTTCAAGCGAATGGAGGGCAATACTCTTGACAAGCCCCTTTCTTGTTCAGGATAATAAGGCATATGTCCTGGGTAGAAGAGTATACCATCACCATTTCCGAAATCCATATCATCATTTATGAAAGTAAGTGCGGTGCTGAATACATCCTGATGCAAATTTCTTTTAGGCCCCTGACCATTATGCTTCCAGGCTGTGGTATGCCATAAGAAATAGGTATTGATACCATATTTGTACATGATCCAGCTATTAACACGGAAATCTACGGCAGCAGCTTCCAGAATCACTGATCCATATCTTGGACGATTGCCATTATAAAACCAATGGTCGCCGCCTCTTTTCCGTATCTGTGGTAATTCTGTAAGATCAACCCCATCAAAGCCAGCCCAATAATCGATCACATCCGACATATTCTTCTTATAGGCGGTTGTTGTAAAAAGCGGCAATGCTTTACCAATGCCAGTATTCCCATGAACCCAAGTGGCTCTTTCTTTTACCCATACCAATCTGGCTGAATCGGGTTCATCTGTTATATACCAGAAATATTTTACCTGAGGGGCATTTTTTGTAAACCAATTCACCCAAAGATCAGATTGCTTTTGAACCTCCTCTTTTGTTTTACCCATTACAGGAGAACCATACATTCCAATCGGAAATAATTTCTCGCCTTTACCTTCTGCACTACCATGGTATCCATTTGCCGGAGTAAATGCAGAACCATCAAAATAAGGTTTATAAGCATCCATCATTGCTTCACTATACGGTGTTGCATTTTGGGAATAGCCACCGGCAAGGGTTATACGATGACGATGGGCTTCAAACTTCAGCATATCATCTACCTGCTGCTTAGTCATTTCAGGAAAGTAAGTCGCTGCATCTTCGGAGAAGGCCCATATTGTTGCTTTGTCTTCGTCGGGAAGATAATGGGGAAGCAATTCAATTTCATAAGGAATACTGCCGATGTTCTTGCCATTCTGTGTAACAAGAACCGATCCTTTATATATACCTGGAGCAATATCTTTTTGATTTCTTGGCAATTCAATATCAACCCAAAATCCCTGGTTCTGCTTTGGTGAAATTGTAATGGGGAATCCTCCTCTGCCGGCTAATGCAGTAACAGGTATCAATGCATCGGGGATCCATCCTTTCATATTTTTGGGAGCGGCAGCTGGCGATCCATAATACCAATTGGGATGGGTGCTATCTTTCACATGGAGATAATGTTCAGAAAAACCTCAATATATCCATCAGGACCATGAGCTATGAATTTGATGCAAATGGTTTTCCAGTAACTGCATGTTGGGGAGCGCTGACAGATAGTTCAATCCCTTTTACCGTGTCATTACCCGATTCAACGATCACCTGAAAAGCCACCACTTCATTATACAATGCAGTGATATGAATCAGCTTTCCATTCCATGTAAAATTTCCCGCTTTTGCCGGATGCTGAAGATCATCTCTGTACACTTTTTCACCATCCCCCAATGCCCAAATGGAATTTACCTGAGCCATAACAATAACGGGAAATAAGAATGCAGATATTATAAAAAACAGAGATAATAAATATTGGCGGCACTTCATGATAAAAAGATTATTCAAATAGAATAAAATGATGAGCAAATCAATGCTGTATTTACACGCATCATCCACCTCCTAAATAGCCACCTAAACTAATTAAAACTATCCAATTACTATCCATCTATAAAAAACCCAAATGCCATAAAAAAAAGGACCAGTTATAAGCAGGTAAAACCTACTCCAACCGCTCCAACTTAAAACTTATTACGTAAAACGTACTACTTAAAACTTATTACTTACTACTTAATACTCACCACTTCCCACTCCCCTCACACCAGTTTGTTCTCCAACGCATACCTCACAATATCCGCATTCGATTTCATATTCATTTTTTCCAGTATCCTGCTTCTATAAGTACTCACTGTAGAAGCATTCAATGAAAGCAATTGGGCGATAGAAGCAATAGACTGACCTTCTGCCAGCAACTTAAATACATCCATTTCCCTGTCTGAAAGATTCTTATGTGATATATCAGCAACTTCGTTCACCAATGAATTAGCAAGCTTTTCAGCAACGGTGGGAGAAATGAATTTTTTTCCTTGAAGAACAGTTTCAATAGCTTTCACCAATTCTTCTTCAGCAAGATCTTTGGTAACATAGCCATGAGCCCCCATTTTCATTGCACGTGTGGCATATAGATCTTCAGAATAAATACTTAAGATGAGTATTGGTATCTGGGGTTTTATTTCTTTTATTTCCTTCAAGGCCTGAAGACCTGTTTTAATGTGGCATAGAAATATCGGAGATAATGATATCCCAATCCATTTCTTTTGCTTTTGCTACTAATTCTTCTCCATCACCTGCCTCCAAAAAATAACCGTCAGGATATCTCTCCATAAGGATTAGTTTTAATCCTTTTCTCACAATATCGTGATCGTCTGCAATGAGTATCCTCATCATCCTAAAAAATTGATTAAATCAGTAATAAGGTAATCACAAAACAATCGTTTGCAATTGTATTAAAGGTACGAATGCAACTACTTAGTAATAAGTAGTTACACTCATAAATCGGCTGTAGCCTTTTCGCTACAATTCATTTAGAAGAGGAGAAGATTAAACAGGAATTCGGTTAAACGTCAGATAGACTGATAAATGAATAAAGATGTAAATAGAATCAGATCAATTGGTTTTCCAGTGCATATCGTGTGATATCGGCATTCGATTTCATTTTTTCATTTTCTCAAGTATCCTTGCCCTATAGGTACTTATTGTAGTACTGCTCAGTGAAAGCATATCTGCAATTTCAGAAACCGCTTTACCACTGGCAAGCATCTTCAATACATCAAACTCCCTATCGGATAGGGTTTCATGTGGGCTTTATTGGAATTATCGTCGATAGCTTCGGCCATCTGTTCGGCTACTCTTGAAGAAATATACTTTTTACCATTCAGCACCTTATTCATCGCAACAATCAGTTCTTCCTGTGCAGAATCCTTATTGATATACCCGGAAGCTCCGGCTTTCAAAACCCTGATAGCGTATTGGTCTTCCGGATGCATGCTTAAAACAAGTACTGGTAATTTAGGAAATGACTCCCTGATTTGGCGAAGAGCATCCAATCCGCTCCTGCCTGGCATAGATAGATCGGTAATGATTACATCCCAGGTATCGAGCATGGTTTTATGAATCAATTCCTCAGCATTAGAAGCTTCTTCAATTAATGCTTGCGGATATTCTTCATGAATTATCTGCTTTAATCCTTTTCTAACTATAGCATGATCGTCGGCAATGAGCACTTTCATAACGGTATATTATTGGGTTCGGGGTAGGATTCTAAAGGTACTATCACCTTAACCATTGTGCCTTTCCCCAAAATGCTTTATAAAATATTCACCCTTTAGTTTAAGGGTTCTTTCTTTCATTCCAAGAATGCCCAGGGTTCCGGTAGTTTCCATTTTATTGGTGTCAAAGCCCTGTCCATCATCAGATATGGTTAAAGTTACAAAGTTATTCTCCAAAATCAATTCGGCAATTATAGATTTAGCGGCCGCATGACGCACTACATTGGTAAGGGATTCCTGGTAAATTCTAAATAAAGCCGTTGCTGTTGCGGAAGGCAATTCCATTTCAGGGGCATTTGTAAGAAACTCTATTTAATGTCGCCCGGTTCTGATTTCCTTTGCTGGCGCTATTCCAATGCAGCTACCAACTTGCGATCATCCAGTAAGCCTGGCCTCAGCTAGAGGCAATCCTTCTCACCGTTTTTATGGTACCATCGTTGTTTCTTCTATCTTATCCCTGGTTTCAGAAGATTCGTTTT
>JBGAQE010000217.1:0-5494 GCA_044220885.1 Chitinophagaceae bacterium
GTTGCCGACCTTGATGGTAATCATTTGGATGATTTGGTTTTAGGCGGTTCATATGGACATAGTGCCATGATTTTTTTACAGCAAAACAATGGAAGTTTCCAGAAAAAAGAATTGATACCCGGAGGAACTGATTTCACCAAACCATGGGAAGATGCAGGGATCGTACTTTTTGATGCCGATAAAGATGGCGATATAGATATCTACATTGCAAGTGGTGGCTATGAAAATACGGCCAATACAAAAAGTTATGCCGATAATCTATTTGTCAATGATGGCAAAGGCGGATTTTATAAGGATGCAGCAGCTCTTCCTGTAAATTTAACCAGCAAGTCATGTGTCAGGGCTGTTGATTATGATAAGGATGGAGACCTGGATCTTTTCCTGGCTGGAAGGGTTGAACCATGGATGTATCCAAAGCCTGTGAGTAGTAGTATTTATAGAAATGATTCAAAAGATGGCAAAATAACATTTACGGATATCACCTCGACTGTTGCCCCATCGCTAAAGAATGTGGGCCTGATTAGCGATGCCATCTTTACTGATTTTGATAACGACGATTGGCCCGATTTGATATTAGCAGGCGAGTGGATGCCTATCACTTTCTTGAAAAATGAAAAAGGTGTATTTAAAGATATAACATCAAATTCAGGAGTTGATAAAGCGATTGGATGGTGGCGAAGTTTGTTGCCTGGCGATTTCGATAATGATGGGGATATAGACTATATAGCAGGAAATCTTGGACAGAATTCCTTTTACAGGGCTAGCGATAAATATCCGGTTCATGTATATGCGAAAGACTTCGATAAGAATGGATCGTATGATGCTGTTCCTTCATTGTTCCTTCCATCTTCACAGCAAGATCATACTTTAAGGGAATATCCCGCACAAGTAAGAGATGATATGGTGAAGCAGATGATCGGGTTCAGGTCAAAATACCAGAACTATAAATTATATGCGAATGCTACTATTGACCAAATGTTTACTCCGGAAGAAATGAAAGGAGTACAAACTGTTACTGCCAATTCATTTTCACATGTATTAATCCGGAATAACGGTAATGGTCATTTTGAAATGGTGAAATTGCCTGATGAAGCGCAGTTCTCCTGCCTGAATGGTATGGTGGCCGACGATATTGATGGGGATGGTTTACTTGATCTGCTGGCTGCTGGTAACGATTATGGAACTGAAGTAGCTGTGGGTCGTTATGATGCCTGCAGTGGATTAGTACTAAAAGGAAATGGTAAGGGAGATTTTAATTCCTTACCTATGTTGCAATCAGGATTATTTATTCCGGGAAATGGAAAAGCACTGACCAGTGTAATTAATCCATCAGGAAAACTGTTGATTGCTGCGAGCCAGAACAGGGGCCCCTTGAAAATATTTGAAAGCCGGAATTCCCTGACATTGCAAAGAGCTGAACTAACTGATATGTACGCCTTGTTGATATTTAAGGATGGGAAAAAGCAGAAAAGAGAATTTGGATTCGGCACTTCTTATCTATCACAATCCACCCGTTATTTTTCTATTCCACCAGGAGTAGTTTCTATAGAAATTGTCGATTATTTATCTAAAAAAAGAATACTTTCAATTCCTTAATTGCTGTCAGATGAAAAAACTCGTTTCCATTTCTGCAATAGTTGCAGTCTTCATGCTACTGCATTCCTGTAATTCAAATTCTTCAGTGGCGGCTATTGATGAAGCCGAAGTATTACATCAAAACCAGGACCAGTTGACGCAGGTGATTATCTATGACGTTTTTACTCCACCAGTTGCCAGCCGGATTTATGTTTATTCATCTCTTGCTTCTTATGATATACGTTTCAGTGATCCTGCTGCCACTTCCATTGCTGCTAAATTGCATGGGTTTAAACCAATGCCTGAACCAGAGAAGGACAATCCTATAATTATAGCCTGGCGGCAACAACGGCATTTTTTACTGTAGTAAAAAAAAGTGAAAGTATTTTCAGTTGACTCATTGAAGAAGTATGAAGATGAACTTTATGGTAGATATAAAGCATCTATGAATGAAGACACTTATAAACGTTCCGTTGCTTTAGGAGATACCATTGGAAAAGTGATTTTGCAAAGGGCCATGACAGATGGTTATTTGCAGTCGAGAGGGAAATCTAAATTCTTAGGGAGTGAAGAAGCGGGTAAATGGCGTCCAACCCCTCCCGATTATCTGGATGGAGTTGAATGGTGCTGGAATACCATGAAGCCAATGGTATTGGATTCGGCTTCACAGTTTATTCCTGCACGTCCTCCAGCTTATAGTAAGGACAGCACCAGTGAGTTTTATAAGTTTGCGAAGGAAGTATATGATATAAATAAGGGGTTGACAGAAGAACAAAAGACTATAGCAAAATACTGGGATGATAATCCTTTTGTTTTAGAGCATGCCGGACATATGATGTTTGGAAATAAGAAGATAACACCAGGAGGCCATTGGATGGGTATTGCGGCCATTGCAGCCAGACAAACAAAGGCTAGTCCTGTTAAGGTAGCAGAAACCTATGCACTAACAGCAATAGCCTTGTACGACGGTTTTATAGCTTGTTGGGATGAGAAATACAGAAGTAATGTAGTTAGACCTGTTACGGTAATAAATGAATGGTGGAATCGGGTTGGTCTCCATTCTTGCAAACGCCACCTTTCCGAATATACCAGCGGTCATAGTACAATTACAGCTTCTGCAGCAACGGTTTTAGAAAGCTTATATGGAACCAGTTTTGCTTTCCAGGACACCAGTGATCTTCGATATATAGGAATGCAGCGTCATTTTGATTCTTTCCGTCAGGCTGCTGATGAAGCTTCTATCAGCAGGGTTTATGGAGGCATCCATTATCGGTCTGGAACAGATGCCGGTGCCACTCAGGGAAGAAAGTAGGTGGTCTCATTGTAAGTAAAGTAATGGGTAAATAGAAGATAACCTTCAAAATACTATCAAAAAGGAGCTGGTTTCGGCTCCTTTTTTATTTATCGTTACTTTTGCGGCATGACAAAAAGTAATCCTGAAACGGAAAATCAGTAATAGGGTATTGAATGGGCATCCATGGATATTCGCTAATGAAGTGAATATTGTTGAAGGTGATAGTACCGGAGGAGATATAGTGGAAGTGTTTACCCACGATAAGAAGTTTATTGGTAAAGGGTATATTAACCCTAAGTCTCAGATATTAGTGCGACTCCTTACCCGAAAGAAAGACGATGTTGTAAATGAAGATTTTTTCTACCAGCGATTACTAACCGCCTGGAAATATCGTCAACAAATCGGTTATACAGAGAATTGCCGCTTGATATTCGGTGAAGCCGATTTCATGCCCCAGCTGATCATCGATAAATTCAATGATTACTTTGTGATTCAAACACTCGCTTTGGGAATGGATGTTTGGAAACCTGCTATCGTTGCTGCCATTGAAAAGATTTTTCACCGAAAGGGATTTACGAAAGAAAATGATGTGCCTGTAAGGGGAATTGGAAGGGCTGCCACAACAGAAAGGATTTCTTTCAGCTCCTTTTGATACAAAAAAATCATCATTAATGAAAACGGGTTGAAGTTTGTGGTGGATGTGGAGAATGGACAGAAGACAGGATATTTTCTCGATCAGCAAGATAACAGAAGAGCCATTCANAGAGTATACTAGTGGACATAGTACTATCACCGCTTCCGCTGCTACAGTATTGGAAAGTTTGTATGGAACCAGTTTCGCATTTCAGGATACCAGCGACCTCCGCTATATTGGAATGCAGCGTCATTTCGATTCTTTCCGTCAGGCTGCTGATGAAGCTTCTATTAGCAGGGTGTATGGTGGCATCCATTACCGATCAGGAACTGATGCTGGTGTTGTTCAGGGTAAGAAAGTAGGGGGGCTGATTGTAAATAAAGTAATGGGTAAATAGAGAGTAACCATAAAATTTATATCTAAAAGGAGCTGATTTCGGCTCCTTTTTTATTTATCCCTACTTTTGCGGCATGACAAAAGTAATTCTGAAACGGAAAATCAGTAATAGGGTATTGAATGGACATCCTTGGATATTCGCCAATGAAGTGAATATTGTTGATGGCGATAGTACTGGTGGTGATATTGTTGAAGTGTTTACTCACGATAAGAAGTTCATCGGTAAAGGATATATAAATCCAAAGTCACAGATTTTGGTGAGGCTATTGACACGTAAGAAAGAGGATGTGATAAATGAGGATTTTTTTTATCAGCGATTACTTACCGCATGGAAATACCGTCAGCAAATAGGGTATACTGAGAATTGTCGCTTGATATTCGGCGAAGCCGATTTTATGCCCCAGCTGATTATTGATAAGTTCAATGATTATTTTGTAATCCAAACACTCGCTCTGGGTATGGATGTATGGAAGCCAGCGATAGTAGCTGCCATTGAAAAGATTTTTTCACCAAAAGGGATATATGAAAGAAATGATGTGCCTGTAAGGGAGTTGGAAGGACTGCCACAGCAAAAAGGATTTCTTTCAGCACCATTCGATACAAAGATCATCATCAATGAGAACGGGTTGAAATTTGTTGTTGATGTAGAGAATGGGCAGAAGACGGGATATTTTCTTGACCAGCAAGATAATAGAAGGGCTATTCAGCATATTGTAAAAGGAGCCGATGTATTAGGTGCCTTTACTTACACAGGTACATTTGAAATACATGCGGCGCANACTTACTTCGACACCTGAAACTTTCCAGACTCAATAATTTTTCCGGATTTGTCGCGAAGTTGGAAGATATAGACACCTCTGTAGAAATCGGAGAGGTTAACGGTAGTCTTATTAGTGAGATTAGTTATTTCGTAAACTTTCTTACCCAGAAAATTAAATATCTGGAAATTGAGATCTTTCTCAGTTGATTTCTGGAATTCGAAATTGATTATTGATGTTGCAGGGTTGGGGTAGAAACGTATGATTTTTGAAACAGGCTCTTGAGCTGGGAATGAAGGAGTTCTTTCCTGGCTTTTCGCTTGGACGCTTACAAAAAGGATAATGGACAGTAGGTAAAAAATCCTCATCAGGGATGATATTTTACTTTGAGACATCAAGATAAATCCTTTATGACAAATTTACAAATCCATAGATAACAAAAAGGGGCAATTAAGTATAAAAACTTACCGCCCCTTTTCATAAACTATTGATTATCAATTATAGAAATTGTTAAAATTTAGCTAAGAGAAGCCAAGGTTTTTTCAATTGCTTCAAAATTAGGCAGTTCGCCGGCATTTTCAAGCACTTCTGCATATTCAACTATACCATCCTTATTTACAATAAAGGCAGATCTTTTAGAAACCCCTTTCATTTCAAAAGCGAATGTCTCATATAAGCAACCATAGTCTTCAGATACATTTTTATTGAAATCGCTCAAAAGAGGGAAGTTCAATTGTTGGTCGGCTTTATACTTATTTAGAGTGAACAGTGAGTCTACACTGATGCCGATTACCTGGGCATTTACAGCCTCATATTGGGCAATATGGTCCCTGATAG
>JBGAQE010000024.1:0-38604 GCA_044220885.1 Chitinophagaceae bacterium
GATTATACAGCATTTGATGTCCTGCTGGTAATTTGTAGAAATCCTTATAAAAGGTCTGGCTTCTGTCTGGATTAGTGCTTATGCTCCAGTTGTCAGATATAATAATAGCTGACTTTCATCTACTACTAATGGCAGAACCTATTGCTTTGAATGCTTTTAGTTCTGAAGCGAAATAAAAATTTTTATGATCATTGTTATAATGGTAATAGAATGGTTTTTCTCCAAAAGGATCACGGCTGCGAAAGCCAATTGCCGGGCTTCATCCCATATTACGAAAGCGAACATGCCATCGAAATGTGAAGTACATTCTTCGCGGTAGCAATCATAAGCTGCCAGAATTACTTCGGTATCACTTTGCGTCCTGAAACTATATCCTTTCTGAGAGAGAGTGGCTTTTAGTTCTTTATAGTTATACAGTTCTCCATTATAAACAATGGTGTAGTTGTCTTTATAATGCATTGGCTGTGCGGCAGCTTCGCTTAAATCAATAACAGCGAGGCGCCGGTGAGCAAATAATACCTTTCCATCCGAACTTTCCCAATAGCCTTCGCCATCGGGTCCCCGGTGTTTGATGGCCTCGCCCATTTTTTTTACATCATCTATTGAATGGGAAGAGGTATTAGATATGATTCCTGCTATACCGCACATGGTATAAATATCGGTTTAGTTCACGGTTTTTCGGAAAATAAAAAACCCTGCACAAGGCAGGGCTTTTATAAATAAGAATTTATTTTAGAATGTAAATGGCACTTTTGCTACTACATCATCCCATCCCATTACAAGATTAGCTCCAGTAGCATTTTTTTCGAATACCATTGAAAAGGCTTCGTTTATTTCAGAAGTTTTTTCAGTACGAACATCAATACGGAGTACATCTTTCTTTGAGTCATATTGGAAGGCGCCCCATATATCGGTTTCCTTATTGAAAATGATAGTCCATTTATCAGTTACTGGTATGGCATAAATGGTGTATCGTCCTTTTTTCAACTTATTACCGCCAATCTTTACGTCCTTGAATAATTCAATTTCGGTGGCTTCGTTTGCACCCAGCCGCCATACTTTTCCAAATTCAACAAGTTCTCCAAAAACCATACGCCCATTTTTTTGAGGGCGGCTATAACTTACACGGGCAATCAGCGGTTCGGTAGCTTTATTTTGTATCTTCAGAATAGGGTAATTCACCGGATAGTAGCAAATATCCATAGGTGATTTATCAATAACAGGGAAACGGGCCTGGCTAAATACAGAAAAGCTAATAAATAGGGCCAAAAGCGAAAGACATGCTTTTTGATTCATTCGGTTGAGTTTAGGAACAAAAATAATCGAAAAATACAAAAACAAAATTCCTGCCATGTTATGAGATTTGTCAATCACATAACCCAATTCTAACATTAGTTTTGCACAAATATCCATTATGCATCAACATATCCAATATGTAACTCCTGAAGAGGCGTTATCAGTAATCAAATCCGGCCAAAGGGTTTTCGTTCATGGTAGTGCACAAACCCCGCATTATATCCTTAAGAAATTAGCTGAACAGAAAGACCGTTTGAGAGACGTAGAACTCGTATTCATAACAGTAAAAGGCGATATAGAAGTAGATAAACCTGGCTATCAGGATAGTTTCCTTATCAACTGTATGTTCGTTTCAGATTCGGTTAGGGCAGCTGTAAATGAAGGCCGGGCCGACTTTATCCCTGTTTTCCTAAGTGATATCCCTGACCTTTTCAGGAATACCATCCCGGTAGATGTGGCGATTGTTCAAGTGTCGCCACCCGATATTCATGGCTATTGCAGTCTCGGAGCTTCTGTTGATATTGCCCGTGCAGCCGTGAATACCGCCCCCCATATCATTGCTCAGATAAACCCTAAGGTACCACGCACCCATGGCGACGGACTGATTCATATCAGCCGTTTCAGCAGCATGGTTTTCCATGACGCCCCTCTTCCGGAAGAAGATTATGGACTGAAAACCGGTCCGGATGAGCTTAAAATAGGTGAATATATAGCCACAATGATTGAAGATGGCAGTACCATCCAAATGGGAATCGGTACCATACCCGATGCCGTACTGAAGGCCCTTCATACCCATAAGAACCTGGGTGTTCATACCGAAATGTGCAGCGATGGCATTATTGACCTGATGGAGAAAGGAGTTATCAATAACCGTAAGAAAAGGATTCACCCTAATAAGACCGTTACCAGTTTCGCAGTAGGTACCCGTCGTTTATATGATTATATCGATGATAACCCGGCTTTTGCCTTCCTTGATATCGATTATGTGAACGACCCCCATGTAATAAGGCGGAATGATATGGTGATAGCTATCAACTCGGCTATTGAAGTGGACATTACCGGACAGGTTTGTCGCGACTCTATTGGTATAAAGCAATATTCCGGGATCGGTGGCCAGATGGACTTTATGCGTGGTGCAGCCCTTAGCCAAGGAGGAAAACCGATTATAGCACTTACTTCCCGTACTAATAAAGGGGTTTCAAGAATTGTTCCTTTCCTGAAAGCAGGAGCCGGTGTAGTTACCACCCGCGGACATATACATTATGTAGTTACTGAATATGGAATGGCTTATTTATATGGCAAAAACCTGCGTCAAAGGGCTAAGTTATTGATCAATATCGCCCATCCAGATGACAGGGAAGATTTGGAAAGAGCTTGCTTCGACAGATTTAAAGTATTCTAATATGTTGGAAACTGTGCAGAGAATGTCTTTGCATTTGATTCAACATCATCTATAAATGCTTCATAGCAACCTTTTAATACAGCATATTGGCTTTTAAAAAGCTGATATGCTGTATTTGTTTCTTTTATATATAAGGCTCTGCGAGACAAGCCTTCAAAACTTCTTTCCATTCCATACGGCACATTATAATTATATAGCCAGTTCTGTTTTCGCATATAGGGGAACATGCGTCCGAATTTTTCAGGAAACAAGTGTTGGTAGGGGTCAAGTGTTTCATAAACCCATTCAGCGAAATCTTTCAGGCCTTCATCGGTAAAGCGGTTTGTATCAGTAGCCAGGAAATGATCATATACAATATCTACAAAAGCACCACTATATAAACGGTATTCAGGTTTAAAAATCAATTTGGCTTCCTGTGTTGCGGGATGATTGTCGGTGAATGTGTCGATAAAGCGATGTAACTGTATGCCATCCCTGATTCCTTCAGGATAGTTTTCTTTTTGTTTTCCTTTTACATAGTCACTGATCATATTGCCCACCAGCCAATCGGGGTTGCGGAAAGAGAGGTATGCGTGGGCGAGGTAATTCATGGAGTAAAATTAGGTAGTAAATAGTTTATTTTTTCACCGCAGAGACGCGGAGACGCAGTATTTAGCCAGCTCTTTATTCTTTTTTGAACCACGAAGACACAAAGGACACGAAGCAACACAAGGAGATACCTATTATTCGCGATTTAAATTAGTATCATGCAATAGGGAATCCCTTAGTGCTTCTTCGTGTCCTTTGTGTCTTAGTGGTTCAATAGGCAATATTGAAGATTATGTAGCTAAGAGATTAATTTTTATAACTGACTTCCCATCTTCCCGGTTAAATCGCTGCGTCTCCGCGTCTCTGCGGTGAAAAAAGAGTGTACTCAAAAAAAATTCTTACTCTTTAGTATTTTATTAACACGCACATTTTTAACCCAATTTAACCCATAGTATTCCATTAGTACCTGTTTACTACCGGTCATAAACTCACTGTACGGTAACGTACACATATACTTTAACAATTGATAACAATGCCCTCCGCTAGTCACTATTCACTTGATGTGGGGGTGTAACAAAAATATCTTTGTTGCGTACTTATAAGTGACAGCTATTTGAATACTGGGTTGGTAAGAAGAAAAAACGCTTCGTTTTTGTTTTTCGGTATTTCGTCGGTAAAAAACCGTCGTTCACCTAAAACCGCTTCCGGAAGCAGTGCCAATGAAGTTGTTTTGTGTCTCAGATCAGTACCAGTACCATTAAACCTTATCTAAAATAAAAAGTTATGAAAAAGATTTTTGTATCGGCTTTATTCGCCATCGCCTTTTCAGGCGCCGCTTTCGCAACTGGAAATGAAACAATTTCAAAACAAATTCGCCAGTCGTTCGAAAAAGAATTCGCAGGAGCTCAGTATGTTAACTGGGAGTCTTTCAATGAAAAAGACCTGTATCACGCCACATTTGTACTTAATAATGTAAGGCTGAATGCATATTTCGACAAAGAGGGCCAGTTACTTGCCACCGGACGTTTTGTTAAACAGGAATCACTGCCAATGCTTGTAAGCAAAGCGATTGCTGAAAAGTACAGAAAACAGAATGTAGTAGAAGTGATTGAATTTGTTACAGGTAATGAAACAAGTTATATCGTGAAACTGCAAGACGAAGAAAAGCAATTGTTTGTGCAGGCTTATTATGATGGTAGCACAGCGGTTTTAAAGAAATCGAAAATAAATAAATAATCTCTGTAACATTTTCGATCCATCTGCGTCAGATATAGCATAAGAAAAACAATAAAACATTAAAAAAATAAATAGTAAGATGAAAAAGACAATTTTAAGTGTAGCCCTCCTTTTAGTTCTTGGAGTAAGCAGCTTTGCCAACAACAATGAAGGTGTGAATCAGAAAGCTTCAAATTCCTTCTCGAAAGAGTTCAACAATGCAAAAGATGTGAAGTGGGATAATGGAAGAGAGTTCTCTAAAGTTACTTTCACACTCAACGGACAAGTGATGTTCGCATATTACACATCGAATGGTGAAAAACTGGCTATGTCGCGTAATATCGTATCAAGCCAATTACCAATCAATTTGTTGAACGACCTGAAAAAAGATTATAACGATTTCTGGATCACCGATCTTTTTGAAATGGCCACAGGCAACGAAACCAGTTATTATGTTACCATTGAAAATGCCGACACAAGAATTGTGTTGAAATCTTCAGATGCATCAAACTGGGAAGTATTTAAGAAAGAAAGAAAAGAACTCGAATAAGCAGTAGTTAAAGAGCAGCAATAGTTTTCTCTAGTTGGTTTTAGTTGGAAAGGAAGTCTTTCTGCGTGAGCGGGGAGATTTTTGTGCTGCAAATTTGAAAATATTGAGAGAGTTGTACGTTGTAAGTTACGTTGTGTTAGTTAATGCACTATCCGGAGTTTTTGCCTTCGAAATGAAGAGCGGTACAATATATATCACTGTTTCGAAGCTGAAATCGTTTGGCTATGCACTCACAAACTTACAACGTAGAACTTACAACGTACAACTCCTAGAAAATTTTCAAACTAGCATTTTCCGCTTGCTTCCCTACTTTTGCCCCATTGTCCGCAGCGTCTCTTTCCGCCCTCTGCCGAAAGATCTGAAGGCGGGGTATTAAATTCTATTAAAATGAATAAAGGACCCATTTCTCATTTCATTCAGCATCATTATCGCCATTTTAATGCTGCCGCGCTGGTGGATGCTGCTAAAGGCTACGAAACCCATTTGAACGAAGGTGGTAAAATGATGGTTACCCTCGCAGGAGCCATGAGTACCGCTGAATTAGGCATCTCCCTGGCTGAAATGATCCGTCAGGATAAGATCGCCATCATCAGCTGTACAGGTGCCAATCTGGAAGAAGATGTGATGAATCTCGTGGCACACTCACACTATAAGAGAGTTCCAAATTACCGCGACCTCACTCCGCAGGATGAGTGGGATTTGCTCGAAAACCACTTCAACCGTGTTACAGATACCTGTATTCCGGAAGAAGAAGCTTTCCGCAGGCTCCAAAACATCTTGTAAAACAATGGAAGGATGCCGAAGCAAAAGGAGAACGCTATTTCCCGCACGAATTCCTTTACAAAGTGGTATTGAGCGGTGACCTGAAACAGTATTATGAAATTGATCCTAAAGACAGCTGGATTGTTGCCGCTGCTGAAAAAAACATTCCGATTGTAGTACCAGGATGGGAAGACAGCACAACCGGTAACATATTTGCTTCTTATGTTATCAAGAATGAATTGAAAGCTTCTACTGTAAAAAGTGGTATTGAATATATGGTATGGTTAACCGAATGGTACCGTGCTAACTCATCTGGTAAAGGGGTAGGTTTCTTCCAGATCGGTGGTGGTATTGCAGGCGATTTCCCTATCTGTGTAGTACCGATGATGTACCAGGATCTTGAATGGCATGATGTTCCTTTCTGGAGCTATTTCTGCCAGATCAGCGATTCCACAACTTCATACGGTTCTTATTCAGGTGCCGTTCCCAACGAAAAAATCACCTGGGGCAAACTCGATATCAATACACCAAAGTTCATTGTAGAGAGTGATGCTACGATTGTAGCGCCGTTGATTTTTGCGTGGATACTTGGGTAGGTAGTCGGGAGTCTGTAGTCGGGAGTCGGGAGTTTGAGTCGGGAAGACCGGAAGTCCGTGGCGTTTGATTGTTTGAGAGGCTGAATTTTAAGTCCGGAAGAAAATACAAATACAAGTAGGGAAGTTAGGTAGTAGGGTAGTAGGGAAGAAGGGGTAAGGCGAATTAAAGACAATGTTTATTTGGACACTACCCCCAACCCCGAAGGGGTTGAATCATCGTATCCCCGGGTGATAACCCGGGGCTTAAGTATCCCGGGTGCTATTTATATTCTTCCTATAAAAATGAAAGTCCGAAATGCAGAGATGCTATCATCTCAAACATTTCGGACTTTTTTCTTTTTGTGCTTTCAGAGGTGCTTTTTTCTTGCCAGGAAAGCGGTAAAATCGGTAATCCGCCATACTTCCCTACTCCCTAACTTCCCTACTTGTATTTGTATTTCTTCCGGACTCAAAATTCAGACTCTCTAACAATCAAACGCCACGGACTTCCGGTCTTCCCGACTCAAACTCCCGACTCCCGACTAAAGACTCCCCGACTCTTAGTTCCTTCTGTCTCTACGATTCTCCTTACGGTCACGAACATCCTCTTTTCTGTCACGTTTGTTTTCTTTACGATCACGAACGTCTTCTTTCTTGTCGCGCTTGTCTTCTTTGCTATCACGAACATCTTCACGTTTATCACGCTTATCTTCTGCTACGTCGCGTTTGCCGCCATCATGTTTGGCATCACGAACGTCTTCTTTTTTATCACGAACATCTTCTCTGCGATCTCTTCTGTCTTCTTTCCTGTCACGAACGTTCTCGCGACGATCATGTTTATCTTCTTTCTTATCGCGAACATCTTCACGACGGTCTCTGCGGTCTTCTACCTTGTCTTTATTGTCTTTAGCAGGTGGGGTAGTGGTTTGAGCTGTAATAGCAAGGCTGGATAAGGTTAAACCAAGGGCAAATAAGGATACTTTCAAGGTTTTTTGTGCTTTCATAAAACGGTGCTTTTTTTAATAATTAAATACAACGGATATAAAGACCGGAAATGCGAGGTTTAATGGCATTTTTGCGTGGGCTGGATGCTAGATGCTGGGTAGTGGTTTGAGGCTGTAATAGCAAGACTGAAGGCTAGATAAGGTTAATCCAAGGAGCAAATAAGGATACTTGTCAATTATATATATGCACTTATGGAGTTTAGCTTATTTCAGGGGCTACACCTAAAAACCTTAACCTCTTTAAACCTTGCTAAAACGGTGCTTTTTTTAATAATTAAATACCAACGGGCCGGAAAGTGTCTGCGAGGTTTAATGGAACTTGAAAAAAGCTTGATGCGTGGTGCTGGATGCTAGATGCTGGATGCTTTATGCTTTTTGCCAAAGGCTTAAGGCCTAGGTCCTAAGGCTTGAGCTGAGAACAGAAATGTGTTTGTGTAAGTGCTTGATGCTGAAGGCTAGATGCTAAATGCTGGATGCTTTTTTACCGAAGGCTTAAGGCTTATACAGAGAACAGAAGTGTTTTTGCCTATTGAGACGAGTTGATTAAATACTGATTATCAGTTATATATACCTACTTAAGGAGCTTGATCTTTGCTTTTTATCAGGGTGTTACACCCAAAAACCTTAAACTCTTAAACCTTAAACCTTAAACATAAAGGAAACTCCCCAACTAGTAAGACCCTTTGGAACCCCTTGAACCTCTTGAACCTCCTAACACCCTGCGGCAATTTTATCCACGCGTGTCTTATGCCTTCCCCCCTCAAACGCTGTTTCCATGAAAATCTCGACCATTTGCTTGGCTTGTTCGAGGGCTATGAAGCGGGCAGGGAGACAAATGATATTTGCGTCGTTATGCTGACGGATAAGGCGGGCAACATCTGTCTGGAAGCTGAGACCGGCACGAATGCCTTTGTGCTTATTGGCGGTCATGCAAACCCCATTGGCACTGCCACAGAGAAGGATGCCAAAGGTAGCTTCCCCATTTTCTACCATTGTAGCAACCGGATGGGCGTAATCGGGATAGTCTACAGATACGTTTTCGTAAAGGCCTTTGTCGGCTACAACATATCCTTTTTGGGTAAGCCAGGCAATCAGCTCTTTTTTATAATCAAAAGCGGCATGATCGGCACCAATGGCAATAGGTAAGGCTTTGTCGAATACGTAAGACATAAATACAGTATTTGTAGGCTGTAAAATTACATTCCAGGAAGCGAAAGTGGAAATAGAATTACCGTTTAGTAATTAATCCCAATCTTCTTCTTTCTTCTTTTGTTTGTAAACGCGGGCAGAAATAAGGATACCCAGTTCATATAAAAGGAATAGTGGAAGGAATACAATCATCTGGCTCATCCAGTCGGGTGAAGGAGTGATGATAGCTGCCACTACAAGAATCGCTACCACTGCAAATTTGCGATAGGTACGCAGGAATTTTGGAGTGATGATGCCGATTTTAGATAATACGAATGATACCACGGGTAACTGGAAGGCTAATCCTGCACCAAGGGTTACATTGGTAAGATTATCAATGTAGTCATCAAGTGTAGGTATGGTCTTGATGATATGCTGTGTACCTAATGTGAAATTGGAAAGGAAACTGAAGGTGAATGGAGCCAAGATGAAGTAACCAAAACCTGCACCACTGAAGAAAAAGAGGGATACCCAGAAAATAGCGCCACGGGCCGATTTTCTTTCCTTATCACTTAAGGCGGGTTTTATAAAACGCCATACCTCCCAGAATACATAAGGGAATGCTGCAATGAATCCTCCAATAAATGCTATAGAGATACTGGATATGAACTGAGTTCCGAATGCAGTAGCCTGAAGGTTCACATTTGGGGGTGGCATGCATATGGCATCTCCCATCCCGATCCAGTTGCTGAAATTACAAAGCGCTATATAGCTGATGAAATCTTTACTAAGTGGACCAAGAATCACTTTGTCGAACACCTCATCCTGAAATGCGAAAATGAGCATGGCCATGGTAAGTACGGCAATTACCATGCGCATGAGATGCCAACGCAGTTCTTCGAGATGGTCTATAAAACTCATCTCTGTCTTTTCTCCACTTCTCTTACTTAAAAACGATAGGGCCATGGTACATTTTAAAGTGGAGCAAATTTAAGGGTATTCGTGCGGGGAATGAAAAGAAAGCCTTGTAATGGTTGGTTAACGGCTAAAAATGTCAACTTAACAACTTTAAGCGAACCATTTCAATCCTGGTATCACTCACATTCATCACTTCAAATTCATAATCACCGATTATGATCCTTTCTTTCAGTTTAGGGATGGTTTCGTGTTGGTGTATGATTAATCCCGACAATGTTTCAGAATCATTTTCAGGGAAAATCAAGCCGTATTTTTCTTTCAGATAATCCAGTTCCAGCCTGCCGGAAAAGATATATTCCGTATCAGAGATTTTTTTCTCTTCAAACTCCTCCACATCATATTCGTCCCTTATTTCTCCGAATATTTCTTCAAGCAGGTCTTCCATGGTAACAATTCCAGCTGTTCCACCGAATTCATCTACCACCCAGGCAATGCTTTTTCTCTCTTTTGTGAACCTTCTTATCAAATCACTGGCACTCATACTTTCGGGTACTGCGGGTATCGGAAGCAGAATATCTTTTATCTGGGAAGGATTTTTGAAAAGATCGAGCTGATGGATATACCCAACAATATGATCGATATTATTATCAAAAACCACCAGTTTGCTCAGCTTTGTCTCAATCATTTTATTCCTTATGGCCTCCATAGAAGTGGAAAGGTCCACGGCTTCTATTTCTTTTCTTGGCACTAAACATTCCCGCACTTTTACTTTGGGAAGTAATAATGCCGCTTCAAAAAGCTCTGTATTAAGATCCTGATTGTTATTATTGAAATCGCCGCTTTGCTGAAAGAAATGCTCCAGATCGGCCCGGGAAAATGGTTCTTTCTTCTTATCTATTCGCACATTGAATATGATATCTAAAATCCAGGTAGAGATGTTTATAAAGAGCTGAGCAATAGGCCAAAAAATCCGATCACTGAATCCGAGTAATCCACTTTTGGCTGAAAGAAGTAAAAGAGTGTCTGCCTTTGCTCTGAAAATGGCTTTTGGAATAAAGTCGCCCACTAATATAACTGCCCCTACCGACAGTAAGATTTCAAGAATTACGCGAAGAGGAACCTTTGCATTGGAATCGAGCCAGCTTTTTACCCAAGGGGTTTCCAGCAAAATATTCCAGAAGGTACTTACCAATAAAATGAAGGAAACCAGAAAAAGGTTATACCCAATGATAATGACGCCTATAAAGCGGGATGGATGTTCAAATAGCTTAGACAAAAGTATACCGCTGGCAGCCCCTTGTTTTTTCTTCAACTCCACATTTAAGCGGTTGGCAGAAACAAAGGCTACTTCAATTCCTGAATAAAAGGCCATCATCAGGATAGAGAAAATTACCGTAATAAGGATAATGGTGTTCATAATCGAAGTACGAATGTACAAAAGAGGCGGGTAATGTCCTATGGAAGTCCAATAAACGAACGAATGATAGTTTCTGCCTCCTGACAAGCCTTTGAAAGGTCATCGTTTACAATTATCCGGTCAAAATGCTGTTTGAAGGAGATTTCATAGGCCGCTTTATTGACCCGGGCCTGGAGTGTTTCTTCGGTTTCTGTGCCCCGGCTCATCAAACGACGCTTTAATTCTTCGATGGATGGGGGTTCTATAAAAAGGGAGAGACAGCCTCCGGGATATTGCTGCTGAACATGGATAGCCCCTTTTACATCTATATCGAGTACGGGTAACTGCTGGCGGCTCCAGATACGCTGCAGCTCGCTTTTCAATGTACCGTAATACTTTCCTTCATATACCATTTCCCATTCTATGAATTCATTGTCCCGGATCTTTTGCTGGAAATCGGCTGGACTTATAAAATAATAATCTACTCCATCAGTTTCATGCATTCTTTTTTCCCGGGTAGCGGCGGAGATGGAAAAGGATAATTGCGGGAAGGTTTTCAACAAGTGTTTTGTGATAGATGTTTTACCGGCACCTGATGGGGCTGTTATGATCAGTATCTTGTTTTCAAAAGTCATGCGCAAAGAAAAGCAAAGATTTGAAAAGACTGTGCGGGGGAGTAGGTTTTTAATAAAAGGGTAGCGGTTCAATAAGTTCAAGTGTTCAATAAGTTCCAAAGGGTGGTATACTTACCCCCTCTCCTTCAGGAGAGGGGGCAGGGGGTGAGGTCACCCCTCAATTCTTTTTATGGATGCTCCTATTTGTCTGAGACGCGTATCTATCTGCTGATAGCCCCGGTCTATCTGCTCTATATTCTGGATAATGCTTTTTCCTTCGGCACTTAATGCTGCAATAAGAAGGGATACGCCGGCACGAATATCAGGACTGCTCATTGTGATGCCTCTTAATTGTTGTTCTCTCTCAAGTCCAATCACAACGGCGCGGTGCGGATCACAAAGTATTATCTGGGCACCCATATCTATCAGCTTATCTACAAAGAATAAACGGCTCTCGAACATTTTTTGGTGAATAAGCACGCTTCCTCTTGCCTGAATAGCAGTAACGAGTACGATACTTAACAAGTCTGGCGTAAAACCTGGCCAGGGATGATCATAAATAGTGAGTACGCCACCATCGAGGTATCGTTGTATTTCATAGATATCCTGTTCGGGAATATGTATATCATCGCCGATGAATTCCATGGCGATACCCAGTTGCTTGAATTTATCGGGAATGATTCCGAGATGTTCAATGCCAGCATTCTTGATTGTGATATCTCCTTGGGTCATGGCCGCCATTCCGATAAAGGATCCTATCTCGATCATATCGGGAAGCATACGATGTTCTGTTCCGCCTAGATAACTTACTCCGTCAATCACAAGCAGATTACTTCCAATGCCGGAAATTTTCGCTCCCATTCGGTTCAGCATTTTGCAAAGCTGTTGTATGTAAGGTTCACATGCGGCATTGTAGATAGTGGTAATTCCTTTTGCCATTACCGCTGCCATTACCACATTGGCAGTACCAGTAACGGATGGTTCATCCAGTAATAACTGGCAACCTTTTAAATCAGGGGCTTCGAGGTGGAAGAAGCCATCTTCTGCATGGTAATGGAAAGTAGCGCCGAGTTTTTCAAATCCAATGATATGGGTATCGAGTCGGCGACGGCCTATCTTATCGCCCCCTGGTTTCGGGCTAAAAGCTTTGCGGAATCTTGACAGCATAGGACCTGCAAGCATTACAGAGCCTCTTAGTCGCCCGCTTTTTTTACGGAAGGTCTCGCTGTGCAGATAATCGATATTCACATCATTGGCCTTGAAGATGCAAGTATCGCGTTGTGGTCTGTCGATATGAACATTCATATCGCCCAGCAATTCTATCAACAGATTTACATCCAGAATATCTGGTATGTTAGTAATAGTTACTGCTTCAGGCGTTAATAAAACGGCACTGATGATTTGTAGCGCTTCATTCTTCGCACCCTGCGGAATGATTTCGCCCTTAAGTTTTTTTCCTCCTGTTACTTCAAATGAATGCATAAAAAGCGGGATATGTTTGCCGGGTCAAATTTTGTATTACTATACGGGATAAACAAAAAAGTTGAGCCAGTAAGGACTCAACTTTTATTTCTATTATCGAAGTTGGAATTAATAGCGTTTCTTTTTGAACTTCTGACCACCACCACCGTTGTTGCGATCGTTACGGTCGTTCCTGTCACGGTTACCACCTCCGCCACCGCCACGTTGTTGCTGGCCATAGTTTGGCTTGCGTTTGTTCCTGTAATCATTTCCGCCGAAACGTCCGCCATTATCCCTTTCACGGATTTCAGATGGACGTGCGCTGCGAACAAATGGTGTATTGGTGAATGTCAATTGTCCTTTAGTGAGTGAGCCCAGTTCCGACTGGATAGCATCATCATGTACATTTTCCTTATGCCAGTTACTATAGGCTAATTTCATATAGTAGGCAACGGCATTGGCAAAGCCTTGTTTCTTTTCAGGATTCTCTTCAACCAGCGCCTTGTCGATAACCAGTTCCAGGTTCTTACCTAAATGAGAGAAACGTGGGTATCTTTTAGGATAAGGCAGGTTCTTTGGTTTAGAGCGCAAGGTTTCGCGGGTTGGAATCGGATAAGGCGAATCAACATCCAATTTAAAATCGGATATCAGGAAAAGATGATCCCAGAGTTTATGACGGAAATCTTCAACGTTCTTTAGGTGTGGATTCAGGAACCCCATCAGTTCTATCACGGCATAAGCATTACGCTGGCGCGTTTCCTTATCCTCGATACTCAGCAGGTATTCTATCATGCGCTGGATATGGCGTCCATATTCCTTCATGATCAGATGGTTCCTTAGTGTATTATACTCCATGAAAAATTAATTGGTAGTAGCAAATGTAATGAAGTAAACGCACAACATGAAAAAGGCCCTGTTGCAGGGCCTTTTTCGTTGTTTGTTATGGGTGTTTTATTGTGAAATGATCAGTTTGGATGAATAAGTCTTGTTGCTGGTCAGTTCCTTAGCACGGAGGTGATAAACACCAGCCGGAGGACTTGTTCCCAGGTCAAGGTCGATGATCGGGGTCTTCTCAAGCCTTACCAGCTTGTGGAATACCACCTGACCATTCATATTCACCAGGTCGATGCTGTAATTACCCTGTAATACCTGCTCAAACTGTAACTGCACTTTTGAACGGGCTGGGTTTGGATATACAGCAACATTGTTTGCTTGAACAGCACTGGTTGTTATCTGGCGTACCGGTGAGTACGTCACTTTTCCTGCAGCTGTTGTTTGTTTTATTTTGAAGTAAGTCTTCGCATTTTTTCCCTGATTCATATGATAAGGGAAAGCATATTTGGTAGAAGTACTTCCAGATAAAATGCTTGATTCAATGGTTCCCACTGCCTGGAAATCTGTTCCATTACTGCTCAATTCCACTTCATACTGATTGCCCTTTGTTTCATTCAGGGTTGTCCAGCTTAACTGAACTTCATCCCTTTCTTTCAACACAGCAATGAAATCTTTCATTGTAATGTCTAATAAGATATTTGGACAGAAGTTATAATTGATACCTACTGTCACAAAATCCTGAGAACTTACAGAGAAGATATAGTTGATACCACCACTAACGGTTGTTTTACCAGTAACCTTATAGAAATAAGGAACAGTTCCATAACCGAGGAATGGCACCAGGTTGGTGACAGTACGATTGATATTCTTGTTTTTCAAAACACTGTCTGGTCCAATAAAAACATAATCCGGACCACTGAATGGATTACCATCCGATGCATCCAGGTTATAAGGACCATAGTTCTTAGTGAAGTTGTTTGTCAACGGAGGCGTAAGACCTGGACCAGTTACAACGTCGGAACGTGTATAAGAGATCCTGTAAGACAAAGGATAAATCTCATCGTTTTCGAGTCGCATACGAATCACAGAAGTGATGTTTGCAAACACTTTCGCACAAACCAACTGTCCGAGAGACGGGTCGAATTGCGGAAGGTCGAAATTGGTAGAGTCGTCAATAGGCCTGATGATACGGGTCTGTTGAACAGTTAAGACTTGAGGCGTACTTCCATCAGTACATAAACATTGAGAATATGATTGGGTAGGTAAGTAAAAAATCAACACAACGAATGCCAGGATTAAGGGCACCTTAGAGTATACATGTTTCATAGGTACTGTTTTACTTAGGTAATCGGATTTCAGAGTAAAATTAATCATCATAATATCGGTTCGCAAAGGGTTTCTACTTCAATTTCCTGCACCGTATTTTCCGAAGTGTTTAGTACCGAAAACTTACGATAGGTCTTGCTCCTGATTGATTAACTGAGCATTAAGCATCCAGCATCCAGCCTGTATTTTGCATTTATGAGTAATTGTACCTTAAAAAAGCCCTGAGAATGGTATTTTTGTGGATAATTTCCTTGTTTTCAATAATAAACGACTATGCAACAATCAACTATAACGATCGATGTGGCACTGGATGCCAACCGGGTACCCGAACAAATCAGTTGGAAGGCTACCGACAGTAGTGCCGATAATGGCCGGATAGCAAAGGCTGTAATGATATCTTTTTGGGACGGGGCCGATAAGGCGGCGCTTAGAATGGACCTTTGGACCAAAGAGATGATGGTGGATGAGATGGCTGATTTCTATTTCCAGACCTTTATGACCATGGCCGATTCTTTTGAAAGGGCTACCCATCAAAAAGAGCTTGTAGATGAAATGAAGAAATTTGCGAAGGATTTCCAGAAGAAATTCCATGAAATTCAGTTGAAAGAAAATAAATTATAGCATCTAATATTTTACATATGAACCTGGAGCAACAGATAATGGGCGAGTTGAAAACCGCCATGCTGGCAAAAGACGAGAAAACAGTACGTAGTTTGAGAGCCATTAAGGCTGCTATCATTTTAGCTAAAACATCGGAAGGCGCCGGTGGAGAAGTTACACCAGATGCGGAGATAAAACTTTTACAGAAACTGGTGAAACAACGTAAGGATTCACTTGAAATATTCACCCAGCAGAACAGGGAAGATCTTGCTTCAAAGGAAAGAGAAGAGATTGAAGTGATTGAAAAATTCTTACCTAAACCACTAAGCGAAGATGAGATAAGGGTGGAATTAAAAAAGATCATAGAAACAACAGGTGCCAGTTCTCCAGCCGATATGGGAAAAGTGATGGGCGTAGCCACAAAACAATTTGCAGGAAGAGCCGATGGTAAAACTATCAGTAACCTGGTAAAGGAATTGCTTAGTAAATAATCAGTTTTCAGTAGCTTACATCAAAAGCAACCTATGATCATTGACCTCGCTTTTCTTGGAATGATGGTGCTAGCCATTTTTAAAGGGTTGCAGAAGGGTTTGATTGTAGCAGTTTTTTCTTTAGTGGCATTTATTGTTGGACTGGCAGCGGCAATAAAACTTTCAGCGGTTGTTGCTGGTTACCTGAAAGATTCGGTAAATGTTTCCGCTCAATGGCTTCCTGTTTTATCGTTTCTCGCAGTCTTTATAGCTGTGGTTGTATTGATTCGGATGGCAGCGAAACTGATAGAAGCTTCTGTTGAAGTGGCTATGATGGGCTGGGCGAACAAGATTGGGGGAGCTTTTTTTTACATGGTTCTTTATACGATTCTTCTGAGTGTGGCTCTTTTCTTTTTGGTACAGCTGAATATCATTTCCGAAAAGACAATCAACGAGTCGGTGACCTACGCTTATATTCAACCATGGGGTCCTTTTGTGATTGATGGGATAGGGAAGTGGATTCCGGTATTCAAAGACCTGTTCACTCAACTGGAAGATTTTTTCGGAAATCTTTCGCAAAAAATTCAGCATTAAGCACTGAAGATGTAATATTTGCCTTAAAACAGTTATTTTAGCGATTATTTGACAGACCGAATTACAACAGCAGATGGATTACGAGATCAAACAGGTGGAAAAGTTCAAGTTTATTGAAGTGGGTGAGGGTGAACCGTTAATCCTGCTTCATGGATTGTTTGGCGCCATGAGTAACTTCACTGGATTGGTGGATTATTTCCGTAACCACTACAAGGTGATTGTTCCTATCCTGCCTTTATTTGACCTCGACTTATTACATACATCTGTAGGCGGACTGGAGAAATTCGTCCACAAATTCATTGAACATCGCAATTACACCGGCGTGCATTTGTTGGGTAATTCACTGGGCGGCCATGTGGCACTGGTGCATGTTCTGAAGCATCCTGAAAAGATAAAATCCCTGATTCTTACTGGTAGCTCTGGCCTTTTTGAAAATGGAATGGGCGATACCTATCCAAAAAGAGGAGATTACGAGTATATCAAGAAAAAGACTGAACTCACTTTCTACGATCCTAATACAGCGAGCAAAGAGCTGGTTGATGAAGTGTATGAAATTGTGAATGTTCGACTTAAAGCCATAAAAATCATAGCTTTAGCCAAGAGCGCCATAAGAAATAATCTTGGTGAAGAACTCAACCAGATTAAGCAGCCAACCCTCCTGATCTGGGGTAATAACGATACTATTACGCCTCCTTTTGTGGGTCGTGAATTCCACCGCCTTATCCCTAACAGCGAACTGCATTTCATTGATAAATGCGGTCACGCCCCCATGATGGAGGTGCCAGACGAATTCAACAAGATCCTTCACAAATTTTTGACAAAGTTGAATCAACCGGCAGCGGTTGCCTGATATTTTACGTCTTATTAAATAATTGACCGGTTTACTCGTTTTAAAGAGAGCCAACTTTATGATATTCCTAACCGGAGGCGCATAAACATTTGGTCCCTCAACCCTTCAAAAACCTAAAACCATTTGGTGTGCTGAATAAAGAAATCATATCCACCGCCATTCCTACCCTGAACCTTCAGGATACTGCCGCAAGGGCATTGGAGCTTATGAATGAGTTCCATGTATCCGAATTACCAGTTGTAGAGAACGACCTGTATCAGGGATTGGTTTTTGAAAACGATCTTACTGATATGGACGACGACCAGCATTCTCTCCAATCCATTGCTGACCACTTTTCAAAAGTTACTGTTCACGCCCATACCCATTTCATCGAAGCCATCCAGGCTGCCAATGAATACCATTTGTCTGTTGTTCCTGTAACTGAAAAAGATGGGGAATATGTAGGGGTTATCAGTGCCGTTGATCTGCTTCTTCAGTTGGGTCGCCTTACCGGAGCCAGCGAACCCGGTGCGGTTATTGTACTGGAGATGGAGCAAAGAAGTTTTTCCTTCTCTGAAATCAGTAAACTGGTGGAAACCAACGATGCACAGATTACCCAATTGAACACCTATTGGGATAACAGCACCGATACGTTTTTTGTAACCCTTAAGATCAATAAGTTCGAAATCTCCGATATCATAGCAACTTTCCAAAGGTATGATTACCAGATAAAATACTTTTTTGGTGAAGAACTCTACGAAAATGAGTTACGCAGCAATTACGACCATTTAATGAACTACCTGAATATTTAATGCGGCATCTCTTATCTTCGTCCGGTACCTATTAATCATAATATAAGCTGAATCAGCCCTTAACAGGCATGTGGATGAGCATCATATATCGCGGGTTTTTAATTGCCTGTATTGTTTGTTGCGGAGTATTACTCCGGGCACAGCCTTCTGTTACAGATATGCTCAACCGTCAATCTGCCAATGATCTTGCAGACAGTCTCAATACAAAATCAACTTCAAGCGCTTCTTTCATTATAGGTGATATCATCATCGAAGGCAACCGTAAAACCAAACCTTATATAATTGGGAGAGAGCTGCCATTCAAACCAGGAGACTCTGTTTACTTACCTGATCTGGTGAAAGGATTTGAAATTGCCCGCCAGCAATTGATGAACACCACTCTTTTCGTTGATGTGGTTGTAGCCCTCAAAGCTTTCCGGGGCTATTATGTAGATATTCATATTGAAGTAAAAGAACGTTGGTATATTTTCCCGCTCCCATATATAAAACCAGTGGATCGTAACCTGGCAGAATGGTTTAAACAGGGAACTGGACTGGATCGTCTTAATTATGGTTTCAAATTCAACTATAATAATTTTACCGGGCGAAATGATAAACTGAAGTTCTGGCTTATTACCGGTTATACGAAACAGTTACAGTTGCAATATGAGCAGCCTTATGCCGACAAGAGCCTGAAACATGGATATAAAGTAGGATTCACCTATAGTTACAATAAGGAAATCAATTTCGCTACTATTGACAATGAACAGGCTTTTAACGATACCCTTAGTGGCATAAAACGATGGTATGGTAATCTCGATTATACCTACCGGCCCGGTTTGCGCACTTTCCATGCAGTTCGTCTTGCATATACCTATCAGGAAGTAGACAGCCAGATTGTAAAGACAAACCCGAAATATTTCCTTAATGGGAAGAATAAGATCGGGTATCCAGAAATCTCCTATAGCCTCAATTATTTCAACGTAGACTATATACCTTATCCACTTACCGGATGGATGGGAGAAGTGAATTTCATGAAACGTGGATTCAATAAGGAAATGAATATGTGGCAGGTAGCCGGTAAAATCACCCAAAACTGGAGCTTTGATAAGAAGAATAGTTTCTCAACTCAGGCACAGGGTACAATGCGGTTGCCTTTCCATCAACCCTTTATCAATCAGCGGATGTTCGGTTATGGAGATATGTATATGAGGGGATTGGAAGACTATGTTGTAGATGGTGTGGCAGGTATTTTAGCGCGACAAACATACAGGAGGGAATTGATCCGTTTCAATGTACCCACCTATCTGAAATCTAAATCGCATGCCATCATCCCTTTCCGGATTTACTGGAAAACCTATTTCGATATGGGTTATTGCCATAACCCCGTTAATCCGGAGAATTCGCTGACTAACCGCTTCTTATATACCTATGGTACGGGTATCGATATTGTCAGTTTCTATGATTTTGTGCTGCGAATCGATTACAGCTTCAACCAATTAGGACAAAACGGGTTATTTTTACACGTAAAGAGTGAATTCTAGACATTTCTTCAGATGCCGTTTTACTGCATCTCTTAAAATAACTGAATGAAAGTAGCCATCTATAGCAGGGCCCTCGATTACGACCAACAGGGTGAAGTACAACAGTTACTCAACGAACTCGCCAATGAAAAAGTGGAGCCGGTCATCTATCAGCCCTTCTTCGAAAAATTGAAATCAACATTCCGTTTTCCAGATAAGTTTTCCCTTTTCACCAATTCAGGCGATCTGGATGAATCGATAGATTGCCTCATCAGCTTAGGCGGAGATGGCACCCTTTTGGATACGGTAACGCTGGTTCGCGATAAGAATATCCCGGTATTGGGTATCAATTTCGGCCGTTTGGGTTTCCTGGCTAGCCTCGGTAAAGACGAGATTCCCAGTGCGGTGCAGTCGTTAGTAAAGCAAACCATGATCATTGACAAAAGGTCGCTGATTCACCTGGATGCTAATAAATCATTATTCGGTGATGTGCCCTATGGATTGAATGAATTTGCTATCCATAAGACTGATACATCGCCGATGATAAAGATCCATACCTCCGATGATCAAGATACATACCTATCTCAATGGGGAGTTCCTGAATACCTATTGGGCAGATGGATTGATTGTGGCTACTCCAACGGGATCTACAGGATATTCATTGAGCTGCAGCGGTCCTGTAGTATTCCCAGATTCAGGCAGTTTTGTGATAACACCCGTGGCACCTCATAACCTGAATGTGCGGCCGATAGTGGTACCCGATAACAATATCATCTCATTTGAGGTAGAAGGAAGGGCCGATCATTTCATTTGTGCGTTGGATTCGCGTCGTGAACTGGTAGATAAGAAAGTGCAATTAGCTGTTAGAAAAGAAGCTTTTACGATAGGCCTGGTGAGGTTGAATGAGAACAATTTCCTGCAGACCCTAAGAAATAAATTAAGTTGGGGCCTGGACACCCGGAATTAACAGGTTTCGTATAACAAAATGAAGCCTCAGGCGTTGAAGCCGTTGGCTCACCAAAATTTGTATCTTGCATAGCCGGGTGCTGAAAATCGGGGAGTATAAAAACTTCTGAAACAGCACCTTCAAAAAGAATATAGGATGAAGAAATTCGCTTTTATCGCAGTAGTAGTAACCGCCTTATCTTTTGCCCAGCCCGCCAAAGCGCAGTGGGAGAGTATCCGTCAGGAAGGTGAAATAGGATTTACTTTGGGAGCCGCCCATTATTTCGGAGACCTTAATACAAGGGCTGCATTGAATCGTCCAAAACTGGCATTCGGTGCTTTCTTCCGCAAACAATTCGGTAACTATATCGGCTTACGAGTAGCAGCGCATTATGCACAGTTAGGCTATTCGGATATCTATAATACCCATAACGAATACCAACGTCGCCGTAACCTCAGTTTCAATTCCAATATTTTTGAATTGGCTTTGCAAGGCGATTTCAATTTCTTCAAATTCGTTCCAGGAGATCCTGATCATAGTTTCACTCCTTATATCACATTCGGAGCAGGCATCTTCAGTTACGACCCATATGCATATCTGAACGGACAGAAATATTTCTTAAGAACTCTCGCCACAGAAGGACAAGGAACCGCAGCCTATCCTGATCGCAAGCCTTATAATACAATGGCAGTTAGCATACCATTCGGTGTGGGTATAAAATATGCTATAAACGATCGCATGAATGTGGGTTTTGAAGTAGCGCATCGTTTCACAAACACCGATTACCTCGACGACGTAAGTAAGACCTTTGTTGGTGCTGATAAATTTCCTCCATTGCCAGATGGCAGTCCCTCTATAGCTCAGTTATTGCAAGACCGCAGTTACGAAACCGGAGATATCATTGGTATCGAAGGTCGTCAACGCGGATTGCCAAAACAGAATGATCAGTTTGTATTTGCAGAGCTGACGTTTTCTTTCAATCTGACTTCGTATCGTTGTCCGACAGCGAATAGGTTATAAGTTTTGGACCTGAAGGTTCGAGATGGATGCTATAATAAAATTTCACCGCAGACACAGAGGGTCGCTGCGCGACTAATAATACATGACCTTGATGTAAAAGGATAATAGATGCACAGAGAGGTGTTTCTCGAAACACATTTTGTCTTAGACAGGATTAAAGGATTTAAGGAAGTACAGGATTAACAGCCAATACAAATTGGGATTTATGTGATTTATAGGATTAACTATGATTTGGACCTGCCTTCGACAAGGTTTCAAGAAATTGATAAAGAACCATGATGTGAAAGGATATTTGGGATGCGCAGAGATGGATTTTGTTAAATACAACATCGCATATATTAAGTTATACATTAAAATACCCTAAATTTAATTATCGCAACTATTCTTTAATATGTAGGGTTTCTCATCTATCATTAGTTAATCACTTACTTCTCTGAAAATTAAGATATAGCCAATCTATCTTTTAAGTTATTGCTTAAATTTTTTTGGGAACAGGGCATTTTACCGTCCCCCAATTTTGAATTAAATCTTTAGTATGAAACCATTTATCGGGATACTAATTTTGCTAATCGCTGGAAACGTCGGGTTTTCAACTGTTAAGATTAAGTTTGCGTGGATTAGATAGAAATTCAATTTTGATTACAAGACCAATTCAAGGTAAATCGCTATTTGCAACAGAATCAGATGACTTGATAATTGGTGGAGGAGTTCTTGGATACATTAACGAAAGCACCTTCATTAACATAAGAATAAACAATGAGGATGGATTCCCATTGCTGTAAGTAAGGAAGACAGTATATCAATCTTAGTTACAAGAGAATTGAAAAATGGAAACGGGATGCTCATGAAATTTATTTTAATAAGTTTTATCCGGCAGGCAAAAACTTCGCTTTTTTTGAAAGCATAAGTAAGTCAAGCAAAGACGTTACAAACTATTATAAAAAGGCAAAATCATACATTGATAGCCTTACAAGTATCTGGGATACCCTTAAAGTACAAGGATACATTTCAAACGATATTTATAATCTTTATTTAGCAGACACAAGGGCCGTTTTGTTGCAATAAAGAAACTTTCAAAGGTTAATACAGGAGACAGATCATATCAGTCATACGCTGATTGGTTAAATATAAAAAAGGTCATGTATTTTCAAGGCGTCTTAGGACTTATACAGGAAGTTTCTTGTATCAAGCGTACTTGCAAAATATTTTACGCGATGACCCTTCTATTTCAGATACTTTGTTGAAAGAATCGAAAATGAGTTATTATCACTATAATAAGGATTATCTTGGGGTACTCATCTTTTAGCAATAAGAAAATTGTTTCCAACCTTGGAAATGACTGATTATAAAGAAATCCAAACATTTAAGAAATATTTCCCCAATTCAATATATCTTAAAAATCGAAAGAATTACTGATTCAATGATAAATGCAAGAAAAGAGAGAGGCAAAGAGATGTTCAAATCGATGCAAAAAATTATAAAGACCTAAATTCTATATTTTCTAATCTAGATGGCCGTTATTTTTTATTGACTTGTACCAGGCAACATGGTGTGTGCCTTGTTTGCAAGAATTTCAATATTCTGAACATTTTTCTCACGCATGTCGATTGATCAAGAAAAGACCATGTTAAATGGGAAAATTTTGTTAGAAAAAATATTATGCCTGGTCAACATTTCATAGTCTCAGAAAAGATTCAGAACGAACTGTTGAAAATTTTAGTTTCTAACAATGCAGGCACCTCATTGTTTATTCCCAGGTACCTCTTTTATGATAAGGATAATCATAAATATTATCCAGAGCCTAGACCCAGTTCAGGTATTATTCTTGAGCATGAAATCGAAAAAATATTGAATAGTAATTGAATTTGTGTCTTAGTGGTTCTAAAAACAAACTTTGGTGACACAGATGACCAGAGGTGTAATTCCATGCACTTCCATATCTTTCCAGAAATAATTGGGACAAGCTTTGCCTTAAGCATTTAGCCTGTAACAGACTTCAAATACAGCACTTTTCTTTTAATTCCTTCGCCACATATAACACATCCCATCCTTTTGAGTTTTTCAATGTAAGGTCGGCACCGGCTTCCACCAGTAACTTTCCTCCATATTTGTAATTGGCGGCATACATGATTGGCGTCCAACCGTAACCGTTGGCGAGGTTTACATTGGCGCCTTTTTCAATCAGGTATTTTACGATTTCGGGGTGGTTTACAGCAGCACCGATGGCAGAGCCTTCATATTTGTTTGGGATGTTCACATCCATTCCTTGTTCCACTAACCATTTTGTGAAATCGAGACAGGTGTGTATAATAAAAGCATCGATGAATTTTTATTGTTCATTTCATATAAGAATTTGAGGGTCTCAAGATCTTTTTTATACATGGCAGTGATCATCACATTATTGCCATTGGCATCGATATGGTTTAAAGGAGCTCCTTTCTTAATCAGGTAAGATTAGTTCTTTCCGGTGAAAACTAACAAACCCGGTTTTTACCTGTAATTATCATAAGGCAGATAAGCGAAGATATTTTCATGCGTATAATTCATACAGGCACGCCTTTTGTTAACCTCGGTCGTTTGAACCCATTGCCTTGGTGAGGGTATAGAATCCTTTTGTTTGAAGATCTGGTTTACAGTTTTGAACATTTTCTGTGCTTCTGTTATGGGTTAGAGGATGGCATCAAACTACAGATCCAACTGCTTTGAGCAAACAGGGTTGATTGGGAAAGAATTAACATGAGGGCATAGAATAATTACTGGTCATAGATATGGTATTGTGTTTGAAAGTATATGTGGTTTTTAGTCTTCTTTCTTGAAAGTATAATTGATGGATACATTGATGCTTTTCTGCATAGCACATCCCATCCCCCGAGATAGTAATTCACGAACGCCATTATCGAATGTTACATCGAGTTTATAACTTGGCCCATAAACCGGTTTGAGGCAAACTATCTTGAATTTAAAATTGACTGCGGACATATTTTCGAATGTTTCGGTGGTAGAGTCTTTGTCCATACGGTAGATAGCAAAAATGCCCATTGAAATTATTGAAGATCTTGATAGCTACCAATTAACTGAATGCTTTTTAGGAACTAAAGGTGCTGAGACAAGCGAGTGCGAGGATAAGAAGTTTACTTTTCATTATTAGGTTATTGGTTAGGGTGGTAAATGTAGTGAGGCTGAAAGTCAAAGGAGTAGTACGTTCGTAGACGCGCAGGATGGGATGCACATGGTTTTTTTTTCTGAAGACACGCACCTCAGCAGTGATAATTGGGATTAAATAGATTTATGGGATTCGTGGATTGGAATTCGTCGTTAATCTCATACATCTTTTTAATCCCAGTTTGTAATTATACCGGAAACACCCCCCATCTATTAAAATTGTCGCGCTTTACCTCCGCGCAGCGGGGGTCAAATAAAAAACTTCACGTCTTACCCTTTCAGTCACTTCCCCATTCTTTAAACTCCTTTTGTTACAAGAACTGGTTGCATACAGAACAGGATTTCTACACCAAAACTTCCAGCAATTTTACTCTGTTTCTATGTAACAATTACCTTTTTTGAACTATGGGGGGCTATGGAATATGGCTCGATGGTATTAATGGGACCGGACCTGAGCTTCAGCTCAAGCGAATTCTGCGATGAGTTTTAGTAATCCAACTGGGTGTTGTTGTGGCCTATGCAACCCATCCTGCAAATACTCTTTTAAATTATTCCGGGAATCAAAATTTCAGTGTTTCCTTTGTCACTTTCATAAACTCGCCATTGGTGCATACTGTGGGGAATGCTGAACTATGGCTTGTGAATATCATTAGCCGGACCTGAGCTTCATTTAATAAGCTCTATTTCAGCAGTGCCATTAGGGCAATGGCTGCATATTTGTGCAGTCAGGGAGGCCGGCATTCTTAGCTATTTAAAGAAAGGAACTTTGACAGAGGGCTCCTCTTTATAATTTTCCTGGCCGGTTTGGTTCCATGTTTTATAATGCCCAAACACCTCCACAGTATAATGGCTTGAATGGAAAGCTGGATGAGGTTTCCATCTATAACAGGGCTCTAACGAGTGCTGAAATTCTTTCATTAGCCAACGCCTTACTTCCAATGAAGTTGGGCAATTTCAGCGCCGCCAGCAAGAATGGAACTGTTCGCTTATTCTGGCAAACATTCACAGAATCTCAATCACGCGATTTTTCAATCGAGAGAAGTACCGATGGCAGCAATTTTTCAAAGATTGGAGAAGTGGCAGCGGCTGGGCAGTCAGCACTTACCAAAGACTATGAATTCACAGATGCACAACCACTCACTGGTAATGCTTTTTATCGGTTACGTATGAACGACCTGGATGGAACTTCCAGTGTAAGCAGGGTGATTGTTGTAAATACAGCAAGCAAAACTTCAGGAGTTAAATTATATCCGAATCCGGTAGGAGATAATATTCAATTCCAGATTAGTGGTAATGAAGGAGAGAAAGTAAAAGTGGAAGTGATTGATATGGCAGGCAGACTGCATTATACCCAGACTTTCAATTTGAAAGAAGGAAATCAAACTATTAGTCTTCCTGTGATTCCAATTTCAAAGGGACTGTACCAATTGAGAGTTAGTGGGAAGGGAAGACATGTTGTGAGTTTTGTGAAAAATTGATATTGATTAAAAGATTCGGATTCAAAAATATACAATAACCGCGGAGACGCGGAGGCGCAGGGGAATTCACCTCTGCGTCTCTGCGTCTCCGCGGTTATTGTATTGGCTGTTCATTTTCAAATCTTCAAATTTTCAAATCTTCAAATTTCTCTCACAGTTTCCTCCCATACCCCCTCTTCGGCAAATCTTCCGCCACCATCATCATCGTTTCATTTTCTTTCCACTTAAAGAAATTGGCGACTCTTTGCAATTCATCGAAATCGCTGTCGAGCGCATCCAATACCCTGGGCAGTTTGCCTTTGGTGATCCATTCCGCATTCTCGATTTTTGAATAAGCCTGTTGGGTGATACCCATTCTATTGGCGATAGTGGTTTGCTTCAGTTGTTTGGTGATCCGAAGTCTCTTGATCCAGGTTCCTGGTGTCATAGTTGAATTTTTTGGTTAGTGTTTGTCGCAGGCCCTCCCTGCTTTATCTGAAATCAAAACTATCTTTCAGGCTCAAGGGGGAAATGGGAAATAGACGACGGCACACCGCTTTTTTGCTCCCGATTTCCGGAGTCAATTCCCTTGAAATCAGGTAAATAGCAGAGAATTTTTGGGTGATTACACCCTTCAAAGCGGGTATAAAACCCCAAACAGCAGAATGACAAAGGATTTCAGCGCTACTGCTGCCTTTTTATTACCTTTGCTGCCTTTAAAAATCAGGTATGAGCAGCCTTCGCGAACATATCGATCAACAACGCCTGCCCAGGCATATCGCTATCATCATGGATGGCAATGGCCGTTGGGCGCAGGAAAAAGGACAAGACCGTCTTTATGGGCATTACCATGGAGTGGAAAGTGTGCGGGATATCGTTGAAGGCTGTGCGGAATTAGGTGTTGGGTATCTTACCCTATATGCTTTCTCTACTGAGAACTGGGATCGCCCACAGTATGAAGTGACAGGGTTAATGGAATTGCTGGTTGAAACCATACGTAAGGAAACAGAGACCCTGAACAAGAACAATATCAAATTGCATATCATTGGTGACCAGAGTATGCTTCCCGAATATGCTCAAAAGGCATTGCAGGAATCGCACGATATCACTAAGAATAATACAGGATTGAATCTGGTAATGGCCCTGAGTTATAGTAGCCGTTGGGAATTAGTACATGCTGTTCAGCAGATAGCTGCCGATGTTAAAGCCGGAAAAATTGACCCTGATGGTATTACACAAGATACCCTTCAGAGTTATCTTTCAACAAGTGCTTTTCCTGACCCAGAACTCATGATTCGGACCAGTGGGGAATACAGAATCAGTAATTTCCTTTTGTACCAACTGGCTTATGCCGAGCTGTATTTCACCAACGTACGCTGGCCCGATTTCAGGAAAGAAAACCTCTATGAGGCTATTCTTGACTACCAAAGCCGCGAACGCAGATTTGGGAAAACCAGTTCGCAGATCCAGTCCGAAACCCAGGAACCCGTAAAACCGGTGCAACCTTAATTCATCGAAATTTTAATAAATTATTCCATGGCAAAAGTGAATTTGATAACGATTGATAGTTGTTCAGTTACAACGACTATTTAACAAACCATTTCAATTATTCACTTTAATTTGCCCAAGCTTAAACAACCCGGAATGCAGCGTAAGATTACTTTTTGCACTTTTTTACTGTTTTTTATAATCGCCGGTACCGGTTCCGCAATGGGACAGGACAAGAAAGATACTGTTCCAGATTCTATTGATCCGGAGTTGCTTCAAATCATGACTTCCAGGGTGCCAAAGGAATATACCATTGGAGGCATCAAGGTTACAGGTACCAAGCGCTATGATGAACAATTGCTTATCTCTATTTCCGGCCTTAATGTTGGCGACAGAATGCAATTGCCAGGAGCCGATAATTTCAGCAAGGCATTGACGAATCTCTGGAACCAGCGTCTGTTTTCAAACGTACAGATATATCTTACCAAATTAGAAGGTACTACCATTTATGTAGAGATTCTGGTTTTTGAACGTCCTGCACTTTCCAAATACTTTTTGAGAGGAGTTAAGAAATCGGATGATGAAGAATTACGCGGAAAAACTGGTTTGGTACCAGGAAGAGTTGTAACAGAAAACGTGAAGCTTTCAGCGGTTCAGGCCATCCAGAAATATTATACTGAAAAGGGTTATCAGAGTGCCAATGTACAGATAGACGAAGTGCCAGACCCAGCCTTACCGAATTCAGTGATCCTCAATTTTGATGTAGCAAAAGGAAACAAGGTAAGGGTAGATGAAGTGAATATCTACAACAACGAAAACGTAAGCGAGATACGCGTTAAAAAGCAAATGAAGGGTACAAAGGAAATGACCAAATTCACCCTTTATCCTTCTACACAAAAAAGCCCTTACGGCGATAATAAGCCATATAGTTTTTCAGAATACTTCCACGATGCGGTTTCTTATCAGTAACACGCACAAAAGAATTAATCGATCCTTATTTCCGATTCAAATTGTTCAGCTCCGCTAAGTTCAATTCGAAGAAGTATGAAGAGGATAAGAGAAGATCATTGAATATTATAACTCTCTCGGATATCGTGACGTTGTGATAAAAGAAGATACCCAGTACTATAATGTAAAAGGGAATCTTAAGGTTGATATAAAAGTTGAAGAGGGGCATAAATACTATTTCGGCAATATCTCCTGGAAAGGAAATACCAAGTATTCTGATTCTGTTCTGAATTTCTTATTAGGTATAAGTAAAGGGGAAGTATATAATCTTGAGACTCTCAACCGCAAGTTAGGTAAGCAATTATCGGCTGAAGGTGGGGACATCAGTGGTTATTATATGGATGATGGATATCTTTTCTTCCGGATAGATCCGGTTGAAACCGCAGTTTATAATGATACTATAGATTTCGAGATCCGTATTGTGGAAGGTCCACAAGCAACTATCAAGAATATCCGAATCACTGGTAATGAAAAAACCAAGGAACATGTGGTTCGTCGTGAAATACGTACCCTGCCAGGTGAGAAATTCAGCCGTAGCGACCTTATTCGTACCCAGCGTGAATTATCTCAATTGGGTTATTTCAACCAGGAGAAAATAGGTATCAATCCGGTTCCAAATCCTGAAGATGGAACGGTTGACATTGAATATAGTGTAGAAGAGAAATCGAGCGACCAGCTAGAGCTTAGTGCCGGTTGGGGTGGTGGTATCGGTTTAACCGGTACAGTTGGGGTTTCATTCAATAACTTCTCTATCCGTAACATCTTTAATAAGAAGGCATGGGATCCATTACCTACAGGTGATGGCCAGAAACTGAGTCTTCGTGTACAATCAAATGGTAAGGCCTTCCAAACCTATAACCTGTCGTTCACTGAACCCTGGTTAGGTGGTAAGAAGAGAAACTCTTTGACTGTGGCTGTTTACAAGAGTGTATTCCGTCAGAGTGGTTATAACTATTCTACCAATCGTTATGTATTCAGCGACTCAAGTTCGTTGAAGAACTTTGGTGTAACAGTATCATTAGGTAAGCAATTGAAATGGCCGGATGACTTCTTTACTCTTGTATATTCATTAAGTTATACTCAGTATAAACTGAAGAACTATCCATATATCTTCTCAGGTATTGACAGCGGTACATCTCATAACGTAAGTTTCAAGATTGCCCTGAGCCGTAACTCGGCAGGTCCTAACCCTATCTTCCCAACCAGCGGTTCAAACTTCCTGGTAAGTGCTCAGTTCACACCGCCATATTCTTTGTTCACAAATAGTACGATTACAAAGGAAGATAGTTATCGCCGACCTGAGTTTCATAAATGGCGGATGACGGCTGAATGGTTCATTCCAATTGGTCGTGCTTTCGGTGCTGATAAATCGAAGCAGTTTGTAATTCGTGCAGCGGCCAAGTACGGTTTTATGGGACGATATAATAACAAGCTTGACTATTCACCATTTGAGCGCTTCCAGGTGGGAGATGCCGGATTGGCGAATGGTAACTATATACTCGGATATGATATCATTGCCCATCGCGGATATCCGGTGTATGACAACTCTGACCCCAAGGTGAACCCTGATAAGCAAAACGCTCAGCAGTTCTTCACCATGTTCAATAAGTACACTTTAGAATTAAGGTTCCCTTTCACTACCAATCCCAGCAGTACTATCTATGGTATGACCTGGTTTGAGGCAGCCAATGGATGGTACGATTATAAGAGCTACAATCCTTTCAAATTACGCAGGAGTGCCGGTGTGGGTATGCGTTTCTTCCTCCCAATGTTTGGTCTGCTTGGATTTGACTACGGAGTTGGATTTGACAGGATGCGTCCGGGCAGCACCATGAAGGATGCCAGCAGGTTCACCTTCATGCTTGGATTTGAGCCAGAATAGTAGGGAATTTGTACATTCGGGAACAGAAATTTGATACCCGGACTTAAAAATAATGCCATGAAAAGAATCCTGTTTTTTCCTCGTTTGCAGTGTACTGCTAACAGTAACTGTAGAAGCCCAGCGCTATGCCATCGTAGATACCAAGTATATCCTCGATAAGATGCCAGAATATAAGGAAGCTCAGAAAAAGCTTGACCAGTTCAGCATCCAGTGGCAAAAGGAAGTGGATGATAAACAAGCCATTCTGGAAAAAATGTACCGCGATTTTGAGGCTGAGCAGGTGATGCTGAGCGAAGAATTGAAGAAGAAGCGTGAGGATGAACTATTTGTGAGGAAGGAATTGCGCGACCTGCAAAGGAGACGTTTTGGTTTTGAAGGAGATCTGTTCAAAAAGCGCCAGGAACTCGTGAAACCCATACAGGACAAGGTTTACAACGCCATCAGAAGAAATAGCGGTAGCCCGTTCTTTCGATTTTATTTTGGATAAAAAGTGAAGGAATTACCGTTATCTTTGCCGACCCTAAACTGGACCGGAGTGAAGATGTGTTGAGGGAATTAGGGGTTAAATAAGGAACTGGGAAAGCTGTTAAAGAATCGTCAAACAGCCTTTTGCAGACAACTTAAAACGGTTTTTAATCAACTTAAAATAATACCACAGCCCTAAGCCATACAGGCTTAACCGGCAGAAAAAACAAAAATGATTCGCATGAAAAAGTTTTTTACAGCAGCGTTAATGGTTCTCGGTTTAGCACTTGCTACTAATCAAGCATCCGCCCAGGTGAAAATCGGTTATGTAAGTTCTCAGGACCTGTTAGGTATTATGCCTGAAACAAAAGAAGCTCAAGCCAAATTGGAACAACTTAGAGCAGCTCTTATCCAAAATGCACAGGAAAAAGAAGCGAAATTGAATGCCGACATCGAAAAGTTCAATAAAGACACTTCTACAATGAGTGAAGCTGTGAAAACAGTAAAGAGAGCTGATTTACAAAAAACATATCAGGAACTCGCTGGTGAAGATCAACGTATCCAGGAGCAACTGCAAGCAAAACAACAAGAGTTGCTGCTTCCTATCCAGAAGAAAGCAAATGAAGCTGTTCAAGCAACTGCAAAAGAAAACGGTTATACTTATGTTTTCGAGAAAGAAGTATTGATCGTAGCTCCTGCAGGTGAAGATATTCTTCCTTTGGTAGCAAAGAAGTTGGGTATTAAATTACCAGGTGCAACTACTCCAGCACCAGCTCCGCAGACTCCGGCTACGAAGCCTGCAGCGACTAAGCAGTAATTTGAAAATTTGATGATTTGAGAATTTTGAAAATTCTTGAATTGTAAGTCTCAAAAAAATAATTGGAAGCCCGATTGATTGATTTCAATCGGGCTTTTTTTTACGCCTTTTTCAAAGTTGGTCTCAATACTTCGATATTTAACCGGCAGTGACATTTTCATCCCGACGCATCGGGATCAAATCATCAAATTTTCAAATAAATTAGTGGAAGCTGGATTTATTGATTTCTATCGGGCTTTTCTAAGAGTAGAAATCAATAATAATTCATTCTTAAGTTCTTCTACCTTTAGTCAGCATTTTCAAATTTTCAAATTCCCAAATTTTCAAATCAGTTACATTTGCTCCCATGCCCCAACCCATCGGAATATTCGACTCTGGCTATGGCGGACTAACCGTTATGAAGGCTATTACGGCTTTGTTGCCGGAATATGATTTCATATATCTGGGTGATAATGCCAGGGCGCCCTATGGTAACAGATCATTTGAAACAGTATATCGGTATACATTAGAGAGTGTGCAGTGGTTTTTCAGGCAGGAATGTCCATTGGTGATATTGGCTTGCAATACAGCTTCTGCCAAAGCACTCCGTACCATTCAGCAAAAGGATCTTCCGGGCATGGATGCATCTAAAAGGGTGCTGGGTGTTATAAGGCCTACTACTGAGGTGATAGGGAATTATTCAACCTCCGGCTCAGTGGGAATTTTAGCCACTTCAGGAACCGTTAATTCGGGTTCTTATGAGATTGAAGCCGCCAAGTTTTTCCCTGAACTGAAGGTGTTCCTGCAAGCATGCCCACTATGGGTACCGCTTATTGAAAATGACGAGTACAGGAATGAAGGGGCCGATTTCTTCATTAAGAAATATACAGAAGCCCTCATGAAGCAATCGCCCAATATTGATACTGTGTTACTGGCCTGTACCCATTATCCGCTTATTTACGATAAAATATTCTCCTTCCTTCCAAAATGGATTACCCTGCTTTCTCAAGGTGATATTGTAGCCGCCAGTTTGGTCCAATACCTTGAAAGGCACCCAGATATGAAGGCGAGATTGAGCAAAGGCGGACAGCGTCAGTTCTTTACGACCGATTCAACAGCCGATTTTGACCGTCATGCCGTGGCTTTTTATGGTACTGAAGTGAAATCGCAACAGGTAGACCTGGGGGCGTGAAGCCCTGAGAATCAGGTCTTTTTTGGATTTACTTGAAAATGATTCAATAAAAAGTCCCCTTCTTACTTCGGTTTCTAGTTGCCAACCCTTACCTTTGCCGTCCTTTCACAAAACAATGGGTGTGGTGACCTGTTGGTGGATTGAAAACTGGTCCGCTTCTCCCGGGCCAAAAACAAAAAAACTCACTGCTAAAGCAAAAGCGAAGCAGCTAAAAATTAAAATATGAAACGGACATTTCAACCACATAAGCGTCGTCGTAAGACTGTTCACGGATTCCGTAAGCGTATGGAAACTGCCAATGGTCGTGCTGTACTGGCTGCCCGTCGCAAGAAAGGCCGCAAGAAGCTGAGCATTTCTGACGAGAAAGGATTAAAATAATTTAAGCGACCCCTCTGCAAGGAAGGGTGATTACTTTATAGCTAATTTTATAGCTTCGGAATTATCCGGAGCTATTTTTTTTTGTGATGCCGAAAGCAAGCCTAAATAAGAATGAGCGGTTAAAGAGCCGGAAAGAAATCGACTTCCTTTTCAAAGAAGGAAAGAGTTTTCCGCTTACTCCTTTCAGGGTTTATTACCGTCTCAGGGAATTAACAGAGCACAGCAGTTCCATTTCACTTCAGGCAGGGGTAGGCGTTAGTAGCCGTAATTTCAAGAAGGCGGTAGACCGCAACCGTATAAAGCGACTTAGCAGGGAGGCATATCGATTACAAAAGCAACCCTTACTGGATACATTAGTAGCAGCCAAAAAAGAGATGCGACTTTTTGTGATTTATACCGGCCGTGAATTACCCCATTTTGATGTAGTGAAGGAAAAATTCGCCATCATCCTAAAACGACTCCAAACTTTAGTGCATGAAAACAATACTCCGGCTTCTTAGCCTTCCCTTCATTGCGCTCATCAAGATTTACCAATGGGTAATCTCACCAATGCTTGGTCCCAAGTGCCGCTATACTCCAACCTGCTCACATTATGCAGTAGAAGCTTTAAAGAAACACGGTGTATTTAAAGGATTGTGGTTGACTATAAAGAGAATTAGTAGCTGCCATCCGTGGGGTGGGAGTGGGTATGATCCGGTACCGTGAGAGGAATGTGAAAATTTGGAAACCTGAATTTTTTGAAATTTGGGAATTTGAAAATTTGAAAATTCTTGAATGCTAAGTCTCAAATAAATAATTGGAAGCCCGATTGAAATCAGTCAATCGGGCTTCCAATTATTTATTTGAGACTATGTGCTGGAAATTTTCAAATTTTCAAATCATCAAATTTTCAAATTACTACTGCAGCTTCCTCAACTTCTCCACCACTTCCATCAACTCTTTGTTTGTAGAAAACTTATAGATCTCATATTCTTTTCCACCTTCGAAAGAGCCGGGCATTTTGAGGTAGGGCCCGATGATATCGGCGTTGAGGTTAGAGCTTATTTTAGCCAGTTTGTTTGGCGCAATGCAGTAGTTGCGATTGGCGGCACTTACATTGACGCCGGCCATCAGTTGTTGTAAACTATCGATGCTTTTGGCAAGGTCTTCCTGAGTGAGGGTTTTGGAAACCGATTCGGTACCAACCTTCTGATAACTTCCAACCAATGTATCTGTCTTAAGATTCAGGATATAAATGCCAGGTTCTGTAACTGGATAATCAGTAGAAGCCCCTCCATTGGTAACTGTTATCTTATCACCACTAACAGATAATTCCTGTTCGTTATGTTGAGTACCAGGTTCGAGTGCAATGGTGTTTCCGGTTACAGTGATTTTTCCGCTGGCCATGATCTTCACTTTTTTTCCGGGACCACCACAGGCAACTATTGAAATGATGGTGGCGAAAGAAAGGAAGTAGAGGAATGTTTTCATAAAAATGCATTTAGTGTTTTATTCCGGATCAAAGACCGGCATTGCAAGTAACACATTTTTTTTGATTGGCGCTAACACTATATGATGCAGGCTGAGCAGAGAATCAGGACTTCTTGTGTTTTTCTGTTAGATTTTTCCTAACCCTGCTTAAGGACTCGGGAGTGATACCCAGAAAGGAAGCTATCTGGTTTTGAGGGATGCGTTTATCCATCGATGGATATTTCTTTCTGAAATTGACATATCGTTCTTCTGCTGTTTCACTCATACCAGATAAGATTCGATCCTGTAAACTGATAAATGCATTTTGGAGCAGCTGGCGGAAATAGCTATTGAATTTTGGCACTTTTTGATATAGCTCCTCCATTGAAGGCTTGTCGATGGAAAGCATTTCTGAATCTTCAATGGCAACGATATTGAAACGCGATTCTTTTTGAGTGAGGAAACCATGCATATCACCTGTCCACCAATCTTCAATGGCGAATTGCACATTATGTTCCTGTCCTTTGTTATCAATGAAGTAAGTGCGAAGACATCCTTTTGTAACGAAGTATTGGTAATGGGCGATATTACCTTCCTGGAAAAGCAATTGACGTTTGTATACCTTCTTTGGTTTAAGAAGGGATATGAAGAGTTTTTTTTCTTCCGGTGTTAGTTCAATGAACCGGTGTACATTTTTTAGGATGAGGTCGTACATGGGGGGAGTGTGATAACCGGGAAGGCCGGTAAGGAAGTATGCTGATCAATTATTATTTTGTTTTTTCAAAATACCTCTATTCTTAAAATGAATAATAGTAATTTGATTTTTTGCTTCAAAAACATTTCTGTTCTTAAGCAAATAAAAACGGCTTGGAGCATTATTACCCAAAAAAATCTTCCCGTCTTCCCGGTTATAAAATATTATTAGATAGCTGCTTCAAAACGCTTCGCCACTTTCTTCCAATTCACCACATTCCAGAAAGCACCCAGGTACTCAGCACGGCGGTTTTGATATTTCAGGTAATAAGCATGTTCCCATACATCAACTCCGAGTATTGGAGTTCCTTTTACTTCAGCAACATCCATGAGGGGATTATCCTGATTAGGAGTAGAACTGATCACCAGTTTACCATCTTGTACCAGTAACCAGGCCCATCCGCTACCAAAACGGGTCATACCGGCGGCTGCGAATTTTTCTTTGAAAGCATCAAAAGTTCCAAAAGCGGCATGGATGGCTTCTGCTAATTTACCAGAAGGCATACCACCTGCATTTTCTTCCAGGCTTTCCCAGAAAAAGGTATGGTTCCAATGACCACCGCCATTGTTACGAACAGCAGGAGATATCTTACCTGCCTGAGCAACGAGTTCTTCCAGTGATTTTGATTCATGTTCAGTACCAGCAACAGCCTTATTCAGATTGTCTACATAAGCCTGATGGTGTTTGCCATGATGTATTTGCATGGTAGTAGTGTCGATGTGTGGTTCCAATGCATCATATGCATATGGAAGCGGCGCTAATGTGAAAGCCATAATTGTGTGTTTGTATTAATTGAAAAGATTGTTTGCTTCCCGCAAAATTAATGGGCAGAGCCGGATTCACCAATCCATCCATCTTCGAGATGCGGAATTATAACTAAAGGTATGCAACCGGTTGCCCTAAAAAAATTCAATTCCTTAACTAGGTACCCCTCATTTTTAACGTATCTTCCTTTTTCAACCTTTTCACCACCTCTAATTGAAATTTGATATGAGTAAAAGACCCGACAATTCTTCATCGCGCCGGAATTTTATCGGCAAAATGGCAAAAACCGTTGTAGGAGCCAGCCTCTTGCCAGGCATGGTACAAGCCGCTACCGATGAGGCCAAACATGTAAAGATGAACAGGGAAGAGAGTATCGGCCCTAATGACAATGTGCAGATAGCTCTGATCGGTTGCGGTGGCATGGGGAATGCCGATGCTGATACGGCTACATCCATTCCAGGGGTAAAACTGGTAGCTGCCTGCGACCTCTACGATGCCAGGATTGACAACGCTAAAAAGAAATGGGGCAACGATATTTTCACCACAAAGGATTATAAGGAAATACTGAACCGAAAAGATATAGATGCCGTAATCATCGGTACCCCCGACCACTGGCATAAGGATATTTCTGTTGATGCCATGAACGCCGGTAAACATGTTTATGTAGAGAAGCCGATGATCCAGCATATCGATGAAGGTCCTGCTGTAATAGAAGCTCAAAGAAAGAATAAAGTGGTGCTTCAGGTAGGAAGCCAGGGCATGAGTTCTTTAGGTAATGAAAAAGCCAAGCAGTTGTTTGAAGCGGGTGCTATTGGACAGTTAAACTATGTGGAAGGATTCTGGGCACGAAATACCCCGGGAGGTGCCTGGCAATATGATATGCCCTCTGATGCTTCCATCAAGAATATTGACTGGAAACGTTTCCGTAAGAATATGCCGGAAATACCATTCGATCCCCGTCATTTCTTCCGCTGGCGTTGTTTCCGCGACTACGGTACTGGAGTAGGCGGAGATTTATTTGTACATCTTCTTTCCAGTATGCATTATATCCTTAGTTCTATGGGACCAACAAGAATCATGAGTACTGGTGGTATCCGCTATTGGAAAGATGGACGTGATGTACCTGATGTATTGCTGGGTATGTTCGATTATCCTTCTACTGATAAGCATCCTGCTTTCAATTTATCATTACGCGTGAATTTTGTTGATAGTAACCGGGATGGTTCTTATTTCAGGTTGGTAGGAAATGAAGGATCCATGATTGTTGACTGGGAGAAAGTTACTTTGTACCGCAACTTCGCCTATCCTCCAAACAATTATGCTGAGGTATTGAAAGGACAGCAATATGCACCTGACTATGACCGTAAGAAAATGCCGGATCCTGATACAACCATTTATACAGTTCAGCAGGGATATAAAGGAGCGCATTATGATCATCACTATAACTGGATAAGAGCTATCCGTGGTGGCAAGCCAGTTATTGAAGATGCCTTATTTGGATATAGGGCCGCTGCTCCTGCGGTACTCTGTAATGATAGTTATTTCCAGGAAAAACCCATCAAGTGGGATCCAGTTAACCTGAAATTATTATAATTCAATAGTTCATTCCCTAAATACAACATCATGAAGAAGATTGTTTCGCTTTTAGTAGTCGTAGCTGTAGCATTGGGCCTCTACAGTTTTTATAGCCCTGAACAGAAAAAGGATAATACCCTTTCAAAAAAAGAAAAGAAAGATGGCTGGGTATTATTATTCGATGGCAGCAGTTCAAAAGGCTGGCATTATTATAAAAACCAGCAAGCCGATGACTGGGCTGTTCAGGATGGTGAATTATTCTGTAAAGTTGATGGCGTTAAGAAGAGAGCAGATCTTGTTACTGATGAAGTATATGAGAATTTCATACTGGATATTGATTGGAAGATCGCTGCAAAAGAAAACAGTGGCATCATCTATCGTTGTACTGAAGACAATGGAGCATCTTACGAATCCGGTCCTGAGTATCAATTGATCGATGATATTGGTTATC
>JBGAQE010000025.1:0-38929 GCA_044220885.1 Chitinophagaceae bacterium
AGCTGCACTTACACAGATCAATAATCTTCCTTTTGTAAAAGGCACATCGCCTATTGGCAGCCCAGGCAAGACCGAATGATAACAATCCAGTTAGCAGCAAATTCAAAGAAGTAATAACAACATTACCGCCATCAGAAATACGTAACGGTGCTTATGGTACCAGTGGCTCGCAAGGCACTCCTGTTCTGAATTACGGTAACAGCTTTGCACAAATTCATCTACACGAAGGAGAATATCTGCATGACATGGGCTTTACTGGTCAGGGAATAACCATCGCTATCCGATGATGCTGGATTCTATGGATACAAAACAAATAGCGCAATAGACAGCATTCGTCTCCAGAACAGAGTATTGGGAGAATGGGATTATGTGATGAATGAAACAAGTGTAACTGAAGATCATCCGCACGGACTTTATTGTCTTTCAATAATTGGCGCAAATAAGCCAGGACAAATAATCGGCTCGGCACCACACGCAAAATTCTATTTATTAAGAACAGAAGATGCCGCAACAGAATATCCTGTTGAAGAACAGAACTGGGTGGTGGCTGCTGAGTTTGCGGATAGTGCTGGCGTTGATATGATTACTTCTTCGCTAGGATATGCTGATTTTGACGACCCCGTTTTCAATCATAGTTATGCCCAACGAAATGGTAATACAGCAATGATTACAATTGGGGCAGACTTAGCTGTAAAAAAAGGAATTATTGTTACAAATAGTGCTGGTAATTCTGGCGGACAGGCTGGAGAAGCAAAATATGTTTCCGTCCCTGCTGATGGCGATAGCGTTTTCACAGTTGGAGCCACAACCGTTACTGGTATTATGGCTGGATTCAGCAGCTGGGGACCTAACGGAGCAGGAAGAACGAAACCTAATATAGTTTCTGTAGGGCAGGAACTGTACTTGCCAATACCGCTGGAAATGCATCAGCCGGAAATGGAACATCATTCTCAAATCCATTGGCTTGTGGTTTGATAGCCTGTTTATGGCAGGCATTCCCTGAGTTCACCAATATGGAAATCACCAATGCGGTTCAGAAAAGTTCGAGCAGATATTCATCACCAGATGCACAGTATGGATATGGCATTCCGAATTTCAGATTAGCATATGCAGATTTTGATGAAAGATCGTGAAGCAAGAAATATTGCCGGCATTCTTTGAGATAAATGGCTGAAACCCTACCCTGTTCCTTTTAAACAGGAACTGAAACTGGTTCTTAAAGCTCCAGTTACAGGCAAAGCGGGTATTCAATTGCTCGATGCATTAGGCAGATTGATTGAAACAAAAGGAGTAGATATAACTACAGATCAGGTATATATAATTGAGTTCAGCAGAACGCAAGGTCTGCCACATGGCTCTTATTGTATATACTGATGGTAAGAATAAGGAGTAGGATACATATGAAAGTTGATCAATTAAACTCTGTCCATATTTCTTTATTGAAAGCAAACGGCTACACGGAACTTATTATATCCGCTATACCAGATAATACCGGCAACTCCCTGACCCAAGTATATCCTTATATTTTTAAAAATTAGGCGAACTTTTGAATCATCACCAAAGATCTGGTGAAATATCAAAGGATGAAGCAGTAAAAGACCGCTTTGCTGTTTTCACATAAGTTATATTTCCTGCAGCATAGGTATAAAAAACTCTTTTAGTTCACTGCCACCCGCTGAAGGTGGAGTAATGTATTCATCAACCTATTATGATGCATTATAAATATAAACAGCACTGTCATAATAATTATTACTAACGCATTTTACTGGAAATATAACGACTGGTAGCATTATAATTAACAGTATAGATTACAGATCTCGTTACACCAATGCTGGCATAGGATGCCTTTACTACTATTCCATCAGCGTTTCTTACAAGACCCATGTGATTCCCTCAAAAGTACCTGGGAGAAATAATCATCTGATTTTCTTCTTACCAACCTGTTTTGTGAATCATAAAAAATATTCAACCTCTATTTGAGCACTGATAACAGTTTTGAAAGCTGGATAATAATTCTTCTGAGTTAGCCTCCGACTCATACGGTCCCATTTTTTTCATTGCTTATTTCCTTTCGCTGCTATTATGAAAATATAAGACCACTGATAGTAAATAATTATCTTATTCATACTGAACCAGATTTTTCACCAAAAATGAAATTACCTGAAATAATAAAAAAAGAATGGAATCAATGTTCTGTCAACATCCCATAGCTCCCTAACCGTTATTAAGAATCTTTCCCAGTAAACAACTCTATTTGTAATTTAAGCATTTAGACGGAAATCAACTAAATTACTGCAACCCTAGATTCAAATATTTTGTGCATTTTAGAAGGTCCACCATTTTCCAGGATCCCGACGAACATCGTACCGTAACCTGTGACATGCCGTTACCGGATATACAAGAAAACTTGTGCTTCATCTGACGAAATCCAGGTGATATAAAGCATTAAAGCTGGCATCAATCGACTGATGATTTTCTTTTGAAGACTGGCATATTCTAATAATCGATCCTCACCAAATACACATAGCTGCTCTGGCGTGCGGCTCCAGGTACCACTACCAGAGCAGGGTACATCGGCAATGATGAAAGAATATTTATCGTCGGGGATGGCTCTTCCAGGATTACTGAGATCAGCTACAAAAGAACGAAAACCCTTTATTCCCGCAGCATGGAAACGTATCTCAAGATTCTTCAGAACAGATGCTCGTATATCTGAAACCGTTAATTTAACAGAAGGAAGGTAATCGTACAATAATATGGATTTCCCACCGCTGGCTGCACAGGCATCCCAAACGTTTGCCATATCTTTTTTGGGAACCTGCTGGAAGAAACGGGTTATCTGTTGCGAACTAAGATCCTGAATAACCGCATCCTTATCTGGAGAAATCGTCTTTTCGAGATTGCTGCTATTGGTGAGTGCCAGGCAATCTTCATTTATTCGGGTAGAGAATATTCCCGCAGTATCCAATTGATGCTTTACTTTATTCATCTTACCCGGACGGGTACGAAGGAATAAATCCGGTTGAATGAAGAATGATTCTGTAAACTTCCTGCTATCGATGCCTTCAGACAGATCTTTTGTCCAGGGGAAAATAGTATCATAAGCAGGCTGACCAATGATTTCCAACTTTTGTTCTATAGTTGCTGTATCTGGCTCAATGCCCATTGTAGTAGCAGCTTCAAGCCACAAAGGACGCATTTCACTTATTATGCCTGGTGTTTGCTGGCTACAAAGCCAAACACCGGCCAACAACTTATCCTCTGTTGCTTTTCCAGTCCATGCTTTACCCCATCGGAATGTACAATAGCAATAGTGCGCTATAGCTTTACGGTCTTTCGAACCATACTTCTTATTAGCCGCAAAAAACTTCTTGATAAAGACTGCGAAAGGTTCTTTACCCTTATAGGTTTCTAAAAGGGAAAGGGCTGTCTGGATATGCGAATGGTAGTGGCTCACACTGCAAGATAGAATGAAAAAAGCGGCTCTCATCAGAAAGCCGCTTTTTATACGCTTAAATCAACACTTATTTGTAAGTATAAGTATTATTGGTAACTCCTCCCCCTGGTGTTTGAGTGTAAGACGAGGTTGCAGGCTTATTTTTGAATTATAAGTATAGGTAAAATCAAGCAGAAAACTTGAAGTACCGGCATTAGCCACATCCTTATAATCGTATTTAGTTGGATTATTAGGGGAAGCCATTGATGGATCACCAAGAATGACAGCTTCACCCGCAGATAAGATCAATGGGTTAACTTTTGTATCATAACCGATAGTGGTTTCAGCTAAAACTTCATCCGGACCACCTAAAGGATCTGCAGATAATATTTTGAAGGTTATATTGTTACCAGCTGCATCATAAGTATACACTGTTTTAGCAGCCAGAAATGGATCCAGGCCAATACCAGGGTTTGATAAATACTCATCTACCTGAACAATTTTTCCTGTTCCATCATACACAAAAACAGAACTATCTATTGCAGAAAATCCCTGAGTAGTTATCTCCATTATTTTTGAAACATATCTGCCAGTAGCTGTATTATAGTTAACGGTTATAGAGCTATCGGGTACTCCTGCATTCTTTTCAATGGTTTTCGTAATAATGCCAGCAGCATTACGAACTACTCTTGTATCATTTCCTATATTCTGTCCTGAAGAAGTTCCGGTATAAACAATCCTGATAACTCTTTTTGATGCATCATAGGTATATTCTACACTATAATTTTCAGATGCCCCACTAGCAGTGATTTTTGAAAGTAAATCACCATTTGAAGTACCGCCACCGCCTCCGCTGCCACCACTTCCACCCAAATCAACACTCACTTCCTTTTGACAAGAAGCCAGGAAAAACAATAGACCAATTGCAGGTATGATTATCTTATTCATATCGAAGATTGATTTATAATTCTAATAAGGCTTTTACAGGGTCTTTACCGAACAACAGTTGCTCCGGATTTTCTAACAGTTCTTTTACCCTCACCAGGAAGCTCACGCTTTCCCTACCGTCAATAATTCGGTGGTCGTAACTCAATGCAAGATACATCATTGGCCTGATAACTACCTGACCGTTCATCGCAATTGGCCTTTCTTCTATCTTATGCATACCAAGTATAGCCGATTGTGGGATATTTATGATGGGCGTACTAAGCAAAGAACCGAAAACACCCCCATTAGTAATGGTGAAGGTGCCCCCTTGTAACTCCTCCATAGACAGCTTGTTATCACGGGCTTTGCCTGCCAGCTCAATTACTTTCTTCTCTATATCCACCATGCTCAGGCTTTCCGTATTGCGTATTACCGGTACCGTTAATCCCCGAGGGGTTGAAACCGCAATAGAGATATCGCAGTAGTCATGATATACGAGTTCATCACCATCTATATAAGCGTTTACAGCCGGCCATTCCTGCAAAGCATAGGCGCAAGCCTTCGCGAAGAAACTCATAAAGCCCAATCCTACCCCATGAACTTCCTTGAACTTGTCCTTATACTTGTTCCTGATATCCATCACCGGCTTCATATCCACTTCATTGAAAGTGGTGAGCATAGCAGTGGTATTCTTCGCTTCCACCAATCGGCGCGAAATTGTTTTCCGGAGATTGGTCATCTTCCTTCTTCGAATTCCGGGTGAATAGTTCAGCCCCGGGCTTACGACCTGGATTATTCAAAGCTGCCAACACATCATCCTTCAATATTTTTCCATTGGTGCCACTAGGTGTAACCGATTTAGGGTCGAGTTTCTTATCGGCGATGATAGCAGAAGCAACGGGAGTTGCTTTTACTGAAGCATCTGGTGTAGCAGCTGCTGCTGTGGGAGCGGCTTTCTTTTCTTCTTTAGCTGCTGGTGCTGCTGCCTTCTCCTCTTTTGCAGGGGCCACTGCTTCAGGCTTAGCAGCCGTTTCATCAACATGAGCAATTACATCCCCGATCTTGATGGTATCCCCTCTGCAATAGCCTCTAATTTCAATATACCTGCCTTTTCGGCATTCACTTCGAATGTTGCTTTCTCACTTTCCAACTCAGCAATTACTTCATCACGGTTTACATAGTCACCGTCTTTTTTTGTCCATTTCAGCAAGGTTACTTCGCTGATGGATTCTCCTACTGTTGGCACTTTGATATCTATCATATATACAGTTTCTTTTTTAGTAAGTTGTAAGTTATAAGTAGTACGTTTTACGTAATAAGTTTTTTTCAACTGTCTTATTCAAAGTCCTTCCTCCAATTTTCATCCAAGTTCTCATAATTACTTCCCTACTTCCCTACGCGTCCCCTACTTCACTACACATTGGCTGTTTCCCCACGTACTGCTTTCATTTTTACATTTTCAAATTTTCAAATTCTTCATTATATCGAAAACGCCGTCTCCACAATCTCCTCCTGCTCCTGCTTATGAACTTTCGCATAGCCACTTGCGGTAGCGGCACTTGGCTGGCGGCTGATGACGCCGTAATTAATGGTCTTAAGATTCATCTGCAAATAAGAAGCAGCACCCATATTAAGCGGCTCTTCCTGTACCCAGAACCAGGTAGCTTTGCTGTATTTCTTATACAAAGCTTCCAATTGTGCTGCCGGAAGTGGATACAATTGCTCCACTCTTACAATTGCAACATCCTTATTATTTCCTTTCTGTTGTTGCTCTGCCAGATCGAAATATATCTTACCGCTGGAATAAACCTTGTTTACCTGAGCAGGTGAATCTATAAATGGATCGTCAATCACTTCCTTGAAACCACCGTTTAACAATTCCGACTCAGAATACGTACCCGGATGACGAATTTGCTTTTGTTTGAAAAATTAATCAATGGCTTACGGAATGGCCATGCCAGCTGACGACGTAAAGCATGGAACAGATTAGCAGCCGTAGTGATATTGGTGATCACCATATTCATTTCGGCACACATCTGTAAGAAACGTTCGAGGCGGGCACTACTGTGCTCCGGCCTTGTCCTTCGTATCCATGTGGCAATAACATAGTCACACCACTCATACGATTCCATTTCTGTTCACCAGCACTGATGAACTGGTCGATCATCGTCTGGGCACCATTACTGAAATCTCCGAACTGTGCTTCCCATAGTACTAATGCATTCGGGTTAGCCAATGTATAACCGTATTCAAATCCTAACACTCCGTATTCACTCAATAAGGAATTGTATATTCTGAACTCACCTTTAGCACCGTCAATGCGACTCAAACGTGAAGTAGGCTTCGTCAGTATTCTCATCACGCAATACAGCATGACGATGACTGAATGTTCCCCTGCGCACATCCTGTCCGCTCATCCTCACATCTTTTCCTTCCAGCATCAGGCTTCCATAGGCCATCAGTTCTCCTGTAGCCCAGTCAATTTTTTTCTCTGTCTGGTATAGCTTTATCTTATCCTGTAATATCTTCTCTACTTTCTTCAATGGCTTGAAGGTTTCAGGCCATGTCATAAGGGCGTCGAATATCTTTTTGAAATTATCGGCGCTTATAGCAGTAACCGGGCTTTGGTCAAAATCTGTAATGGTAGAACGACGAAGGCTTTTCCACCATAATTCCGGTTGTTGGTAATGGTAAGGAAGTGGATGCTGCTTCACTTCATCCAGACGTTCCTGCAGATCGCCCCAGAATTTCTTTTCCATTTCCTTTGCCAGTTCTTTAGCATCAGATTCCCCATTCTCCAAAAGATGCGTTGTATATACTTCCCTTGGGTTAGGATGCTTATCGATCAATGCATACAGATGAGGCTGTGTGAATTTCGGGTCATCGCCTTCATTGTGGCCATGTTTACGATAACAAACCATATCGATGAACACATCACTATTGAATTCCTGACGATAGCGGGTGGCTATCTGTACACATTTCACAACTGCTTCCGGATCATCACCATTCACGTGCATTACAGGAGCTTGTATAGCCGCTGCTAATGATGCAATAGTCTGAACTACGGGCATCATCAAAATCGGTAGTGAAACCGATCTGGTTATTGATTACAAAATGAATGGTTCCTCCGGTATAATAACCATCCAGATCACTCATTTGCAAAACTTCATATACTATTCCTTGTCCAGCAATAGAAGCATCACCATGAATCAGTATCGGTAATATCTTATCAAAATCACTCTTATACATTACATCCGCCTTGGCGCGGGCAAATCCTACCACTACCGGATTCACCGCTTCCAGATGCGAAGGGTTGGGCATCAGTTTCAGGTGAATCGTTTTCCCATTGGTAGCTTCCAGTTCGGAACCATATCCCATATGGTATTTCACATCGCCACTACCCATGGTCTGATCCAATTTGGCAGTGCCTTCAAATTCACTGAATATCTGTTCATAGGTCTTGCCCATGATATTCGCCAATACATTCAGGCGTCCACGATGCGCCATACCGATCACTACTTCCTGCACTTCATTTTCAGCGGCGGTATTGATGATGGCATCAAGGGCTGCGATGGTTGTTTCACCTCCTTCGAGGAAAAACGTTTCTGTCCCACATATTTTGTATGAAGGAACTTCTCGAACATGACACCCTGGTTGAGTTTTTCGAGAATACGTTTTTTTACATCGATGGATAATTCCTTATGAAAATCCTTTTCCATGAAACTGGTAAGGAAATCTATTTTGCGTTGGTCGCTTATATATTTGAATTCGATACCAACATGGTTGGCATATGATTTCTCAGATGGTCAATTATATTCTTAAGGGTGGTTCTTCCTAATCTAAAGAATTACCTGCAAAGAACTCTTTCCGAGGTCTGCTTCTGAAAATCCAAAAAAGTTGAGGTCGAGATTAGCACCGCGATCTTTTCGTTTACGGATAGGGTTGGTATTCGCAATCAGGTGGCCTTTGTTACGATACCCCAATATCATGCGGTAAGCATTGATTTCAGCTTTCCAGTCCGTAGAACCTGAAGAGGTAGCTGTTTGGGTAGTGGCGGCACCATTTGTTGGGGCAGCTTGTGCACTGGCGAAATCGAATCCCTGGAAAAACATTTTAAACTCAGGGTCAACACTCTCCGGATTCTTCAAAAAATCCTGATAGAGGCTCTCAATAAATTGAGGGTGCGAGTTGGTGATGAACGAGAAATCCTTCATGTAAAGTGGCAATTGTAGAATGGAAGGCAAATATCGGTTAAAATGCCGTAACTCAAAGTAGCTGAAGGCCTGATAACCACCTTTTTTGGAAAGATTTCCCGCTTACGAAAAAGGGCAAAAATGGAGATGGGTGGGGGAACACAAATTCAAAAAATCCGATATTTGAAGTGATGATGATAACCGGGAAGACGTAAAGAAATTTTCGTGGTTGAAATTCATTGTAAGGCACTGATATTTATTGCTGAAAATCAATGCTTTACGAAGTCTCTTGCACAATGTATCAACAAATGGAAATTAGTTTTTTGATTTTTTGGTAGTTCTGCCTTTGGGGCTTACCTTTGCCTCCCTAATTTTAACAGGGAAATAAAAAACTTTTCAGTTCATGGCTAATCACAAAGCTACCCAGAAGGATGTACGTCAGGCTACTAAACGCCGCGAGAGAAATAAGTATTATGGTAAAACAACCCGTAATGCGATACGTGATCTTAAAGCGATCAAAACTAGCACAGAAGCTGGTGCTAAATTGAAAGATGTAGCGTCTATGATCGACAAGCTGGCTAAGCGTGGTATCATCCACAAGAACAAGGCGGCTAACTTGAAGAGCGGTCTTACAAAGAACGTGAACAAGCTGGCTAAATAAGCCGGTTCTAAACTTATACTATAAGCACCCCGTTGAGAGACGGGGTGCTTTTTTATTTTGTTATTGTGGGATAACCGGGAAGGCGGGAAGCAAGATGCTTGATGCTGAAGGTATAAGGCCTAAAGCTTAAGGCTTATTTTGTAATCCGTACGGAGTTTATTTTTTTATGTGAACTAACGAAGACATTTTGCATGTCCGTTATCACTCTGAATTAAGCCTAGGCATTAGGCCTTCAGCATCCAGCATCAAGCATTCAGCATCGCGCATCAAGCCTTCGGCTTATTCAAAAGCATCTTCTTTATTTCCTCTATCTCCTTCTTCATCGCTTCATTTTCATTCTTCAACGTTTTCACTGACTCAAGTAAGTGAGGAACCAGTCCGATATAGTTCACAGACAAAACACCCTCTGCATTTTCAGAAACCAATTCTGGGAAGACGGCTTTCACTTCCTGGGCAATGAGTCCTGTTTGGAGTGATTGGGATTGGGAGCTATCAATCCATTGGTAATGATAGCCGTTCAATCGACTGATCTGTTGCAATGAATTTTGCAACGGATTGATATTTTTCTTGAGTCGTATATCAGAAAAGCAGGAAACAGAATTTGCAGTTACAGCTCCTGATGCACAAATATCTCCGTTGGAAGAGAAGCGGACTATTTTGCCGGGGGTATTGCACCAGAAGATATAATCGTTGAAGTTCATCATCATCTGGTAGTCACTTGTATTGGCAGTAAAATTGACATCACTGGCATTACTACTACCATTAATTACAAACGATCTGGAATGGTTTGCAGTATTACTATAAATACCCATAGCCGTAGAATTAGTTCCACTTGCAATAGTACTTGTGCCAATGCTTATACTGCTTGCTGCAATAGCACTCGTACTATTCCCTAGGCTAAGAGCAGAAGTGGCACTAGCTGTATTGCCTAGCCCTATTGCCACGGAGAAATTGCCTGTAGCTAAGGAATTGTAACCCATGGCCAGGGAATTGATACCAGAGGATAAGGAATGATTTCCAATAACAGTTGAAAAGTTCCCTGAGGATACTGATGCAGTGCCAATAGCAATCGAATAAAATCCTGAGGCCAACAATGACTGAGGACTACCGCCTTCCCAGGAATTACCAATTGAAAATGCATTTTCTCCAGTCACTTGGGCACCATTACCAATAGCAAATCCATTGATTGCTGCACCACTCGCAAACGTTCTATTACCAATGGAAAATGTATTAAACCCTGATGCCTGTGACCCATTACCGAAAGCAAAAGCTTTGTCGGCAAATGTCCAGGAATGGTTACCGATAGCAAAAGAACTATCGGAAGTTGAAATAGCAAAATTTCCCATTGCCCATGACCAACTTCCGGAGACTTGAGAATCATTCCCAAAAACAAATGATTTTTTTAATTCCAGTGCTTGAATAGGGTGTGAAACAAAAACATTGTTTCCAAATACAAAGGAACTGTCGGCTTTTGTGGCTACCTGATTCCCGAATAAGAAATTATAGCCGGCAGAACTGGAGGGAAAGCCCTTATTAACATTAATATTATTTCCAAACACAAAACTATGTGTCATATCAATTTTGTTTGTGTTGCCAATTGAAACTGCATAATCCGCATTCACATTATTGAACTGACCAATCCCTACAGCATAATTAAACATAGCCGTATTGGCTTCCCCGATTGATATACTACTGATTCCTTTCGCTATCGGATACCTGCCCATCGCTAAAGAATAAAAACCAATCAGACTATCATTCCAACTCGTATTATCAGCACTCCCTACCCGGAAAGCACTTTTCTTGGGATGCCAGATGAGTTTGGCACCAGCCCCCACTTCGGTTAGATCAGCTCCGGCACCAACAGTACCGGTAGCAAGAAGTCCGTTATCGTTTACGATATGAAGCCCGGCTTTAGGCTGTGTTATTCCGATACCTACATTCTGCGCAAGAGAATTGCGGGATACGGTCAAAAGAACTATGGTTATAATGAACATAGCCAACCTGAGTAATTTCATAATTATTAATTTCTTTAATGAATAATATTATGATACGCTTGAACCACATTACCACCTATTGGATACAATCATAAATAGCATAATAGCCAGTGGGTTCACAGGTTATCCAATAGCCCCTATTATTATAAGTGTAGTCTCCAAAAAAATACTGAACATTTGGAGTTCCGTCTGGCATATCACCATACCTCAGGTCAGAATTCCTTGGGTTATTCTTACTGAAAACATTAAAAAACAGCTGGAGATACCTATCTGACCTGAAAATATTCACTTTATCATCATAATTACTGAAATCATAATTATAATACTCTTGCCCCGAAGGGGCATTGATATCATAAAACGTTGTATACATTGTCTCTTTAATAAGATTACCCCCGAAATCATACAAAAAATCAGTCATAGGTTTGCCATTGGTAGTCACTTTCTCCAACTGAAATTCTGAATTGAAATAATATTTACGATCCCAATCCAATCTATAAGTAATGCCATCGGCATTAAGAATGAAATACCTCTTTTCCAATGAATCAGTAATTGAACTCGAAGTCCCTAAAGGATATATATACTCTGTATAAGCAATAACTATAGATGAATTTGCATTAACATAAATGTTCTCACGAATAAGATTATTAGCCTGATCATATTGCAGAGTAAAATAATCGACTAAATTATTATTCAAATCTTTTCGCTGTATTGCTATTGGTCTCTTATTCGGAAACCCGTAATTAATATCTGCCACAAAGCTAGGACCTCGATGTATGCCAAAAAGAGATGTTGGTAATGACACATGAATAGGTTTGCAAGTAGTTAAGTATATAAATTCACCTGTCTTATAACAACTGCTGAGGGATATAAGCAAGAAGGCTGATATTATTCTTAAATAATTATTTCTCATATAAATGATTTTTGATTGAAAATTGACAACTTGTTGATTAATTCGACTTTCCTTTTTTTATTTCGGATAACAGAAGCTCGACCTGTTTCTTCAAAGCATCGATTTCACCCTGTTGTTCCTGAATGGCTTTGGTAAGTACAGGTATAAAACTCTGATAACCTAACACCTTATGGTTATCCACCTCATCAACGAACTGGGGAAATATCTTCTCTACATCCTGTGCCAGAAATCCATAATGCAACTGTTCTCCATCTTTCTCATTGGTGAAATTGTATTTGACCGGCTTCAGGTTCAAAACTGCAGCCAAACCATCTATGTTTGAAATGGCACTTATATTCTTCTTATACCTCGCATCAGACAATTGTCTGTACTCACCATCAGACCTGATGCATGACTTGCCAATTCCATTATATTCAAATACTAGAGCATCATATGTAGTGCAGCCGTTAACCAGACTGCCTATAATTCCAAGAGGATCTAGAATGCCGAGGTTTACATTCACACAAGTCTTTATCTTATCGTCACTGATATTCCAGAAATTATTGTCGATCGATTGAATGGTGATACCATTCTCCCATTGTGTAGGATCGTTAGGTGATTCGAAATTGTAACTCTTCTGCCTTATATGTATATCCGTCCAGGGGTCGTCAGTGCCTAATCCCAGCCTTCCGAAACGACTCACATAAAACCGCTGAGTATAAGGGTTAACATCAAGGTTGGCATCGGGTATGGCAGCAAAAGGCCAGCTTGCCAGATAAAGGGCTCCGTTGTTTTGATTGACGCCGAGCTGGGCACTGAACCCCTGAGCAATAGATCGATGATTCACTCCATCATAATAGTGATTGAATCCTATTGCTGGCCAATTCTTCTCAATAGCCACTCCTATTCCATCTCCTCCAAAAATGGCTGCTGTAGTACCCACACTTCCTCTCTGTTCTAATATAGCCCTGGTAGGAGCTGTAGCCATATTCACTCCCAGTTTCCCATCATTATTCAATACCATCCTTACATTATTCGGTTTTGGGAAATCATACCCTGAAGCATAACCGCCAAAAGCAAACTGAAAAAGACCACCTGTAGTATTATCCTGCGATAGACTGATATTCGCCACATTTCCCGGCGACATAGACTTTACAGTTCCATTGAAATAACTATTGAAGAAAACTCCGGGCCAATCAGCCACAATTGAGATACCCCGTTGGTCAGCACCGAATAATGCACTTGTATTCCCAACCAACCCTTTAATTTGTAAAGGTGCATATTGACCAAGATAATTCTGGTCCAGAGGATTTGTATATCCAATACCAATTGAAAACATATCGGCATGGATGCTATTGTTCTTTCTCTTCCAGATATTATCTTCTCCATTTGACAATTTTGTGAAAATATTCTTCCTCAAAATATAAAGGCTTGTGTCATCTGTATTATAGACTATCAATCCATTCGAAGGAGAAACAATGCTATTTATCTGACTTGTATTAAGCCTCGGCAATAACAATCCTTTAGTTGTACTTGAAAGATCCAGTAATGCAGATACATTTGGGGTAGTGGTGCCAATCCCTACACTTTGAGAAAATAATGAAAAAGGCAAATACAATAGTAAAAGTGAAAGCAGATTCTTTTTCATAAGCTTTTATTAAGGTTGCCTAAAACTAGACAGGAGAAATACCATTAAAAATGGCCGCTGTGTAGTTGGCGGCTTTTCTTATGTGGTTGGCGACTAGTGGAAAACAGATTGATTGCCAGTTTGCTGCTGCCGTTCATTCCTCAAAACATGCCAGATACATAACCAAATGGGATAGCAATTCATTTGAGGTATAAAGGAGGGGTATTGTTATCTAGGTTTACAATTAAAATAAATAGTATTTTAGGAGAGCCTCCCAATATGAAATGGATCTTTTGCCTAGCCGCAATCTTAACTTTTTCAGCCAGCCTGAAAAGCCAGGAAATCACTCACCAAAAATTTCCCGACCCTTATTATTCCCTAACCACTGACACGGCAAGACTCCGTTTTCTCGCAACCATCATCAACGATTCACTTGATGAAGGCCAAATAACTAATGTATATACCTGGGGAAGGTTTGGATTGAAAATAGCTGAAGATGTAAAAAACGATACCATGATCGGTATCTTCAATTTCTTCATAGCAAAAGCCTTTGTTTTCCAATACAACAAATATGATAGTGCCATTTTCTATTACAAGAAAGTATTGCCTCAATTCCCCGATAAGCTGAGAAAATATAATGTGTACTCTGTGAGGGAAATAATGGAACGCTACTCAGAATTGGGAAACAAGGATTCGAGTTTTGCCTATATGAATCAACTGATAGAATTGATTGACACGATGGCTAATAATAATCCCAGAAAAATCAACCTCTCACAAAATATCGCTGGTGTATATCAATGGTTCGGTTATCACAACACAGCCATCAGATATTTCAATATAGCCATAAAAGGTAATCAGGAAAATGGGAATAAAAGAGGGCTGGGACTGGCACTGGCGAACCTGGGAGAATTATACAATGAAATGGAAGATGATGAAAAAGCTATTTCTACATCAAAAGAGGCTCTTATATACCTTGCTGATGTAAATATGCCCTTTGCCCAAACAGCTTGTAATATCGCTGAATTCTATTGTAACAGGGAAAATTATGACTCAGCCAGGAAATACCTTAGCATTGCCATTGACGCCGAAAAAAAACTGAATAATCAGGAAATTAGAATTTCAAACGACAATATCCAATCCACTATACTTCTGGCTGAAAAAAAATATCATGAAGTTGAAAAGATCCTTACTAAAAATCTTGAATTGTTACTAAAGACCGATGACCATTGGAATCAGGTAAGAACTTATTTTCACCTAGCCCGCCTCGACACCTGTCTAAAAAACTATGATGAAGCTCGAAATCACCTCTTGCAAGGACTTGACATAAGTAAAAAAGATGGCACCAAAGCATTGCAGGTTATAGCCTTACAAAACTTATCTTTCGTCAGCAAGAAACTAGGCAAGCTGGAAGACGCCTTAAAATACCAAAGCGAATACATAGAGGTTAAAGAAAGTATCACTTCAGAAAAAAACAAAGCATCCCTTGCTGATCTTGAAATAAGTTATAAGACCGCACAGAAAGAACAACAAATTGATCTTCTGCAAAAGGAGAACCAACTTAAAACTCTCGAATTAAGCAATAGCAGACAAAAGTTATTATTAAGTATTGGCACCTTCCTCATGCTTCTCCTTATAGCTGGTATCATATTCTACCAGCGAAACCAGAAATCAAAATTGAAATCCCTCAAAGAAAAAGCGGAGTTGGAAACAAAGGTTATGAGGTTACAAATGAATCCACATTTCATCTTCAATAGCCTTAACAGTATTGAGAATTTCATCATGCAAAATGAGAAAAGGCTGGCCAGTGATTATCTCAACAAATTCGCTCGTTTGATACGATTGATATTAGATAGTAGTCGCACTGAAGTAGTTCCCGTGGAAAAGGACATGGAAGCCCTGCAACTCTATATCGACCTGGAACAGCTCCGTTTCAGTAATAAATTCAGCTACAAGACAGAAGTTGATCCGGCATTGATGGGGAGTGATTACCAGGTTCCTTCCCTATTAATTCAACCATATGTAGAAAATGCCATCGTACATGGTATGGCTCATAGTGAAGCAGACAACCTCCAGCTTACAATCAGGGCTAAGCTAGAGAACGATACTATTCATTATGTAGTGGAAGATAATGGAGTGGGGCGATTGAAAGCGGCAGCGTACAATCAACAAAACAAGCCCTACCATGAAAGTATCGGACTTAGTATTACAGAGGAAAGAGTGCGACTTTTCAATAATGAATCGGATAGTTCAAAATCGGTCAGGATTATCGATCTTTATGATGAGCATGATACTCCTTCCGGAACAAGAGTGGAGATTAACCTAAAAGCAGTGTAACCATGTCTGCATTAAAAGCAATACTGGTAGATGATGAACTTAGCAGCTTACAGAACCTGCAGCAAAAACTGAAGGAGTTTTGTCCGGATATAAATATTATCGGTAGCAGCCAGAAACCAGAAGAAGCCATCCAACTGATCAAGCAACTGAAACCGGATGTCCTTTTCCTTGATATTGAAATGCCACGGATGAACGGTTTTCGAATGCTGGAAGAATTAGGCGAGATACCTTTTGAAATTATTTTCACTACGGCTTATAATCATTATGCTGTGGAAGCCATACGCATAAGCGCTTTCGATTATCTCACCAAACCTATTGCCATTAGGGACTTACAACAAGCTGTTGAAAGGCTCTTACAACATCAGCAGCATCATACAAAAGAGAAACTGAATGTGCTCAAACAATCATTGGGTAGCAACAAAAGCCAGGAAGAAAAAATTGCCATCCCTACCAGCGAAGGATTAGAGTTTATTCCAATAAAAAGTATTGTTCATATCGAATCGAGCTCCAATTACTCAAAGATCTTTCTGTTAGAAGGGAAACCAATACTTGTAACTAAATTGCTGAAAGACTTTGAGGACATGTTATTGCCTTATCATTTCTTCAGGGTGCATAATTCTCATCTTATAAATCTCAACTACATCAAGAAATATATACGTGGTGAAGGCGGACAAGTGATCATGCAGAATGGGGATACGATTGATGTGGCGAGGAGGAAGAAGGAGGAGTTTGTGAAAATTATTACTTCCTAATCGCATGTTTTCCTTTTGAGGTTCAAGATGTTACCCCCCGACCCCCTAAAGGAGACACCATTATACGAACTAATTTCTCCATAGGGCCTACTGATAGCAATTATTTGTTACTCGGTGAAAAGATCACCGCAGAGAACAAGAGAAACAAGAGTTTTCGCAGGTCATTCCCTGCGTCTCCATAACCTCCGCCTCTGCGGTAAAAACTATAAAGAACAAAATGGCCTGCAATTAGAACCCGCAACCTGTAATGAAACAAAAAGAACCTATTGAACATACTCAAAGTTTCCCCACCCTCCGGATAAAGGGCTCTGACAAACTTACTCCCCACCCTTCCGGCCATTTCACAAACCTATCCAGGCTTCGAGCCGGATGACCAATATATGGACCAGACAAACCATCGAACTTCCCAATGGTGAAATACCTCCAGTTCTTAAAATCGAAGAAATAGAATTGGGAGAGGCTTCTAAAGAAAATGAATTGAGAAACATCGCGCCAGTCATAGGCTGCAAATGCATCACCAAAAAGAGAAGCCATATCATATAATTGATAAGTTGGAACTCCCTGAGGATCCCTTGCACTTACTGCTGTAGCCAATCTGGAACCTAAGAAAAATAATTGCAAGTTACCTGAAGACCATAACAATTCTCCATTGGGCAAGCCAGCCCCTCCCAATGTTTGTTTCATAACTCCTAACCACGCATGCTGTGGTGAGTTTTGATTATAGGCAACTTTCTGAAAGGCCCCTCCACTGATTCTTACATAAGAAAGACCATCCAGTATAAATTCTGCGCCACTACTCCAACTCATCGTTCTTTGGCTTGCTGGCCAGCCCAAGGCGATACTATCAATAGAACGGGGTGATACCAAAACTACAGCGCTATCAGTATAGCGAAAGTCAATCCTGAAATATTGCTTCTCGCTGTTTTCCGGATGATCCAGATCATAAATATTAAATTCAGTCAAACTAAATGGCATGCCTGGCTGAAATGCCGGTGCTATATAAGCAGGAGTATGGGTAATTGCTGCTTTTACAGGTGGAGGTAATGGTGATTTTTTACAGGAACTCAGTAGTACCCCCATTATTATTAAAAGCAAAAAAGTGTTTTTCATATTAATCATTTTATACCGTAAAGAATATATTTTCCAAAACCTTGAAATGAACCAGATGTATTTCCAGTAGGCTGAAAACCATCTGCTCCATACCTTATCTCTAATGCTGCTTCTGTAGCCGTCCTGAGAATATTACTCTGAGCCCGAATAATAAAGCGATTTACCCCATTATATTCCGGGGAGCCAATAGCTATAACTGTTGAATAGTTTGAACACTTTACAACATCCAAATTGATGAGGAAACTGATAAAATCATCATCACTTATAGTTGTGATATTGCCATAACCACCTGTTGCCATATTGCCTGCAACATTCGTGATTACCACTTCTTGCACACCAGTTCCGTTAGTACGAAATGAAAATTGAATGATACCAAGCGGAACAATATTAAGATTACCAGTCTCCGGAGCATATATCCCTTGGGTGGGTCCACCTGAAATAATTCCAACCGCTTCATTAAAACTATTCGCATTCCCATTACCGAAACTAATACGATCGAATCCCGCAGTATAGAGTTGGAGATTTCCAGAATTCAATCCAATACCAAATTCATTATTGGGTCCATTCGACCAAAAACTAATTTTGTTTCCAAGTCTGTTTGGAAAAGAGATGGATGTAGTAGCTGCAGAACTTATAGAGCCAACCTGTATCTTACCACCAAAAGGATTCAGAGTGAAATCTTTTGGAGTTGGTACCGCTAATGCAGTTGTGCCACCGAAAGCCTGAATACTTTTTCCATCCAATAATACCGTCTGATTAGGATGATCACTGGCAGATATTTGCAACCCTCCTCCTGAAAAACCTGAACCATAATTAATTCCAATCCCAGAAGCGAAAATATTGCCATTAACCTGCAATTTGTATAATGATGAAGGACTTGTTCCAATTCCCACATTACCTGGATAGCCAGCACCAGAGGGTTTAAAGACGAAATTTTTTGCTTTGATTACTAGATGATCATCTGCTTCATCTTCACCAATAGTTACAAAATTATTATCTCCAAACTTGAGGAAAGTATTTGACACTCCTGTAGTCCAAACATTCCTGCCAACCTTAATACTTCCACTATCCATATGTAGCATTTCCAAAGGCTGGTTAGTGGCAATACCTACTCTTCCAGGGTTAGTGTTATAAATATCATTGCCATTTGCATTCCACAACCCAGAAGTAGAAGGATTCCATTCATTATGAGTGGCAACAATATGCCAAAGACTATCGAAAGATAAATATCGAAAACTGATAGAGCTGTAACTGCTAAGACTAAGATCAATACCTGTTCCCGTATGGATCTGGTTTTTGGGGATAGAACCAGCTGACAAATGCTTTATCACCATAATATATGCAGAGGTATTGTAGAATGTTACCATCCTTCCATCTATGCCACCTGTAATACCTCCCATTTCAAATACAGTAGCAGGACCAACAATTGTAAAATGAGAATAGCGGGCAGAATCAGTATTTATATTTTCGTTGGGTCCATCTACCAGAGTAATTGTAACATTTCTCAGGATCAGATCTCCATTGATATCAAGTTTTGCCTTGGGTGAAGTAGTTCCAATGCCAACATTCTGGCCAAATGAGGTATTTACTATTAACAATGCTAAAAAGAAGAAAAAGACCCTCATATAAATTGTTTTATTTCTTTCCACCAAAACTTACCATTACGATTCTATACCAAATCTATCTTTGAACCACTACCCTATTTCAAGGGTATCGACAAACAACCATTTAAATCGCCGAACGACATTCCACCCCGTCCCCAAAAAAACCTATATTTGAATAGACCTTATTCCTGAAAATGAACCCTCCTACAAATTACAATTGCATCATTGTGGATGATGATGAGATTGACAGGCTTAGTACCTTGTCGCTCGTTAGACGTTATCCCTACATCAACATCCTTGGGATTTTTGATAGTGCACTAAAAGCATTAGAATTCAGCAAATCCTCTCCTCCAGATATTTTATTCCTTGATATTGACATGCCAGAAATAAACGGGCTTGAATTCAGAAAACAAATGAATACTGTTCCTGCCTGTATTTTCATTACTTCTTATCCCGATTATGCTGTAGATGGATTTGAACTTGAAGCACTCGATTTCTTAGTGAAGCCTGTTAAACTTGAAAGATTTGATAAGTGCATGACCCGACTCCAACAATTTATGGAACTGAGGCAAAAAGCAGCCCTTCTTGACTATCACCTCGGAGCCGATGCTATTTACATTAAAGAAGGACACGATCAGGTAAAAATTCTATTAAAAGATATTTTGTATCTGGAAGCCCTTAAAGATTATACCGGTATCATCACCAGCAATAAAAAATATTGTGTCTTGAATAGCCTGGGCAATCTGCTTAAAGAAAAAGATTTCCAGTCCTTCGTCCGAATACATAGAAGCTATGCCGTACAAAAACATTTTGTAAACAGGATCCATAATAGCGAAGTGACGATAAACGATATGACCATACCTGTAGGAAGAAGCTATAAGGAAACGCTGGATCAATTAAAAGATTAGCAACTATGCAAAAGACATTTATCCTTTTTCTACTGCTAAGCTGCTTTGCCAATACTGCTTACACACAAACAAATCCCTTTGCAGATTCGCTATTGGTATTGTTGGAAAAGGAAAAGGATGATACCCTAAGGATAAAACTGATCGACAAAATTTCAAGAAGCTATTCTGAAAGTAATCCAGCAAAAAGCATCGAATACGCAAGAACTGGTTTAGCATTATCTATCAAGACTGATTTTAAAAAAGGTATCTCCCAATTCTATCTTACAATTGGCAATTGCTTGACATACCTCGGAGATTACGAGAAAGCATTACCATTACTTGATAGTGCCGTCACCATATTCCAACAGACAAGCAACAACAAGGGCCTCAGTTTGGGATGGAATGCCATCGCCAATATTCATAAGGTAAAAGGAGATTATATAAAAGCGACGGAATACTATTTTAAGTCATTAAGATTGGCGGAAGAGAAAAAAGACAGCGCCTCACAGGGAATGGCCAATTTCAATATCGGAGGTATCTATCTCGCCCAGAACAATACCGCCAAAGCTTTGGATTATCATGAAAAATCACTGGTTTTTTTCACAGCACAAAAGGATCTTGAAAAACAAGCCATAGCACTGAGTGCTATAGGAGGCGACTATGTGTCCATCAAAGAATATGATAAAGCGATAAAATATTTTGAACAAGCAAAAGACATATCTCTTACAACAGGTAATAATCGCCAATTGGCATTTGTGTATGATTATCTGGCCGATCTAAATAGCAAGAAAGGGGATTATGAAAAAGCTTTACAATATTCCCTTCAGGCTACCCCGATCTGGAAAGAATTGGTGCCTAATGGACAAAACGCAATAGTTAATAAAGGGAATATCGGTGGTGCTTATCTCGACCTTGCCATTAATGATTCCCTTACACAGAAAAGGCATCCTGGCGACCCCTCATATAGTAAAAAGCAATTATTAGAATCAGCTGCCAGGTATCTGAAAGAAACCGTCAACATGAGTCAATCGATAAATGACCTTTATTACGAATCGTTTTATGGGTTGATATTATCGGATGTGTATGAATTACAATCAGATTATAAAAATGCCCACGCACTTTACAAAAAATATAAAGCGGTAGATGATTCTCTTCATTCGCAGGATATCAAGAACCAGATAGCTCAATTGGAGAGCGAAAAAGAACTTTCTTTGCGTGATAAAAAATTAGAGATCAATAACCTGACTATCGCTAACCAGAAAAAACAAAAGATAGCGTTGGTAACAGGAATCGGACTATTAGCTATCATAGGAGGATTATTGTTTTGGCAAAGTCGCACCCGAAAGAAAACCAACACCACTCTACTGCAATTGAATTCGGAACTGGATGAAGCCAATAAGGTAAAAGCAAAATTCTTCGCCATATTGAGTCACGATTTAAGAAGTCCTGTTGCCAACCTGGTGAACTTCCTTCACCTTCAGAAAGAATCACCAGACCTTTTAGACCAACAGCAAACAGCGCATCATCAGCAACGGATAACTCAGTCGGCCGAATCATTACTGGAAACCATGGAATCGATGCTGCTATGGAGTAAGGGGCAAATGGAACAGTTCAAACCGAGTTCAACAGAAATACCTGTATCCAATCTTTTTGACCATATCAGAAATTCTTTTTCAGAAGTAACAAATATCCGGTTCAGTTTCCAATCACCTGATAACTTATCGGTGACTACTGACATGAATTATCTCCAGACTATTATGCAGAACCTTACTGGCAATGCCATCAGTGCTTTAAAAGAAACACCCGATGCAAGCATTGTTTGGAAGGCATGGACAGTAGATGGCAATACGTATCTATCCATCACCGACAATGGACCCGGTGCCACAGAGGAACAGGTGAAACCTTTGTATGATGATAGTATTGTCCCTAACTCAAGGCATGGACTTGGTCTTCATATCATCCGCGATTTGGCGAAAGCAATTAAATGTTCTATTTCTGTGCAGCAGCAGGAGAAGGGGACGACGTTTCTGTTATCGCTATAAAGGTTTAAGAGTTCAAGGTTTAAGGGTTTAAGGTTCTGAAGTGTTACAGAGTTATTAATTACTTAGAGGCTTTGTTGTTAGTTTTTTTACCGCAGAGACGCGGAGACGCAGGGGGCGATTCCTCTGCGTCCCTGCGTCTCTGCGGTTATTGTATTTGTATTCACTAAATTTGAGCATGAAAAATTGGCTACCCCTTTTACTATTAGTGAGTACTCTAACTGGTACTTCACAAATTCCCGCAACACTTTTCGAGAAAAGCAACGGCACCCAATCGCCCCCCTACGCTGATATCATAAAATGGTGGCAGCAACTCGATGCCGCCTCTGGCAAGGTAAAGTTATTGACCATGGGACCCAGTGATGCCGGATTCCCACTGCATTTGGCCGTAGTGGCCAATAACGGTGACTTCAATTTTGAGAATATCCGGAAGAATAATAAACGAATCATACTCATCAATAATGGTATTCACCCTGGTGAACCCGATGGAATAGATGCCAGTATGTTGTTGGCAAGAGACATTGTAACCAATAAGGTAAAACTACCAGACAATGTAGTACTGGCCTTTATACCAGTTTACAATATCGGGGGCTGTCTTAACAGAAGCGCCTTCTATAGGGTTGATCAGAATGGTCCTGAAGAATTCGGCTTCAGAGGTAATTCACAGAACCTCGACCTGAACCGCGATTTCATCAAAAGCGATTCTAAGGAAGCGCGGAGCTTTGCAGAAATATTTCATCTTACTGATCCGGATATCTTCCTCGATAATCATGTAAGCAATGGAGCCGATTACCAACATGTGATGACATTGCTTACTTCACAACACAGTAAGCTGGGAGGAATTATGGGAGACTATCTTCATAAACAAATGGAACCAGGCATCTATTCCAAAATGAAAGACAAGGGATACGACCTGGTGCCTTATGTAAGTTTCGGAGGTAATACTCCAGACGCAGGAATGACGGCTTATTTCGATGGACCAAGATATAGCAGTGGCTATGCCACCCTCTGGCATACCTTCGCCTTCGTTGCAGAGACCCATATGTTGAAACCTTATGACCAGCGTGTAAAAGCTACATATGCATTGATGGAAACCATGATCAGCTTCGCAACTGAAAATACAGCAATGATAAAAGAATTGCGCGATAAGACTAAGGCCTCCGTTATTACACAAACTGATTTCCCCGTAAGTTGGACTATCGACAGAACCAAATCTGATCTCATTACCTTCAAAGGTTATGAAGCGGGAAGAAAGCCAAGTGATATCTCAGGCCTGCCGCGACTCTATTACGATCGCAGCAAACCTTATGAAAAGAAAATACCATACTTCAATTATTTCAGTAATAAGACAGTTATAACAAAACCTGATGCATATATAATACCACAAGGTTGGTGGACAGTAATCGATCTTCTAAAGATCAATAAGATTGCTTACAGACAATTTGCAAAAGACACAAGCATAGAAGTGGAAGTATATAAGATCGAAGATTATAAAGCCGCTGCGCGCCAATATGAAATGCATCATCCCAATAGTGATGTGAAAACAAGTACCAGCATGCAGAAAATAAAATTCCGTAAAGGGGATTATTATATACCAATGAACCAGCCGGGTAATCGCTTCCTGATGGAAGTGCTGGAACCTTCAGCAGACGACAGTTATTTTGCCTGGAATTTCTTTGATGCCATTCTGGGACAAAAAGAAGGCTATAGCGGTTATGCTTATGAAGATATCGCTGCCCAGTACCTGAAGGAACATCCTGAATTAAAAGTTAAATTAGACGAACGTAAAAAATCAGACAGCGCCTTTGCAAAAAATGGCGGCGCCCAGCTTAACTTCGTTTACCAGAATTCACCCTATTACGAACCGAATCATAACAGATATCCGGTGTACAGGGTGAAAAATAAATAGCATGCGTCATTCTATCTTCTTTTTACTGCTTTTGATTGCAAGTTCTGTAACGCTGGCACAGAAAGGAGATACCTTACGCAAATACCTTAATGGAGCTTTAGAATATACTAAAGAAAATGATGCAGCCTATGCTGCCATGGCAATAAAGAATGGCGACTATTGGTTTATGATGGGCGTGTATCCAGATACAAGTATTCTTTTAAAAGCCTATTTCAAAGACAAAAAGCTAACTGTAAAAGAGGGCCCGTTTACGCTTTACTTTCCAAAAGGCATAAAGGCAATGGAAGGGAATTACACTAATAATATTCAGCAAGGTGTATGGAAATTCTATTATCGTAATGGGCAGTTGAAAGACTCAGGGATGCTGAAGAATAATCAAATGGTGAATACCTGGTATTCATGGCATGAGAATGGGCAATTATTCTCTATCGCGAATTATCCTTCAGATGAGTCGTTGCCGGATAAATATACTCCAGTTAGATTACCTGGTAATCCTGGGGTATTAGCAGACGAGCCCATTACAAACGCTAAAGATGGAGCCTGGAAATCGTACCATCCCAATGGCAAATTGAAAGATAGTGGCAATTATAAGCAGTCTGTTAAAGATGGATTCTGGATCAGTTGGCATGAAAATGGCGAACTTGAATCAAAAGGATTTTATAATTTAGATACCCAGGAAGGCAAATGGGAATATTTCCATTCTAACGGACAGCCCAGCACTATTGAGACCTATAAAAACAGCAAGGTGGTCGATATGGAATGCTTTGACGAAAACGGAAAATCTACTGGTTCGTTTTGCAGTCTCCTGAAACCACCGACTCCGATTCTGGACCGTTTTGTTGATTTCAATACCTATATGCTCGACCATCTTTTCTGGCCTAAGGAATTGGATGGCAAGGATGTAAGCGGGCTGGTAAAAATCAGCTATACGATTTCGAAAGAGGGGCAATTAACCGAGTTTAAAGTGCTTCAATCGCCCCATGAATTATTGAGCAAGGAAGTGGAGCGCTTTTTCCGTTCCATTGAAAAATGGGCCCCTGCTATTTCACACAACCGTACAATCGATTTAGCCGTATTATTGGATATCCCTTTCTACAGATAAATAGTTGTTTTTATATCTATGCGAAGCCTCTTGCTGACATTACTATTTGTTACTGCCGGGAAAGCCTCTTTATGCCAGGGGGACGCCCTTCCTATTGTTTATTTTGACAGGAGCTTTGAAGCAGAAAACGATATCAGCTTTGCCAGTTACTATGGTACTCCCAAAAAAATACATGGCAACCGATATGAAGTCACATTTTTTACTTTAGATGGCCGTAAGATTGCCATGGGAGAATATCTGGGAAAGAGTCTCAAAAACAGAAGCGGCCTATTTGTTCGCTATAACAGGAATGGCAATATCATACTCTCAACCACATATCGAAAAAGCCTTTTGCATGGTCCTTTCTTGCGTTTCTATGATAATGGACAAAAAGCAGATTCAGGAAATGTAAACAGAGGTAATAACTATGGTACCTGGAAATCATGGTACGATAACGGCCAATTAAAAGAAGTCCGCCATTTTGAAATTGCACATACCTCAAGGGGCTTAGAATTCAGCTTACAAACCGATGAATATAAATCATGGTATTCAGATGGAACTCTTAAAGACTCCGGGTACTATCGTTTGAATGAACGATCCGGGGTGTGGATAGAATGGATTGAACAAGGAACAATAAAAAGTGTTGGTGAATACCGCAACGATTGGAAAAGAGGCGACTGGAGATATTATGATGCCAAAGGCAATCTTCTATATATACGCCGATTCAGAAAATACCGATACGATCTTACTGGAGAAAAAATTGAGCTGAAGAAAAATGCACAACTATAATCAGGCTTCTGTCACTATCGAGTCCTTCTTTACAACTGACTTCTTATCAAATCCCTTGAATATGGCATTGGCCATGAATACGCAACCTAATAACACTGCAATACTCAGATACCCGGCCCACTCATAGTTATAAATCTTTCCATCCGGATGTTTCACTACAATATAACCGGTAATCAATGAGGCCAAAGTGGTTCCCAATTGCTGCATACTGCTGTTGAAACTCATGAATCCACCTCGGTGTTCAGGCTTAACTACATTACTGATCAATGCTTGTGAACTCACACCTCTTCCGGTAGACATAATGAACCAGAAAGAAAATAAACCTAAAACAAAATAAAACGGAATCAGCAATTGATGCGTAATCAAGTATACAGGAACAATGGATAAGAGCACACAGAAATTGAATACTCTCAATTTGCCATATTTGTCTGCAAGGGCACCTAATATGTTTGCAGCAACAAAAGATGATACACCTCCTACCAGATAAATCAATGGTGTTACAGAACGAGGAAACCCGTTATTGAATTCCATGAATGGATTAATAAACGGGATGATGGAGAAATGTCCCAATATTACCATACCCGAAAATAATAATGCATTACGCTGGCGTTTATCCTGCAAAACATTGGTAAGCACTTTCCATTTATTTTCTTTTGGTCCACTATGCAAATGAGATGTCATAGGGGGAATGAAATAGATGATAAAAGGTATGATCAGGATACCCAATCCACCAACTAATATAAAAGGCGCATGCCATGAAAAATGATTGGCGAGATACAAGGCAAATGGAACTCCGAATGTAGAGGCCATGGCGAAAGCCGACATCACAGCTCCCATAGCTCTTGCTCTTCTTTCATAACCAAATAAATCAGACACCATGGAAAGTACCTGGGCACCAATCAATCCACCGAAGCTGCCTGCTACCAATCGGGATAGTAACAGAAGTGGGTAGCTGGGAGCGAATCCACAGGCAATGGTACCAAGCAGGAAACCGCTATAACCAAAAAGCAATACGCGTTTGCGATCAAATCCGTCCACAAAAAATGCTGCTGCAAATCCCGTTATGGCGGCACTTCCGGAATAAGCTGAAACCAGGAAGGTGAATTGTTGGGTATTGATAGAAAAATAGGGCATCAGGTAATTACCCAATGGCATCATTATCATGAAGTCGAGAATATGAGTGAAGTTCAATGCCGCCAAAATGATCAATAATATCCTTTCTTTCCAGGTCATAGCCAAAAATGTATTGGGCGCAAAGGTCGGAATATCAAAGATGTAATACCATCGAAATCAGGAAAACTACCCACCAACTAATCACAGAATAAACAAGGAACAAAAACAACAAAATCATTTCTTCTATTGTTATTTTTCGTACCTTATAAGTAATTGCTTGTTATATGTTAAAGAACCTCTTCATCGGGAGTGTTTTTTGGCTCCTGTACCATATTGCGCCTGCCCAGACCGGCATACAGCGGACAGAAAAATTCCCCGTCACTGAACCCATCCTTTTGTTACTTGGAGATAGTACCAGCCTTCCTGCTGAAGGCAGTATATCAGGTTATCATAGCGATGGCGGCATCCATTATCAGGGTACCATCCGAAAGTTCAAACTCCACGGCAGTTGGCAACGTTGGTATATAAATAATAATATATTGGAAGAAGGCCGACTGATCAAAGGCATTCCTGAAGGGGAATGGAGGGTATGGTACCCAGATGGTAACCTTAGATACATTAGAACTTACTCATATAAGAAAAATGAAATCATCCGTCAGGAATGGAGAAGACCTAATCCCAGGATGAACCTCTACCCCATCACACTTGAATATCTGAAAGATAAAAAGCGTGTCAACTCCGAATTACAAAGTGTCGCCAATTTTGAACTAGATGGCGATGCGGCTGAATTCCCAGCTTTGTTCAATGAATGTCTGCCGCATGGACTCTATATGAATTTCAGGGAAGATGGCACAGTATCCGATTCAGGGTATTATAAGAATGGATTGAAAGATGGGGTTTGGATAGAAGCCACCGACACAAATAAATTCTGGAAAGGTTATTATCATAATGGGAATAAGGAGGGGGAATGGAAATTGTACTCGGAAGGTAAAATGCTTGAAGAGATGATGATTTATAAAAATGGGAAGGTAATGTGGAGGAAGAAGATGAGTAGGGAGGGACTATGATTTTTGTGATTTGTGTGATTAGTTATGATTTTTAACGAATAGAATATTCCACAACAAGAACAAAATCCCTTCTTTATAAAATGCTTGAAGCTGGCGCAAGCGTGTCTAAAGGGTACATACGGGGTCTGGAAAGATTAGGAAATTCCTTTAGACCGGCTTGTGCCTGAATAAGTAAACATCCAATATACAAACTATCATTTTGAGCGAAGCGAAAAATCTGTATTTCATTTCTCCCCCATCAGCTTGTCATTCTGAGCGAAGCGAGGAAACCTGTATTTAAAATTACCTTTCTTGCCTATATCTTTTCGAGCTTAGTTTACAATTCATAATAAATACTATTCAAATCACTCCACCCAACTATTGTAACATTATTTGATTCCTTATTCCATTATGACTTCTGCCTCAGTTGGATATCGATAATTATACCAATTCATCTAAACAACTACTTTTTAATATATCATTTTTAGTTTCCTCGTTTCACTCGGAATGACAAGGTATCTTGGAGGTGAATAAATACAGATTTTTCGCTTCGCATTCGAGCGAAGCAAAATGTAAGTGGCTTCCCTTTTCTATTTGCAAGGTTCTTTGAGGGGAAAATGGACGAGCGCCTGGAACTTAAACGAATCTTTTTATCACGGCAGAACATGCGAGCACTCATATTTTGAGCGAAGCGAAAAATCTGTATTCATTTTCCCTCAAGAACCTTGTCATTCCGAGCGTAGCGAGGAAACTTGCATTTAAATATTTTGTTCTTGCCATCTTGTCTTCTGACTTAGCTAACAATCGATAATTATAACTTTCCATCTAAACAACTACTTCTATTGTAAGATTTTTAGTTTCCTCGTTTCACTCGGAATGACAAGATTCTTTGAGGGAGAATGAATACAGATTTTTCGCTTCGCTCAAAATAGAAGTGTCATTCATTCTACAATTGCCTGGACGAGCGCCTGGAACTTAAACGAATTTCTGTATTAAGGCACAAGCAGGTCCATGTTAGGCAAGAGCACTGTTTCTTCTTGCTTATTGTGCAATGAATACTCACATATTAACTCCCATAAAAAAGCCCTGCCAAAAGCAGGGCTTTCCCTATCTAAAACAAATCATATTAAATCACCCTCAACCACAAAAATCATAGTCATCACTGTACCACTTTGATAACCCCCGCCCCATTATAACTATGATACTCCCCATTATACATAGCATCGGCACTTACCGGACCCATGCGGTATATACCGGGAGAAACAGCACGAACTGCATAGTAATAAGTCTGGCGACTGGATTGCAGATCAACGAAGAGATTGATACGGTCATCGCGTACATCTAATGCTGTTGGGAAGGCTGCGTCCTTGATCCAGTCCATACCAGGTATTTCTTTTGTACGAGGGTTCTCTATCTCGAATCCTGCTGGTAACATATCGGTGATCACGATATTATCCACGCCGGTGCTATAGGCATTTTCCAATGTAAGCTGTATTATCACCAGATCGTTCTGCTTGAAGGTATTGCCTGAAATGGCCTTACCATTCCTGTCGAAGAACTTCTTCCTCACTTTTATAAAATTATCCTCTTCCTTATAATCTCCATTTACACTGATACCTTCCGACTGCCAGAAATAATATAATCTGCCGTCTCCCCTGCTATTGATATCGATGGTGCTTCCACCCAACTGAGCAGCTGTTAACCTGAGTGTGTTACCGGCACTATTACCCACCGTCTTACCATTCACTTTCACTTCTGCAGTAACAGTTGCCTTATTGGCTGCTTTAGCCATTTTACCCAATGCCAGGAAACTGAATGCGCATTCCTGTGTACTGTACCAGCTGCGCATCTTCAATTTATCAGCAACATGCTTGGCCATTACACCGGTCTGAGGATTGTTTGGATCTACATCGATGAGGGCATTAAGTGAAATCGCTTCGTCACGGATATCACTATAGAAACTACCGCCTGTTTGCGCTTTGGATATTTCACCATCAAATGATCCCGGCAACAATTCCTTGAATCGGGTCTTATCACCAGCAATGGCATAGGCCACGCTTAAGAGATACTTACTATCCAAACTCAAGAACTGTGGATTGGCTTTATAATAGTTCATCACAGGGACATTCGGTTTTCCGGCCAAGGCCAATACATACAAACTATAAGCCACTTCTTTTGGTGCAATCTTCTTTTGCTCTTTACCATTATAATAATAGAGAATCGTTTCGCGGTTCTTCAACTTATAATTGCAATAACTCAGCAAGGCATCTATCATTTTCTTATCCACTTCAAACCCTGCTTTCTGAGCTTCCAGTAAGAAATGCGCTGAATATACTGAGGCAAACCAATGTTCGGTTCCTTCTCCATCCCATAATGTTATAGCACCATTATATAATTGACGCAACTTTATCTTCTTGATAGCTTCTGTGATATTATAATTCGCAGAGCTGTTACTACTACTACCCTTTCCTCTTACCTGTTCCAACAAATCATCATAATACAATTGTGGGAAGGCAACAGACACAGTCTGTTCAGTACATCCATAAGGATATTGCACGAGGTATTTCAATTGCTTGCCTAATTCAAGTGCTGGATTGCGACTGATCACTAATTGATAATCGGTACTACCCGCGAGGAAGCCGGCAGTATTGATATTGATCCGTTGTGTGGAATTTCCATTCATCACCCCACTTCCGGTTTGGAACTGTAATGGTGAAGAAGGACGGATACTGATTTCAGTTTCATCCGAGAACTTCTCTCCCATACTATTCACTTCAACCGCTATTTTACCAACACTCACTACCGGATTAGCCACCACCTGGAACAAGGCCCTATTTTCGCTATTGGCCGCCAACGAAACAGTTTGTGTGGCAGTTCCTACTATTTGCAAGGTATTGCTTACTGTTAGCTTAGCTGTGGCACTGGCTGCTTTAGATGTAGTGTTTGTAATAGTAACAGGTATTGTTACCGTATCCTTAGGACTCAGGAATCTTGGCAGTGCAGTACTCAATACTACCGGATCTGCTACTGTCATTTCCGATTGAGCGCTACCGAAGCTTTCATTCTTATATCCTAATGCCATCAAACGAACCTGTCCACTGAAAGCAGGAATATCGAATTCGAAAGTCGCTTCTCCACTACCATTGGCTTGTTTGATGCCACTCCAGTACGACAATACCTTAATTCTTTTCGCTGGCATTGGATTGGTACGTTTATTCATATTCACTTCTCCGTCACCACCAGTACTGCTTAATCGGGCTTTTACTTCAGGGAATAATAATGGATAGAGATCATATCCTGTCACTTCCAGGGCACGGGAAGCATAGAAATAATTATACGGATCAGGGGTTTTGAAATCGCTCACCTGCAATACACCATTATCAACAGCAGCAAGGGTTACAAAACTACCCGGACTTGCTTTCACCGTAACTTTCTGATGCGTTCTGGAACGAACAGATGTTGCTGCTACAACTGACACATCCATCTTCCTCGACTTCTCTTCAACACGAACATTTTGGTAACCATGAGCTACAGTAAGCGGAATTTCACTCAGGTCATGTGCTTTTATTAATGTTGCAGTGATATAAACATTTGGCAGATGCTCGGCACCTAATTTCAGATCAACAGAAGCAGATCTGTTCTCAACATTCACATACTGATAAGAGATGAGCTTGTTGGTTTCCATCGTAATCAACATCCTTCCATCGAATGGAGTCTTGAACAAAGCTTTTATGGATTCATTTGTACCATAAGAACTCTTATCCAGTTCTATATCAATATTACCTTCTGCATCCACTTCAAAAGAGGAATTTTCTCCACCCCAGAAACCATAGCTATAGAATGTACGGCTTACATAAGAAGAGGCGCCAGGTATATAGGCCCTTATCTCGTAATTACCCGGAGAACGTGGCAGGAATGTAAAGGTGGTTGCATTACCAGCAACCTGTACAGATTGCTCAGAAACAAACTTATCATCCTGTTGCGATTCATAACGGAAATACTCTCCGCTCTTCTTCAACACCGTACGATATTCATGCTTTATAACTTTTATATCAACTTTACCTGATGCTAATTTCTCCGATTTATCAACTGCTATTAACGGGAACTTGATCGGTTGATTCAATGGATAATACCAATAACCATCTTGTCCAAGGCCAATGAAAACATCCTGTGTAAAAATGGGAGCACTGGCCATCCTGCTTACAGGGCGACCTGTTTCATCAAACACTGTAGCATAGAAATCCGCCTGTAACAAACCAGTGTTCTTGAAATTGACAGGAACGGTATAGGCCCCTTTTGCATTACCCTGTTCATCAGTACTTCCCTGCTCAGTAACATTATCAAATGATACCGGCGCGTTACTTACCCTGAAATCATATTTACCAAATGCTTTTGGATTGAAGCTCTTTTGCTTCACCTGCACTTCCAATTCATAATTACGGTTGGCCGCAGGCGGACCAAAGAAATTCACCGCATTTATGGATAACTGGGTAGTTTGACCAGGAAGTAAAGAAGGCTTATCTAATGTAGCTGAAACTTTTATCCTGTCGGGCACAAACTCTTCGATACTAAAACTCTTTGTACCTAATAAGATATCGGTGGAAGAATACACTTCAAGGGAATAAGACCCAGTAATAGCAGATACAGCTACCGGCACCTCTCCTTCTAATGATCCTTGTTCATTTAATGTTTTACGGAAGCTTTTCAATTCCTTACCATTAGGCTGCAGGAATTTCAATTTCACTGGCAAATCACCAGGTGATTTCCATTGCTGGTCACGCAGGATAACAGAGAAATGCACGGTCTCACCCGGACGATAGATATCTCTCTCTGCATATATAAAGGCATCCAATCCAGTTGCATTGCTTCTTTTTCCTCCTACCTCAAATCTGGATGTATTCACTAATGTACTATTAAAAGGAAGATAGTTGAAATCTTCAGCCGTCTTGGCAATTACCATGGCTGGAGAAAATCCACTGAACTCTTTTCTTGTATAAGTGATCTCAGCCACACCGTCGGCATTGGTAGTACCATTACCGAGCACCTGATTATTGGCACCGTAAGCAATTACATTCACACCAGACAATGGACCTGCCGTCTTGATAGAATTCGCAAATACTACCATCTTATCCGTAGCTTGTCTGACTATCAAACCAATATCACTCATAGCAATAAAGCGGCTATCGCTTACCCAATAATCTTCGGTAGAGCTGATTTTGAGATGATAGATACCTTTAAAATCAGCCAGCTTATCTTCAGGATCGAATTTGAAGATGCGGCTATTACCTGACTTGGGCAATGATTTTGTATCTATCTCTTTTGAATAGATCACATCCCCCAATTCCATCTGGGCACCGTTTCCTTCGTCATAATAATATTCACTGCGATCGCCTTGAGGATAATAACCATATCGTTGGGCTGCTAATAAGTTATTCTCATAAATCTTCGAGATAACTACTTTCACTTTTGCCAGATTGGTAAGACGCACTTCAATATTACGATTACCCTTACCCGATAAATATACTGCCTTGCTGTTATTGAAACTTACGGAAGGTTCCAGTTCACCAAAAGCGATAGTATTATCGCTGTTCTCTTTTAATGTACCTCCTATCTTACCTCTCAACCCTTTCAACAAGGTGAGTTGATATGATTTCGAGGCGTCGAATCCTTCACTATTGATGGTAAAGCCATCATCGGTAGCGGTAACATTGAATTTTACAGCAGGATCTATCTTAATAAATGAACTTATCTGGTCTGTCAATACTTGCTGACTGGTGCGGACAGTTACTGTTCCACCAGCACCATCATGTTCTGCGCTTACATCGTTTATGGTAAGGTTAAAAGGAGAAGGGATGAATACTTTCGCTTCTATCGGTTCTTTTGTTGCATTGGACCCACCTTCGGGAAGAAGTCCTTTATCCAGACTAATTTTTGATTCCAGATCCTTATCCTCCATTTTCAATCCGGATAAGCGAAGAGAAATACGGTTATCATTCGATAATGTGATGATGGAATAGTTTACGGCAGCGCCACCAATTTCCAATTTCAATTTTTCCTTGATAGTGGCAGGGTTAACGGGATAATTAAAATACAGATCAACTTGTGGACTCGCCGTTGCAGACTTTTCATCACTGGCAATCCAGGTTACATTACTGCTTTCGAGAGCAAGATCAGGAGTAAAAAAGCTGATGGCATCTGAACCGCTTACTTTACCGAAGCTGGTGTATTGCAATACTTCCTTACTAACTGATGCTTTGAAAGTAGTGGCAGGAGGTAATGGTTGTGATGGAGAGAACACCAACTCATCAGGATGTTCCCAACGGAAGCGGCCCGAAATTTTTGGTGTGAAAGAAACATATTCTGTAGAATCCCATTGGTTAAGTAAGGAATCTTTCACTAATGGTTTGCTGAAGCGGAAAACAAGATTGCCTAATTGTGGCACTTCTCCTTTTGCATTGGTATAATCAAGACTTACTGTACTACGATTACAAGCAGATAAAAAAATAACAACCATGAAGGTTGCTACAAAAAACGATGAATGGCGCATATGTTGGTGTTGTTGAAAATTGTTGGAAACTCATGTCAATGTACGAAAAAAGCCGTCAAACGACAGCAGGAACAGGGCTTAAAATTAAGCCAGGGAAAAACAGGAAATTTACGGGGGCAGACCGGCTACGGTCATGGGGAGTGTTGATTAGACAGGAAAGATACATAACAGGAATACGGGTACGTACTTTTTTTGAGATAAGGATTTGTTAAACGTTTTCGCCTTTTTAAAAGATACCACCGATTGTATACATTTGGTATAGAATGAAAACTCCAACGCGGGCGGATATAAAGAAGGTATTGGTCAGGTGGTCCAAACGAATTTTTCTGGCCATTGTCATTTCCATCGCCTCTTTTTTCTTACTCAACCTCATTTTCCCCTTACCCGATAAAGTGGAATACTCCACCATCATTACAGACGACAAAGGAGATGTGGTTCATGCTTTCCTAACCAGCGACCAGAAATGGCGGATGGATGAAAACCACATTGGAAGAGATCTCTCTCTGCTTCTGTAAGGTAAAACCATCGTATTCAAGGAAGACCGTTACTTTTTCCAGCACCCCGGAGTGAACTTTCTGGCTATGACAAGAGCCTTTACTAAGAACATCCTGAGAATGAAAAGGACATCTGGTGCCAGCACTATTACCATGCAGGTGGCCAGAGCTCTGGAGCCCAAACGCCGAACCTATTTTAATAAGGCCATAGAAATGTTCCGGGCTTTTCAGTTGGAATTAAAATACAGCAAGGAAGAAATATTACAACTCTATCTTAACCTGGTTCCTTATGGCGGTAATATAGAAGGCGCGAAAGCCGCGTCACTGCTGTATTTCAAGAAAATCCAGACCATTTATCACTGGCAGAAATCACTGCCTTGTCTATAATACCCAATCGCCCTTCTTCCTTGGTGATTGGTAAGAATAATGGATATCATACAAACTGAAAGGAATCGCTGGTTGCAGCAATTCGCTGATGCCAAAGTCTTCACCCAAAAAGAAATTGCTGATGACTGGCAGAGCCACTCTGGTTGCTGCTAAGAGGAACCATCCCAAGATACCTGCCTCATTTGGCATTGCAACTAAAAAAACAGCATGAGGATATTGTTCCTACTTATATAAATATGAACAAGCAGCAGACTACTGAGAAACTGGTGATGGATTATGTGCGAACTACTTCCCTCAAGAATATCCATAATGCTGCCGTCATTGTAATTGATAATAAGACCCACCAGGTAATCACTTATATTGGTTCGGGTGATTTTTACGATAGTACCGACGGAGGACAGGTAAACGGAGCGGCGGCAATTCGTCAACCGGGAAGTACTTTAAAGCCCTTACTCTATGGCCTTTGTATCGACGAAGGATTGATGACACCGAAAGCCATAATCACCGACGTAGCCGTGAATTATGCGGGTTATGCACCAGAGAATTACGACAAGCAATTCAATGGTTTTGTAACTATGGAATATGCGTTGGAACATTCATTGAATATACCTGCAGTAAAAGGGTTGCGTTTGCTGGGAAAGGATAAACTCATTGCCGAGCTTGGTGCCTGCAATTTCAAACAAGTAAAAAAAGACCAGCAGAAACTTGGTTTATCAATGATACTAGGGGGATGTGGAGCCACTCTTGAAGAACTCACCGGTCTCTATTCCATTTTCGCAAACGACGGTTTATATTATGCCCCAACATTTTATTCATCAAAGTATTCAGCAACACCAAATAATAAGACGACGCCCCCTCACAGGGTAATGAGTGAAGCAGCTGTTTTCATGATCAATGAAACCTTATCAAAGGTGAACCGTCCAGATTTTCCATTAAACTGGCAAAGTACCGAGCACATGCCCAAGATTGCCTGGAAGACCGGAACCTCATATGGAAGAAGGGATGCCTGGAGTATCGGCTATAACAAACATTATACTGTGGGCGTATGGACCGGTAATTTCAATGCAGTGGGTGTTCCTGAATTAAGTGGTGCAAATATCGCCACTCCATTGCTCTTCAAGATTTTCAATACCATCGACTACGATACCGATGAAGCCTGGTTCACCCAACCAAATGATTGTGAGTTAAGACAAGTCTGTGCCGAAACAGGATTATTACCCGAAGCTTTCTGCGAACATATCGTAAGTGACTATTTCATTCCGTTGGTTTCCTCAGTAAAGAAATGCGATAACCGGGAAGAGATAAAGATATCTGCAGACGAGAAGTTATCCTTCTGCAATCTCTGTGCGCCGGCAACTGGCTATAAAAAGAAATGGTTTAGAAAGATAGGTCCTGATATGCAGGCTTATTATGAAGAGAGAAGGATTGCATACGACAAGATTCCACCACATAATCCCCAAATGCGAAAAAGTATTCAAAGACGGCGCACCTCTCATCACCTCTCCTACTAACGGTGCCGAATACTTTATAAGTAAGAAAAACCCTGAGCCCCTCCTGCTCACCTGCCAAACCGGCAACGATGTAAGTAAAGTGTATTGGTATATCAACAACCGTTTCCTGAAATCAGCTGATGCGCATTCCAAGCAATTTTTCATTCCGGAAGAGGGAACAAACAAGATTTCATGTACAGATGACAAAGGGAGGAATCGGGAGGTGTCTGTTGTTGTGAGAGTCATTAATTAGAGCCGGAAGTCCGATTGAGAAGTCCGGAAGTCCGGGGTCTCTGATATTTGGAGTGTTTGAATTTTAAGTCCGCGGCGTTTGAATTTTGGAGAGTCTGAATTTTTAGTCCGGAAGAAAATACAGAATTAAGTCCGGAAGTCGGGAAGACCGAAAGTCCAGAAGAAAATACAAATACAAGTAGGGAAGCAAGGTCCGCCTTGGCGGATTGGTAGTAGGGAAGTAAGGAAGGAGGAAAATAAGTAATTAGTTAGAGATTCGCCCAACCCCGAAGGGGTTGAATAATAATGACCCTGGGTGCAACCCGGGGCGCTTCAGCCGGAAGAAAATTCTGGTAGTCAGAAGAATACAATTCCTCATTAAATGAATATAACCGCAGAGACGCGGAGACGCAGTGGTATCCTCTGCGTCTCCGCGTCTCTGCGGTTATTTCTAAAAAATTCGATACTGTATTCTACTTCCTTACTTCCCTACAACCTGACTACCCTACTTGTATTTGTATTTCCTTCCGGACTTTCGGTCTTCCCGACTTCCGGACTTGTATTTTGTATTCTGTATTTTCTTCCGGACTTAAAATTCAGACCCTCCAAAATTCAAACGCCGCGGTCTCAAATATCAAACTCTCCAAAGCGTAAACGCCACGGACTTCCGGACTTTAAAATCGGACTTTCAAATTAATTAACCTTCTTCACAGATCCACTCCCCGCAATCCTGCTATCCAATTGCGGATCACCCTTATATCTTACATCTCCGCTTCCCGCAATATGTACTTTCAGTTTTACACTAGCAGATACATCGGCATTACCGCTACCTGAAATCTGGATATCTGAATCTTCTGATAACAGATCGTAAGCTTTAATATCACCACTACCTCTTATTTCACCACTAAATGTCTTTGTAGTACCGGTGAGCTTTACATTACCGCTGCCGGTGATTTCGCTATGCACTTCGGGTGCGTCAAGATCAACAGTTATATCGGCACTACCAGTTACGGATAGATCGATCTTGTTTGAATCAGATATCTTACCCTGGCTAACTATATTTCCTGAACCACTGGAATGAATAGATGTGAAACTAGGTGCCGTTACAAAAATCTTAACCTGACGGTTGGTCTTCAGCCAAAAACCTTGCTTGGTCTTGATCTTCAAAATATTTCCTTCTACAAATGTTTCTATATAAGGAATAAGGTTTTCCTCAGCTTCAATTTTTACAGAAGAAGGACCAGTAGATACATATACATCAAAGGAACCTGAAGTATTCACTCCTTTAAATTCCCCTACAGAACGTTCAGATGTGGTGAGGTTGGAATTACCCCTAACCCTTTTGCCTCCAATATAACCGCAGGATGCGAAGAGGAAACCAGCTGCCAC
>JBGAQE010000218.1:0-4730 GCA_044220885.1 Chitinophagaceae bacterium
GAGGTTTCCTGTAGGCTCATCAGCTAAAATCAATTTGGGTGAATTGAGTAAAGCACGGGCTACATCAATACGTTGTTGCTCTCCGCCACTCAATTCAAACGGGAATTTGAAACCTTTTGATTTCAATCCTACTTTATCCAACACATCATTTATCTTCTCATTCATCAGCTTTTCGTCTTTCCATCCAGTGGCTTTCAAAACGAATTTGAGGTTATCGTTTACATTACGGTCGGTGAGCAATTGGAAGTCCTGGAATACCACTCCGAGATTACGGCGAAGAAAGGGCACTTTCTTCCAGTCCATTTCACGAAGGTTAAACCCAACAACAGTGCCTTCACCTTCTTTAAGTGTGATATCGCCATATAGGGTTTTCAGCAGGCTTGATTTACCGGTTCCTGTTTTGCCTACGAGATACACGAATTCACCCTTATTGACTACAAAGTTCACATCTTGCAAAATGAGGTTATCGCCTTGATAGATGTTGGCGTTTTTTATTTCGATGATGGGTTCCTGCATGAGAATGTAGTTGTGAGAAACAAAAATAAGTAAACGGGCGTTGGATAGTTCCAGTATTAACACTGTGTTGAAAAAAAGAAAGCCTCCCGAATGAGAGGCTTTTTGTGATCCCGCTGGGACTCGAACCCAGGACCCATACATTAAAAGTGTATTGCTCTACCAACTGAGCTACGGAATCTTTCACCACAAAAACCGAGATTGATGCGGCTCCCCAATTATTTTTGGGAGTGCAAAAATAAGCCAAAAAGATATTGAACCAAATTTTTATAAAAATAATTATCTAACAAATGTGAATATCGTCCTTTTAGAAAGGTGTAAGTGAGTTATTTTTGTGTATAATATATATATCATGTCATATTTTAAAGATAAAGTGATCGCAATCACGGGAGGAAGTGACGGGATAGGAAAGGCGATGGTAGAGTTTTTTATTGAAAAAGGGGCTAAAGTGGCTACTTGTGGAAGGAATTACGATAAACTGTACCAGCTTGAGTTGAGCCATTCAAATGTATTATTACATACTCTCACCTGCGATGTAAGCAAAGAAGCAGATTGCAAACGGTATATCGAGTCCACTTTAAAAACCTTCGGGAAAATTGATATCCTCATCAATAATGCTGGAATCAGCATGAGGGCACTGTTTAATGAAACAAGCCCTGATGTTTTGAAAACCGTGATGGATATCAATTTCTGGGGAGCTGTTTATTGCACCAAATACGCATTACCTTCCATATTAGAGAATAAGGGAACCATTGTCGGCATATCTTCTATTGCGGGTTACAGAGGTTTACCTGGAAGAAGTGGTTATTCTGCTTCTAAGTTCGCTCTGCAAGGTTGGTTAGAAGCATTAAGAACAGAATTACTGCATAGTGATGTAAATGTGATGTGGATCTGTCCTGGCTTTACAGCCTCGAATATTCGAAATACTGCATTGAATACAAAAGGTCAGGCACAAGGTGAATCTCCAATGGATGAAGGGGCCATGATGAAAGCGGAAACAGTGGCGAGATTAACAGCAGAAGCAATTGAAAAGAGAGAAAGGACAGTGGTTATGACATTTACGGGTAAAAGAACAGTATTCATGAACCGCTTTTTCCCTTCACTGGCAGATAAGCTTGTTTATAAATTTTTCTTTAGAAATGGTCAGTTGGTAAAATAGGTGGCTATTGCAGTTCAGCTATAGCTAATTCCTTAATTTTATCAATAATACCTGTTACATCCACGAATGGCCCTTATTACCCTAACATCAGATATCGGTAGCCAGGATTACCTGTCAGGAGCTGTAAAAGGCCAATTACTGCAGGTGGATCCTTCGTTTACGCTTATTGATATCACCCATGCCATTCCACCGTTCAATTACCCGCAAGCAGCCTATGTATGCAGGAATGCATTAAAGCAGTTCCCTCCTTTTACATTTCATATCATTTTAGTCAACCTCTTCGATAAATCGCCCGACCAGTTATTATTGGCTTATCACAAAGACCAGTACATACTCTGCGCCGATAATGGATTATTGACAATGATACTGGAAGAAAAACCTGAAATGGTAATCGGATTGCCTATACCTGCAGGAGCTATAAGAAATACCTTGACCTGTTCGGCAGTTATGGGAAAAGCCATTCAGCAGCTTCAAACAGGGTTAAGTCTTCAGCAAATAGGTATACCAGATGTATCGATAGTAGAAAAGAACCATCTGCAGCCGATGTTAAGTGAGAATTGGATAGAGGGTCAGATCATTTTCATCGACAATTTCGAAAACATCATCGTCAATATCACCCGTGAGCAATTTGAACAGCAGCGGAAAGGGCGCAATTTCCGGATCGTTTTCAAGAGAGATGAAGTGATTGACCGCATCAGTGAAACCTATGCTGATGTACCTGAAGGCGAGAAACTGGCACTTTTCAATGCGGCTGGCTACCTTGAAATTGCCATAAACAAGGGCAATGCCGCCGGCCTTTTCGGTCTTCAGGGCTTTTCGGAGCAATCGCAGAATTTACAGAACAGGTTGTTTTATCAGACGGCGCGAATCCTCTTCGAATAAGGAAGGTTCAATAGGTTCAAGGGGTTCAAGAGGTTCCAGAGGGGACGTTTGAGTAAATGGGACAGTCGGGTGCCAAGTTAGTTTAAGGTTTAAAGTTTAAGGGTTTAAGGTTGTTTAAAGCTTAAGACTCTTATTAACTAATTACCTCGTACAATGGTAAATCTCTTTTAGGTTTAAGTCCCGACGTTTCGGAATGAATGCTTAAGACTTCCATTTAATTCTAACAACTTAAAATTTAGTTCACCCCTAAAAGCATTGAATATCAAAAACTTACAGCCAATTATCTAACTACCCCTTTTACTTATCCATTTTTTTCAAACAACAAGCTCTTAACTCCTTCCATTCTACCCTACTTCCTAACTCCCTAACTCCCCTACTATCTTCCGGACTTTCGGTCTTCCTGACTCCCGACTACAGACTCCCGACTTGCCTTCTCATCCGGACTAAAAATCAGGCATCTCCGAAATCAGAGGCCGCGGACTCAAATATCAAACTCTCCAAATATCAGGCGCTGCGGACTTCCGGACTTTTAAATCGGACTTCCGGACTTTCCACTCTCCTAAAAACCTTATTCTCAGCGCCTTTTTTGATTTCCGAAATAGGCTGAAAACACTATCTTTGCCAACTCTTAAAAAATAAACAACACGCAATGAGAGCATTGGTTAGCATTTTTACAGCCCTATTGATTGGTATTTCGCTGTATCAGCTTTCGTTCACCTGGTTCGTTAACAAGCACGAAAAAGAGATCGGTGAGAAAGCGGTGCAATACATTAAGAAAACGTATCCTGCTGCGGAGCAGAAGTATCCTGGTAATAAGGAGGCTCAAGACATTTACAAAGACTCTCTCAACTATCTGACGAGTGTTTATCGTGACAGCCTTTTAACGGCGTCAAAAAAAGATAAGACAATCACATGGTGGGGACAGTCTTACCAGAAGTCAAAAGAAAGTGAGTTATTGTTAGGTCTCGACCTTCAGGGTGGTATTAACGTAACCATGGATATTGCACTTGATGGTCTCGTTAAAGGATTAGCTAACAATCCGAAAGATCCTCAATTGCTCAATGCCATTGCTGAAGCACAGAAATTAAAGTTGACAAGCGATCAGAACTTCATCGATCTTTTCGCTACAGCTTATGCTAAATTGAATCCAGGGTTGAAACTTGCTTCACAGTTTTCAAACACCAACAGGAACAAGTTAGGCATCAATGCTTCAAATGAGCAGGTTATAAGTTATATTAAGAATGAAGCCAATGGTGCGATGAGCCAGACCTTCCAGGTATTGCGTCGTCGTATCGATAAATTCGGTGTAGCACAACCGAATATCAACCTTGATGAGAACCGCGGTATCATTACAGTGGAACTGGCCGGTGCTACAGATCCTGAAAGGGTTCGTAAATACCTTCAATCAACTGCTAACCTGCAGTTCTGGGAAGTATATACCTTAAACGATCCTGCTATCATTTCAGCATATCAAAATGCTGACAAAGCCCTTGAAACAGTTCTATACGGAAATAAGAATCAGGCAGCTGATTCAGCTACACTCAAAACAATTGACAGCCTTCGCTCTCTGAAAGATTCAGCCAGCCTGGCTAAAGCTGATGCTTTGAAAAAAGCAAGCGCACAGTGCTGCGCAAGCCAACAGAGTTAATCCTCTGTTCCGTGTTTTGAATCCGGCACAAGCTTATACCGACAAGGAAACAAACAGAAGCTCTTTCGGTCCTGCTGTCGGTTATTCCCTTATCAAAGACACCAGCAAGGTTAACCAATACCTGGCCATCCCTGCTGTAAAGAATAATTTCCCTGCTAATTCTAAATTCCTTTGGGGTAAACAAACCCGTGATGATAATGGCGCCCTTTCACAAGTGTTGCAATTGTATATCATAAAGACAGTTCCAGGTCGAGACTGCAGAACTGGAAGGAAATGCTATTGAAAATTCTTATCAGGACTACGATCCTATTGGAAACGTTACTGTGAGTATGAGCATGACCACTACTGGTGGACAGAAGTGGGCTGATATGACAGGAAGAAACGTAAACAAGCCAATCGCTATCGTTCTGGATGATATTGTTTATTCTGCGCCTAACGTAAATGGTAAGATTGAAGGTGGTAATTCCCAAATCACCATGGGAAGAGGAACCGGCAAACAGAAGAACCTGATTTTGGAAGAAGCTCAGG
>JBGAQE010000219.1:0-4312 GCA_044220885.1 Chitinophagaceae bacterium
AGGTATAGTTGGAACCTCCATTGGTAACCTTCATCACCCGATGAAAATTGTAATTGTTTATAACTAGAATGTTATTGTTGTCTATCGGTTCTATCCAGTCAAAATAATTGCCCGGTGCATCGATCACCGTGTTCCAGGTGAGACCTTTATCTGTGGTTTTTAAAACACGATCTGCATCGATGGCATAACCGATATTTCCATTCTGCGGAAAAGAGAGGTCTTGTATTCCGGTTCTTAAAATAAGTGAATTGTACTGATCGTGAAAGATGAGTTTATAGTTGTTGCCGCCATTTACTGAATATAGAATAGAAGGTACCAATCCGTAATGTCCATAGGCGATCAATGTGTCCTGGCCAAATGCGTGCACCCCATTAATGACAAAGCCGAAAGTGAGATTGACACCATAGCCATTAAAGTCGACATTGTTTATGGTTATATACTTCTTTGTAAAGGTTCTTCCGCTGTCTGTTGTGAAACCGATCCAATCCCAAAAACCTATATATCCATTAGATGGAGTGTAAAAGCTTATTTTGTTAATGTGAGTGTCTTCATTGCTGTCTTGATAGAATTTTCTTAACTGACCCAAGCCTTGGGTAATAAAAATGACAAAAAGCAATAAAGATAATACTGCTTTGCGGTAAATAAGACGCGTGTAAATTTTTCCCTCTTTCATGCACTTCACGTGATATTCTTAAAGTTAGTAAATTCTCTAACATGTAACAATAGAGTCTGTAAGAGTTACATCTTAAACCATGTGTTTGGGGCTTCTGAAAGATCGTTTACCAATCAAGTGGGCATTCTTTGGGAATTTTCCGGCCACACTTTGGATCTTCGTGGTCTCTAATGCTTTATGCAATATTATGTAACGGTAAGATGGTTGGTGTTCTTTTAGCAGGTATAGTTTCCCAGCACTGGGTGTACCAATGTGGAATGCATTATGTCCGGATGTAAACGCAATCTCCAAATGCCGTTTATAGGCTCATGTATCACGCTTTCTCAAAAAGCAGTTTCACATTAGGATCCGCCACAACCTTCGTCGGCGCTTCACTCATTGGTAAATTGAACTTGGTTTCTTTGTCTTTGATTTGTATCGATTTAGTAATTATACCATCTTCAGAACCTCCAACTATTTGTAGTTCTAGAGGGAAAATGAAAGTAGTTTCTTGCTTTTGGAGTATTGTATATGTCGCTATTTTCTTTTCCACATCATAGGTCCAGCTGATATCCAATTTCGGCTGACCTGGAGTATATAACCACTGGTTGAAGTAATAGCCGAGTGGTTTGCCACTTACTTCTTCAAATGCTTTTTGAAGATCTTCTGTGGATGCATTTTTACCTGCATATCGTCCATAATAAGTCCTGATGCCTTTCCAGAATGTGGAGTCGCCTAATTGAACCCGAAGCATATGCAATATCCATCCACCTTTCTGGTAGCTATTGGCATTCAATAATTGCATCAAATTGGTAGTCGAGCTATCAACAATCGGTCGTTGGTTTTTTTTAGAAAAGGAAATTGTTTCTTCCCTTTGTTTTTTGAGCATTGCCACAAGCGTATCTCTTCCATACTGACTCTCCATATAAAGATTGGTCATATACGTGGCAAAGCCTTCACTTAACCATACATGTGCCCATTCTTTTTCAGTAGCCATATTTCCAAACCATTGATGGGCTATTTCATGGGCCATCAACCCTTCTGAAGCATGTGTGCCGGTAATGGAATTTTCATAATAGAAAATGGCACTGGCGTTTTCCAGTCCACCATAGGTGGTCTTTGACTGTACATTCGCCAGTTTTTTATAACCATAAGGACCAATGTTATTGATATAGAATGGAAGGATTTTAAAAGCATCCGAATAATCTTCAAAACCGTTCACTCTGTCTTCAGGATAAATCCAACTTTGGACAGGTATGCAATCAACCATTCCAGCTAACTGAACTGCAAAATCGGCTACACCTATAACCATCACTTTTGTAGGAAGTGGAACTGTCTCTTTGTAGTGCGTGAGTTTGAGATGATTTCCCACAGTTGATTCTTCCACTTGAATTCCGTTTGCAATCACCTGATAATGATCTGGGGCAGTAACAACAAAATCAACCATCGCTTTATCTGCCAGATGATCTACACATGGCAACCAGTTCCTCGCCCTGTCGGGCCAATGGTCTGCAAAGAAACTGCGACGACGGAATTTATTCGGGCCAATTAGCAGACCCTCTTTTGGTACACCTTTGTAAAAAATTTCAATCTCTTTCTCTGTTCCAACTTCTAATGTATTGTTGAAACTGATTTTTAAAATATCATTATTATGTTGGTATGAAATGGGCTGTCTATCTAGTACCGACAACACAACCATGCCTTTCTTATTCTCTGATATAGAAACAAGATTAAGTAGTATTGATTTTGTCGGCTTTAATACTTTAAAAGAAACCAATGCATGTCCCTCAATAATATCAGTAGTATCGTTCAGCGATACATTGAATGTGTAATGAAGCACATCAATTACAGCATCGGGTTTTTGAGAGTAACCCCAGGAAAAGCTGCTAATTAATAAGAGGAGGAGGAAAGGTTTTTTCATAATGTTAAAAAGTCAAAAGTCAAAAGTCAAAATGCTAAATGCTAAATGCTAAATGCTAAATGCTAAATGCTAAATGCTAAATGCTAAATGCTAAATGCTAAACTGTCTTTCAAGATACATTATTTTTTCGACCCAATATTCCGCCGGAGCCACTCCTTTGGAACCTGTTGAACAAATGGAACCTATTGAACAAACACATAAAGCTTGAACTTATTAAAGTTTCTCCAACATCTCCACCACCTTCTCCCTCTTCAAAATCAAATACCCCAACCTGTCGTTGCTGATGCCTTCTTTTAATTGATAGCTGAATGTGAGCTGGTCATCGCTTACTGCTGTTTCAAAATAACTGAAAGATATATTTGGGTAGTCTTTCAGTTCTTCGCCTATTTCGTATAGATGTGTAGACAGAATGAATAGAGAGTTCTTTATTTTAATAAGGCCTTTAATTACAGTCAGCGAACATTTCATGGCATCTTGTACATTGGTGCCTTTGAATAATTCATCGATCAGTACCAGCCATTTTCTTCCATCATTAATTTTGAGAATAGTATTCTTGATGCGTTGTACTTCATTAAAGAAATAGCTTTCCCCTTTTATGATATTGTCGACCACATTTATATTGCTGAGTAATCCATCGAAAACAGTCAATTGCATTTTCTTTGCAGGAACACCCATTCCCAAATGTGCCAGGAATACGGCACATCCAACCGCTTTTATAAATGTGCTTTTGCCGGCCATATTCGCTCCGGTGAGGAAAATGAAATTACTCTGCCGGCTCATATGCACATCATAAGGAACTGGAACAGGTAACAGAATATGATATAACTGATGTGCATCTATCAATGGTTGGGAATCATCACTGAATTCAGGAAAACTAAGATCGAATTTTTGCATGGCCGCCGCCATCGAATGCCAGGCATCGAATCTTCCGAAAATGGCAATCAATTCATTGATGGGATTCTTGTAATGATCTTTTATATAGTTGCCGTAATAAATAGTTTCTGTCCAGCTAAAAGGCGTGTTCTTATCTCGATAGGCAAGGTTCTGTATGATATTCTTGCTAAGTAAATCTTTAGCCCGGTGTAAATAGCTCTTGCTTAATAAGGGAGTATCGGGGGCATCGAGCATCTCTACTAATTGAAACATTCCTCTGAAAAAATCAGCAAAATGTGCCAACGAATATTTTACCAGTGAAAAGTCGGGTGAATGAAATACCCTGTAGGTGAGTGCATTTAAATAGTTGGCAGAATCTGGCATGCCATCGATATTGCTATCATAGAATTTTTCCATCACCATGATGGTGCCATTGGAAATGACATGCGGCCATCGGTCTTCGTGCTCCTGAATAACTTTTAATAAACGCTGTGTTTCCAGTATTTGTCTGATATCACTGAAGGGGTTGCTGAAAAACCGAAGTAGCCATTCCCTTCCTTCAACAGTCTGGGTACAGTTTAACTTATGGAATATGGAGAATTCCTCTTCATGATGGAAGAGGGAGAGGTCATTGTACGTAGTTTGGTCAATCTGCATGCTTTGAATCCTTTTACCGGTTGAAATGCAATCTTTCTCCTAGTTGAGATTCATCCCATACCCCGTTTCCATATACTAAATGACCGTTTACAAACGTATGGGTGATGGCAGCCGGGAATACTTCATTCTCCAACGGACTCCAACCGCATTTATATAAAATGTTTTCTTTTGTTACAGTAGTGGTGGCGTTGAGGTCAACCAGTACAAGG
>JBGAQE010000026.1:0-40933 GCA_044220885.1 Chitinophagaceae bacterium
GAGCCGGTGCTCGTGGCCTCGCCATGGGAAGTGCCCAGGTAGCTACCGTCAGCGACGGAACAGCAGGTTACTGGAATCCGGCAGGACTAACCAACGTTAAGGACCATCCTCAGTTAAATCTGATGCATGCCGAATATTTTGCAGGCATCGGTAAATACGATTACGGTAGCCTTATTCTTCCTATGAAGGATAATAAACGTGTTTTAGGTCTTTCTCTTCTTCGCTTTGCAGTTGATGATATTCCAAATACTATTTTCCTGGTGGAACCTGATGGAACCATCAACTTCAGTAATATCCAGACTTTCTCCTCTGCCGATTATGCCTTTCTGGTTTCTCTGGCCCAAGAGAAAAACCTGAAAAATGGAACAAAACTCAGTGGTGGTATCAATGCTAAAATCATCCATCGTAAAGCGGGTAGCTTTGCAACCTCCTGGGGTTTTGGTTTTGATGCAGGTATTCAGCTAACTGGTAAACGCTGGAGATTAGGTGCCGTAGCCCGTGATGTTACAACCACTTTCAATGCATGGTCTTTCAGCCTCACTGATAAAATGCGGGAGGTTTTTTATGTTACAAAGAACGATATCCCTGTTAAGTCTACTGAGTTAACAGCTCCAAGACTTATAGCCGGTGGTGCCTATAACTTCAAGTTGAACAGAAACCTCAACCTCCTTGCTGAAATGAATCTTGATTTTACATTTGATGGTCGCCGTAATACTGTTATCAGTAGCAGCATCGCCAGCATCGATCCAAAGTTGGGTCTTGAAGCATCCTGGAAAGATGTTCTTTTCATCAGGGCTGGTATCAACAACTTCCAAAAAGCATTGGATGATAAGGATATCACCAACACAAAGAAGATTTGGATCTATCAGCCTTCTGTAGGCACAGGATTCAAGATCAGTAACGTACAGATTGATTATGCATTTACCAACCTTGCCAATCAGTCAAATCCATTATATACGCACGTGTTTTCTTTGAAAGTTGATCTGAAGAAGAAAGAAAGCAAATAACCGATACCTATGAGATTGAAGAAACTATTTACTATGAAGAAATTATTTACCCTTTTGTTATTGTTGGCGGGCTTATCACTAAGCGCCCAGCAATATAATAATGAGTGGATCCGCTTCAACCAGACTTACTACAAATTTAAAGTAGGTAAGGATGGACTGTACCGTATCCCCAAAACTACCCTTGATGCATGGGGTATTGGTAATACCCAGGTGCAGTTCCTTGAACTATGGAGAAATGGGAAACCTGTTCCATTCTATCCTTCAGTTCAATCTGGTGCATTACCCGCTAATGGATATATTGAATTCTGGGGTAAAGTAAATGATGGAGAACCCGATGCCCCTTTATACAGGGATCCTGCGTATCAGCACAATAAAGTGAATAGCTTATTGTCCGACTCTTCATCTTACTTCCTTAGCGTAAATGCCAATCAGTCTGGTTTGTTAGTGTTTGAGGGTACCAATGATGTGGGTTCGAATACGCTACCGGTTCAGCCTTATTTCATGCATACCATGGGCAATTATTTTAAGTCGAGAATGAATCAGGGTTTTGCAGCAGTAGTGGGAGAGTATGTGTATTCCTCTTCTTATGATAAAGGAGAATTCTGGAGTACCGGTCTTATTAGTCCGGCTAACCCTTTCAATAGCTCTATAACCAATTTATATACGAATACCAGTGCACCTTCTGCCACTTTCCGTTTTGGTGCTGCCGGTAACGCACTTAATCCCCGTAATGTAAGGGTGAACCTGAATGGAACTGATATCATTGATACGGTAATGGACTACTTTAATGATATCAATACCAGTATCACAATTCCTTCTTCAATGCTGAGTTCAAATACAGCAGCTGTTAAATTCACAAATACAAGTACTGTTGCTTCCGATAGGATTGTTGTTTCTTATTTTGATATTACATACCCACGCGATTTTGATTTTGATGGCAAGCAGAATTTTTGAATTCAAATTGCCTGCTAATAATGATGGATATTATCTGGAGATATCCGATTTCGACTATGGTAGTGTAGCGCCAGTTTTATATGATCTTACTTTTGGGACAAGATATGTGGGAGATATTTCACAGCCTGGTCTTATTAAGTTTGCCTTACCGGCCACTTCTTCTGAAACAAATTTTGTTCTGGTTAGTCAGGAAGCCAGTAATATCTCAACAATCACTACAGGTAAAGTTAGAAACTTTGTAAAATATTCAGATGTAGCCAATCAGGGTAACTTCCTCATTATTACAAATCAGGCCCTTAATGTTGGAACCAATGGAAGAAAACCAGTTGATGAATACCAACAGTACCGCTCTTCCGTAGCAGGTGGTGCATTTAATGCCAAAGTGATGGATATTGAAGAACTGACAGATCAGTTTGCTTTCGGTATATCCCGTCACCCGCTTTCTGTACGCAATTTTATTTTATATGCCCGGGCGAAATTTGCCCAACCTATATCGAATATATTCCTGATAGGAAGGGGTATGACATATTTTGAATACAGAACTCATAATACCGATCCGCTTATTGACAGGTTGAATCTGGTGCCTACTTTCGGATACCCCGGTTCAGATAACCTCTTAAGCGCAGCAGATATTACTAACCCTGTTCCCGCAACACCTATAGGCAGGTTGTCGGCAGTTTATGGTAAGGAGATAGAAGACTATCTGGAAAAGATGAAAGAATTTGAGATAGTTCAGAAGACCTCACCAAATACATTGGCCGGAAGGGAATGGATGAAGAACATAGTTCATATCACTGGCGCCAGCGATCCATATCTTGGAGTAGTGCTATGTAATTATATGGGAGTGTACAAACAAATCATAGAAGATACCTTATTCGGTGGTAAAGTGACTACATTCTGTAAAACCTCCACTAACCCGGTAGAACAACTTTCGGCAGAACGTATCACCGAACTTTTCGCAGAAGGTATCAGTGTGCTCACTTATTTCGGTCACTCATCTGCTACAACACTTGAATTTAATATCGACAATCCGCAATCATATAATAACCCGGGAAATATCCGTATTCTTTGAATGGTTGTAATGCCAGAAACTTCTTTACTTACTATCCTCAACGACTGGAAGTGAATGAAACCCTGTCGGAAAAGTTCGTATTGGCAAAACAAAGAGGTAGTATCGCCTTTGTGGCAAGTACCCACTTCGGTATTGTTAACTATTTGAATATCTATCTTAAGAATCTCTATAACCAGATTGGTAAAACCCATTATGGCACTTCATTGGGAGAAATCCAAATGACTTCCAAAAGGACTTATGCTGTAACCGGTCCATTTGATTATTATGCCCGTATGCACGCTGAAGAAATTACTCTTCATGGTGATCCGTCAATAAAACTGAATGTTCAGGCAAAGCCCGACTATGTGATAGAAGAGCCACAGATAAAAGTGGATCCTTCCTTTATATCTATCGCTGAAGATAGCTTTGAAGTGAAAGTGCGTATTGTAAACATCGGTAAAGCTGTTGGAGATTCTGTTCGTTTGGAAATCAAACGCCAATATCCTGATGGAAGCACACAGTACTTTTCAATAAGAAGCTGAGTCATATTAATTATTCAGACTCTATTACACTTAGCATTCCAATTGTTGCCACCCGCGATAAAGGGGCTAACAAGATAACCGCAACCATCGATTCTGATTTTGGTATTGATGAAATGGCAGAGAATAATAATACCGCTTCGAAAGACATATTCATTTTTGAAGATGAAGCGCGACCAGTATATCCTTACAATTATGCTATTGTAAATGTACCAGCACAGAAGTTGTATGCTTCAACCGCCAATCCATTCAGCACACCTAAAAACTATGTAGTTGAAATAGATACCACAGAAAAATTCAATTCAACACTGAAAGTCAGCCGTACGGTTTCAACTTCTGGTGGCTTGATTGAAGTGGCTCCAGGTATCAGCTTCTTAGATAGTACGGTTTACTATTGGAGAATTTCATTGCAGCCTTCTTCTGGTGGTGAGTACCGTTGGAATAATTCATCTTTCATTTATATCAATGGACCAGAAGATGGGTTTAATCAATCACATTCCTTCCAGTATATCAATTCAAAACTCGATAGGATCGATCTCGATTCCGTAACAAGGAAATGGAAATATGGAACTACTATTAACAACCTGTTCTTCAGAAATGGTATGTTCCCTACTTCAGGTATACAAGAGAATGATTTCTCTGTAGCAATCAACTCAGATGATCTTATAAGAAGTGCCTGCGTTGGCCGATCTCTGGCTTTCTCTGTAATTGATCCAATTACATTCAAACCATGGAAAAACGTTGATGCCAACGGTAATAACCTGTTCAGATATGGTAGCGTTGCTGCCAATTGCGGAGTGGGTCGTCACTACAACTTCGAGTATTCTTATATGGATGCTGCAAACAGGAAAAAGATCATGGATTTCATGGATAGTATTCCTGTAGGTTACTTCGTTGCCATCAGAAGCTTTGACTACCAGGTACCAAATTCAATGTCGTATACATGGCGTGCAGATACAGCCCTTTATGGCAGTAATAATTCATATAGTATCATAAATTGCTGGCAGCCGGATTTACAGATATTGATTCAATTAAAGTACCTCGTTCATGGGTGATGATCTATAAGAAAGGAGACCTATATATACGCCAAAGGCCAAGGTTCCTCGAATGGTATCTACGACATGGTGATCATGGCTGCAGATGCTCATACCCCCGATACACTCGGATATATCACATCTCCAAAATTCGGTCCTGCTAAAGCCTGGAAAGATGTTATCTGGAGAGGATCTTCTTTAGAAACTCCAAGTGATGATAACCCGATTGTTGATGTGATTGGTATTGATGCGAATAATGTGGAGACCACCTTGTATTCATTAGACCTGAATACACAGAATCTGGATATCTCTTCAGTAAATGCTCAGCAATTCCCATACATGAAGCTTCATATGAGGAATATGGACTCTACGCGACTGACACCTTACCAGCTCAAGTATTGGAAGATACATTATACGCCAGTACCTGAAGGAGCGCTTTATTGCGCCAAACCTCTATTTCTCAAATAAGGATACACTTGAAATTGGTGAACCACTGAACTCGGTGTGGCCTTTAAGAATATAAGTAAAGCTGCGTTTGATAGTCTTAAGGTGAGGATTATGATAATTGATCATAACAACGTTCAGCATAATATTACTCTTCCTAAGCAAAAAGCGATAGTAGGTGGTGATTCTGTCTCTGTTCGTTTTGTGCTCGATTCAAAAGATTATCCGGAGAATAACATCCTCTATGTTGATGTGAATCCTGATAATGACCAGCCAGAGCAATATCATTTCAATAACTTCCTGTATCGCAACTTCTATGTTAAGACCGATAAGACTCATCCTTTGTTAGATGTAACATTTGATGGTGTACATATCCTTAACAGAGATATCGTATCTGCAAAACCACATATCCTTATCAAACTGAAGGACGAAGCTAAATTCCTCCTTATGAATGATACGGCATTGAGTACGGTTCAGGTGAAATATCCCGACGGTTCACTTAGGACTATCAAGTACGATAACGATACGCTCCGTTTCACTCCTGCTGCTACAGGATCGGATAATACGGCTACACTCGATTTCTATCCACAGTTCAATAAACAAATCAATCCGGAAGGAGACGAATATGAACTGATAGTAAAAGGAAAAGACAGGAGCGGCAATAAAGCCGGAGAAATTGAGTATCGTGTTACTTTCAGGGTTATTTCGAAACCAATGATTTCGAACCTGCTTAACTATCCGAATCCGTTTAGTACATCTACCGCTTTCGTGTTCACTGTAACTGGTAGTGAAGTGCCTCAGAATATAAAGATTCAGATACTCACAGTTACCGGTAAGATTGTAAGGGAGATTACTAAAGATGAATTAGGGCCACTCCATATCGGTAGAAATATTACTGATTTCAAATGGGATGGTACTGACCAGTTCGGCCAGAAGTTAGCGAATGGTGTTTATCTATATAGGGTAGTAACATCATTGAATGGTAAAACAATGGATAAGTATAAAGCTGAAGGAGACAATACCGACCGTTACTTCAATAATGGATATGGTAAGATGTATCTGATGCGATAATTCTTATACTGCAAATAAAAAAGAAAGGCCTTTGCAATTGCAGAGGCCTTTCTTTTTATATGATACTTTTCCCAATACTCAGTTCCATCGCTTTTTATATTGTAAAATGGGTTTTTCAAAAAAGCGATAACTTATATACGCAATCAGGAAAATCAGGGTGAATTCAGTTATCTGTTTTATAAAAGGCTCTTTCAATTTAAGAATAACAATATTGAATGTAAATACCAGTCCGCTGTATACATAAAGTCCGTAAGTGAGTTTGCCCAGGAACTCGGTTGGTGAAAGTAATTTTGATAGAACAGGTCCCCTGATTTGCTGTACATACAGTATTAAGGCAATAATTCCTCCAAAGAGAAGGGATACTGTACAATTAAAGAACTCATTCATCACGGGAAAACTAAAAGAGCCGATATATAATATTGCAGCCAGTAAAGGAAGCAGGAAAACCAATCTTCGGATCCTTTGGGGATTTGAGTGACTTATTTTAGCAATAGCCATTCCAGTGAGGAAACAAGGCAGATAGGTCAGGGTGTTATAATAACCCAAATCGATTTTCCCTGATAAATTCAAGAGCATTACTAACGAGGTAAAGGGTCAGGAATACATCCCAAACAGCCCAAAATCCACGCTTGAAAGTGAAAGCAATTAATGCAAATCCAATATAAAATTGCTCTTCTACGGCAATTGACCAGAGGAATTTCAGGAAGAAGATATGGTTCTGAATAGTCGTAGTTTGAAAGGAAGACCCAATAATACCATTTGTTGGCAGGTAAGGTAATGGGAATGGAAGCGATATTGGATAGTATTGGTAAAATCAGAAACGCAAATAATACGATCAGATAGTATAATGGATAAATTCTAAGTGCCCTTCTCATAAAAAAATGAAAAGGGTTGAATTGGCCGGGTTTCTTATTTCCTCCAATGCCAGATAAGTTAAAAGGAAGGCAGAGATCACGAAAAAAAACAACACCCCTGTATATCCAATTTTGAAAGCAGGAGTAGAATGAAAAAAGAACACCAGCAAGAAGGCGCAAAACCGCAAACTGTCAAGTCCTGCAAAGAATGTCTTATTGCTCTTTTGTTCTGCCATCAGTCTGCTGTGTTATTTCGATAACATTTGATTGCAATGTTAAAGGTAAAATAATGACTGGCAATTCTTTGGCCGTTATTTTATGCTGGTATGCCAGATTGCTGTGGAAGCAGACCAGGCTTTCGTTTTCCGGAATATTTAGAACCTTCCGCCACCCCAAAGGATAGCTTTATTTGATAAATACTCTCAAGTTGTGTTTTTTTGCACCTGAATCACTGGAAAGGCAAAAGGATCTAAAAAATCCTTTTTTATAAATACTGCTCCGGTAACTAAAATATAATTTTCACAGCGCAGGTATGGCAAAAATCGGAATCAATCTTTCAACCGGAAGTTTACAACAGCCAGAAATAATAGTGGGTATTGACTTGGGGACTACCAATAGCCTTGTTGCCATCATTCACCCTGAAACAAAACAGCCTGTTGCTTTAAAAGAACATAACTCAGCCTCTCTTGTACCATCCGTAATCCATTTCGGACCCAACCAGAGTATTGTTGTTGGAGAAGAAGCAAAACAATACCTGATTTCAGCTCCCCAGCAAACTATATTTTCTGTAAAAAGATTAATGGGGAAATCATACAACGATATTAAGAACCGGTCAGGTTTCTTTACCTATAAGGTGCTCGATGATGATACCGATAAGTTGGTGAAAGTTCAGGTTGGAGAAAAAGTCTATTCTCCCGTAGAATTATCTTCCTTGGTTCTGAAGGAACTGAAAGCACGCGCTGAACATATCCTTAAAACACCCGTAAATAAGGCAGTGATAACAGTGCCTGCCTACTTTAACGACTCCCAGCGTCAGGCTACAAGAGATGCCGGTAAACTTGCCGGACTGGATGTATTGCGAATAGTGAATGAGCCCACAGCTGCCAGTCTTGCTTATGGATTGGGGCTCGACAGGAATGTTTCAAAAACAGTAGCGATTTATGATTTAGGAGGTGGCACATTCGATATTTCTATTTTAAAGATTCATGATGGCATTTTCGAAGTGCTTTCAACAAATGGCGATACCTATTTAGGAGGAGACGATTTTGATCAGGCTATCCAAAATCATTGGATGAGCCAATACGATATTACCAGTGAGGAATGGAATCAAAACAAGCAATTGCTCCAATCGCTTCGAATGAAAGCGGAAGAAGCGAAGAAGTATTTGAGCTCTCATGATAATTTCGATACGGATCTGCAAGGAGAAATTCTAAGTATTTCAAAAGATGAATTTGAAAAACTGGTTCAGCCATTAGTTGCAAAAACTATTGATTGCTGCAAAAAGGCATTGAAAGATGCTGATCTTGGCAAAGAAGCAATAGATGATATTGTAATGGTTGGCGGGTCTACCAGGGTGCCGATTGTAAAAAATGCCGTCAGGGATTTCTTCGGGAAAGACGTTCATGATGAGGTAAACCCAGATGAAGTGGTAGCACTCGGCGCCGCCGTACAGGCAGATATTCTTGCAGGTAATAACCGCGATTTCTTATTGCTTGATATCAGTCCGCTTTCATTAGGAATTGAAACAATGGGCGGGTTAATGGATGTGCTCATCCCCCGTAATTCAAAAATACCCGTAAAAGCTTCCCGCCAATATACCACCCAAAAGGATGGACAATCAGGAATAAGGATTTCTGTATTCCAGGGAGAAAGGGATTTAGTAAAAGATAACCGCAAGCTTGCTGAATTCAACCTCAGTGGTATCCCTGCTATGCCTGCAGGATTGCCAAAGGTGGAAGTGACCTTCCTTATAAATGCAGATGGCATACTTACTGTAAAAGCACAGGAGCTTAGAAGTGGTATACAGCAAAGTATTGATGTAAAACCTCAGTATGGGTTAACGGATGCTGAAGTAGAACAAATGCTACTTGATTCCATTACACATGCAAAAGAGGATATTGCCACCCGCGCCCTCGTAGAGGCCAGAACAGAGGCAGAACAACTCATTGCCACTACAAATGCCTTTCTGGAAAAAAATAAAGAACATCTCAGCGATATTGAAATGAATACCACCCGTAATGCGGTTGAAAATCTTAGGGTTGCAGCGCAGGGCAACGATAAGGACCAGATTCATTTGCTGCACGAAAAACTCAATGATATATCCCGTCCTTTTGCAGAAAGAATCATGGATTTGGCCATAGGGCTTGCAATGAAGGGGAAAAAAATATAATTTAGTGCCTCCTCTGATAGGATTTTTTCTCCAATACCTTGTGAAGCAACAGATTAGCTTATTATTGGTTGAGTAAAATAACCCTGGTTACTTGCACGTTTCCCCTAAAACCCAAAAAGAAACTAAATGACGTATTTAGGTATTTCCGCATTTTATCACGATTCTGCTGCGGCCATCGTTCGCGATGGTGAAGTTATAGCTGCAGCCCAGGAAGAACGATTCACGAGGAAAAAACATGACCCGGCTTTCCCTACAAATGCAGCCCGTTTCTGCCTTGAATACGCCGGATGCTCTATAAATGATGTGGATGCCATTGTGTTCTACGATAAGCCCCTCCTTAAGTTTGAACGTTTATTGGAAACATATTATGCTTTTGCCCCAAAAGGGCTTCGCTCATTTATGATGTCGATGCCTGTATGGCTGAAAGAAAAACTCTTTCTGAAAAAACTTATTTACGAATCTCTGGATACAATTGAAAAGGTTGACAGGAAAAAAGCAAAATTGCTCTTCCCTGAACACCATCTTTCCCATGCTGCCAGCGCTTTCTATCCATCTCCTTTCGACAGGGCTGCTATCCTTACCATCGATGGAGTAGGAGAATGGGCCACTGCATCCATTTGTCTGGGTGAAGGAAATAAGATCACCGTATTGAAAGAACTGGACTTCCCTCATAGCCTCGGATTACTTTATTCTGCGTTTACTTATTTCTGTGGATTTAAAGTAAACTCAGGAGAATATAAGCTGATGGGATTAGCACCTTATGGAAATCATGGGTCTGCTGAAGTTACCCGTTACAAAGAAATCATCAAGACAAAACTTATCGACCTTAAAGAAGATGGTTCTGTTTTCCTTAATCAGGAATATTTCAGTTATGCTACAGGATTGAAAATGGTATATGATGATAAATGGGCTGCTTTATTCGGATTCCCAAAAAGAGCTGGTGAGTCAATGCTTGACCAACGCCATTGCGACCTTGCCTTAGCCATTCAGGAAGTTACTGAAGAAGCTGTTCTGGGTATGGCCCGGGAAGCAAAAAGAATCACCGGTGCCGACTATATATGTATGGCAGGTGGTGTGGCTCTCAATTGTGTTGCTAATGGAAAATTAGATAATGCCGGCATCTTTAAACAGCTCTTTATTCAACCAGCTGCGGGTGACGCAGGAGGAGCTTTAGGTGCTGCTTATGCAGCTCATTATATTTATGATGGTGCAGAAAGAAAAGTGGATCCTACAAAAATGGATGCCCTGAAAGGATCCTATTTAGGTACTGAAACATCTGAATTGGATATTAAAGGAACAGCCAGCAAATACAAAGCACCATTCGAATATTTCGAAGATGAAAAATCGTTGGTGGAAAAAGTGGCCGGATTATTAAATAGTGGTAATGTAATCGGTTGGCATCAGGGACGAATGGAATTCGGTCCCCGTGCACTCGGTGCAAGAAGTATTATTGCTGATGCCCGCAATCCGGAAATGCAGAAAAAGCTAAACCTGAAAATCAAATACAGAGAAGGCTTCCGTCCATTCGCTCCTATTGTAATGGCTGAAGAAGTTTCTGAATTTTTTGACCATAAAGGAATATCACCTTATATGCTCCTGGTTAAGCCCGTAAAAGCCAGCCGCCAGATTCCATATCCACCCGGATTTGAAGGAAAAGAACTTCTGGAGAAACTATACTTCAAGAGAAGTGATATGCCTGCTATCACGCATATCGATTATTCAGCCCGTTTACAGACTATACATAAGGAAACCAATCTTAGGCTCTGGAAACTGCTGGATGCTTTTAAATCAATCACCGGTTATCCGGTATTGGTGAATACAAGCTTCAATGTAAGAGGCGAACCTATCGTGAACACACCAGAAGATTCTTATCGTTGCTTCATGCGTACAGATATGGACTATCTGGTAATCGGTAATTTTGTGTTTGATAAGAAGCAGCAACCAGAATGGATGGAAAAAGACGATTGGAAGCAAGAGTTTACACTCGATTAATCGAAACTGATTTTATAAACGTAAAAAACTAGTTATGGATTTTCTAAAAGACCTCTGGCAATTTTTAAGAGCCCGTAAGAAATGGTGGCTAATCATCGTATTACTCCTTATTGGTGTATTGCTTGTATTAGGTGGAGGATCTGGTATTGCACCATTTATTTATACCTTATTCTAAGTTTTATGAACAGGCAAAAACATCTTGAGACCATATTAGTGCTTGTGTTGGCATTCTTGTGTTTTTTTACTGGTTAAAACACGTTGGAGCAAAGTATATATGGCTGCATTTATTGTAGGTTTGATAGGCGTTTTTGCACCATTTATTTATACCTTATTCTAAGTTTTATGAACAGGCAAAAACATCTTGAGACCATTTTAGTGCTTGTGTTGGCATTACTTGTGTTTTACTGGTTAAAACACGTTAAGAGTCCCGAAACAGCAAAGTATATACTCCTGGCTGCATTTATTGTAGGTTTGATAGGCGTTTTCATACCCGCTCTGGCCGATAAGATACATTGGGCCTGGATGAAACTCGCCCATGCAATGGGTTGGGTTATGAGTAAAGTGATTCTCACAATCGTTTTCTTTATTTTCCTGCTTCCAATGGCCTTAGCTAAAAAAGCCTTTTGGAAAACCCAGTGTTCAAATGAAAGCGGGCAGGAATAGCTATTATAAGGAAAGGAACTTTGTATACACAAAAGAAAGCCTGGAAAACGTTTGGTAATAAACAGGCAATCATAATTTCGATCAATAGTCGATTTTGAATAACAATAGTAATCGGGTAAGCGCTTTGGCTGCTTACCCGGTTTTTATTTGATATATTACATGCCAAAACAGCATCAAGTTTGGGAGCATTTAATACCAACAAATTGAAGAAAGGGGTAGGGCCATATCTCATAATAGCGGCTGTAGGTCTTTTAGCCTGGTTCCCCGTTTCCGCCTTATTCTATCCTTAAAAAATGATGCACTCAATCTCGATCTTCCAGTAAAATATTTTATCAGTCAGTGTATTCATCATGGCATTTCCCCGGTTTGGATGGATACATGGGCGCTTGGTTTTCCACTTCAGTCAACTGTGAATTGGAGTATTTTCAATCCGGTACAGTTACTTTTCTATTCGCTTTTCAACTATAATGTCTATACCCTGCAATGGGAATTCCTGTTTTATATTGTTTCATCAGGCTGTGGAATGTACTGGTTGCTGAATAAGCAATTGAAAGTATCCGCATATTCAGGGGTGTTGCTCTCTATTGCCTATATGCTTTCAGGCTTCGCTGTTTCATCTGCCCAATTTCTTTTGTTTATTTCCTCTCTCGCATTCATACCCTTTTGCTTTGCCAGCTTTTTTCAGTACCTCAATAATCCTACTTAGAAGAACGGACTGTTGTTTGCTTTGTTTTATTATTTACTCCTTACGGGTAGCTATCCTCCTTATGTTATCCTGATTAGTTATAGTATCATAGCGGCTTTTATTATAAAGCTAATGCTGCAACGAAAGAATTTACAAGCTGTAGATTTTAGTCTCTATTGGAAAAAGCTGTTGAAGACAATAATTATATTGGTTTGGCCTTGATCTTAGTTTCTGCTCCATTCATATATTTCACTTGAACTTATGAATGAAATGGAAAGGGGAGTAGCCATTTCGAATTCCGCTTACCAACACTCAAATTTCCTGCATCCCTATGCTATCTTAACTTTCCTTGTACCATTCTCCTCTGTATCGCTTGAATTTGAAAATAGCAGCCGACTGATGCAGGACTCATATTTTGGTCTTATCAGTTTTATATTTTGCTTTCCTGCAGCCGTCAGGGCCTTTAGGAATAGTGGACAGGGTTTTCTTTGGTTTCTTTTGCTGCTATAGCTTGCTTGCTGTTTAGTTTTGATGAACACCTTCCTTTTCGCTCCGGTTAAACTTTATATGGGGCATGAACTTTTCAGAGGTGCTTCCATTTTTAGATTATTGGCATTTTTCTGATCTGTTTCTGGCCCCTACTTTCGTCAATCTTAAATGATTGGTTCGAGGCTGCAAAAAAGTAAAAGGCGTTTCATTAAGATATTCGCAGGCTTTTTACTTTTTTCATCAATCTTAATTATAGGTATTGTTTTTTTGAATGGTTACAATAATGGAAAATCAATTCTGCAAGTGGTTACATCGGTTTTTGAGGGTAGTAATTCTTTCCAAATAATTTGGGTCGGAATAGGATTACAGCTGGCACTTTTAGGATTTTTTCAATAGCTTTCTGGAAAAGCAGTAAGAGCTGGTTTGCTATTGTATTTGCAGGCGACCTGGTTTTAAATACCCTCATATGTTTGCCTTTCTTTGCTGTTAGCAGTTATTCGCCGGCATCCATAAGTAAGATTCTATCATTAACCGACGGATTCCATACAAGCCATATGGTGCTTGATAATTATGCAGGAATAAGGGACGAAAAGGGAAATCCCTTCTACAATACCAATGTTTTCCAAAAGAAAGTAAGTCTCGATAATTTTTATGTGTACCCGATTGTTCTGAAACAATCAGCGCCGGTTATTGAGAATCTAAAGACACTTGTAAAGAGTGATAAAAAAGAATTGCCTTTTGTTGCTATCGTTGGTCCGCCCGCAAATGGAGATTCAATAATCCTGATTAATGCAGCACCCGGTGATATCAGGTTTTCATATCATTTGAGTGCGCCTGGGGTTATCAGGATATCCCAAAACTATTTCCCTGGATGGACGGCTACTATTGAAGGGAAAGAAATAACACTAAAAAGCAGCCCTCTGTATGGAATGGTTGTGGATGCATCTGCTGGGGATGGCACAATCCGGCTTGTTTATCAAAAGAAAGGGCTTGTGATTTCTGCTGTTATAGGTGCCATTGTATTTTTCACTGGCATATTGCTATTTATTATAAGCGGAATAAAATCACGAAGAGGGGCGATTTTATAGTTGGTTTCGTCTTCTATGTTTAATTTGCATTCGTATAAATGTCATTTAAATCATATTAAGCAATAATGTTTCAGCAATCAGAATATGTGAGCCGGGGCTATAATTTCATTCACAATAAGCTTTTCCCAAATAAAAAGCGATTGTCGTCTTTGATGTTATATGCTACTGATGTTTGCGATTCAGCTTGCAAGCATTGTCTTATATGGGCAAAACGACCTGCTACTTATCTCCTTTTGAAAAGATTGTTGAGATAATGAAGAGTGACTGTGTTACATCAACAACACAGGTTGGGCTTGAGGGAGGGGAGTTCCTGCTTCATCCTGATGCACTCAAGATAATGGAATGGTTTACAAAAAACCATCCCCGATTCGATCTTTTTTCAAACTGCCTAAAGCCCGATAGCTTAATAGAAGCAGTCAATAAGTTTCCTCCCTATCGTTTGTATATTTCATTGGACGGAGATGCAACAACCTATCAGTACATGAGAGGGAAGGATGGCTATGCATCAGTAATAAAAGTCATAGAAGCTCTCAAGGATAAAGTACCTGTGTTTGTGATGTTTACTTTGTCTCCGTATAACGATTTCAAAGACCTTGAACATGTAGCGGAAATCTGTGAAAAGAATAAAGTGCATCTGAGAGTCGGTATCTATAATAACATCCCTTTCTTCGATACTGTGGATAGGGCAAGTACTTCTTTTTCGGAGAGCATAAGAACGAAGAAGCGCTGACGTTTTCAAAAGCAAAACAATTGAAAGAACAGGCAGTGAAAGATATTGTTGCTGAACCTGCTCTTACAACTGTTCGGCCATCGTATCAGCATCAGATACCAGACATCATAAAACGTTTCAATGAAAACTATGACTATGTTTCATTGTATGAAAATTGGGTTACAGGTAATGTGCGACTGAAATGCAGAAGTATACTTGACAGTGCCGTTGTTTTACCCGATGGGGATGTTCCGATTTGTCAAAACCTTTCAACAAGGCTAGGAAATGTATTCCGCCAGTCGCTTGATGAAGTCTTTAATGGCGATTCAAGTTGTAAAGTGCAACAACATCATTCTAATAATTGCAATCAATGCTGGGTCAGTTATCATCGTAAATATGATATCATCCTCTATCGAAATTTTGAAAAGTATTTTGGTAAATGGGCTACAACAAAACTCCTGGGCTATTACAAATGGGATGAAGATGATTCTTTGTCGTACAAACAAACAATGACTAAAAACGCCTCCTGATTTTTAGCAACCAGCATTCAGCATCACGCATCAAGCATCCAGCCTCAAGCATCCAGCTTATCCCGGCTGTTCAATCCCAGACAAATTTTAATCTATTTCAGAGGAACTCAACTAATAAAACACAAATAATCCCAGGAAAAAGTGGAGTTTAATGATTTAAGTTTTACGTTATAAGTTTGGAAAATACAACCGTAGAGACGCAGAGGAACGCCCCTTTTATTCCTACTTTATTTTGAACCACGAAGGCTCAAAGAACTGAATGTGTCAAGAGATTTTTATTTTAGATAAAGATTAATGTGAAACAGAAAAGAACCCCTTCATGTATCTAGTTGCATCAAGCATCCAGCCTCAAGCATCCAGCTTATCCCTGCTGTTCAATCCCAGATAAATCCCTTTAATCCACTTCAATTTTGAACTCAACTAATAAAACACAAATAATCCCAGAAAATAGAGTAATACGTTTTAGGTTATAAGTATTAAGTTAGCTTCTGAGTTTTGAAGCACCCAACAAATTGTATTCTCCATTGATCTCTTAGCTCTGAAGTGGCTGACTATTTCAGTTTAAGAATAGACTTAAACGTCCTTTCCTTTTTCAGAAAATAAGGAATCAGTACAGTCCCTTTGTATATCCCATTGCTTGTTTTCCAGCCTTTAGGTTGGTCATGAAACTTTTTTGGATGAAAGAATAACCAGTAGATATAAGCGAATCCGGCTTTAATGATAGCCTTGCTGATGCCTGATTTACCTGTTAGTGCAAAATGGAAAGTGCCCGCAAAATCAATACCTAATCTAAAGGGTACAATCAATAAGGCCTTCCAGAGAGGAAGGTTTCTTGATAACATTATATAATTGTTCCTGAAGGTAAGTTGTGTTTTGAGGTGGTTCTGCCACGATAAAGAGCCGCCTCCTATATGGTATACTACAGATTGTGGACAGGAGTAGATGCTATACCCCATATTCTGAGCTCTCCAGCAAAGATCTATGTCTTCCTGATGCATATAGTAGTAATCGTAGAACCCTCCGATTTCCTTAAATACGCTTGGTCTAAGCAGCATACAGGCACCACTTGCCCAAAAAACAGGAGCTATATCATCATATTGGCCTTCGTCTTTCTCTATAGTTGTAAATACACGTCCTCGTGCAAAAGGTAATCCTAATTGATCTATCCATCCGCCTGCAGCACCGGCATATTCGAAAGTGGATTTGTCCTGCAAGGAAATCAGCTTAGGCTGACAAGCTGCAATATTCTTGTCATTTTCCATGAGTGCTACCAGTGGCTCAATAAAGCCTGGTGTAGCCTCAAGATCTGAATTGATGATCAGGAAATAATCAGCTTCTATAATGGATAAACCGTAATTGTAGCCTGCTGCAAAGCCTATGTTGTCCTTTACTTGTATGGCAGTTACTTCAGGAAATTTCTTTTCTAGAAGTGATAATGAATTGTCGCTAGAATTGTTATCGATAACATATACCTTCTTGTTTGGATAGCTTGTAGTCAATAAAGGAGGAATGAACCGTTCCAGATAGCTGGCAGTATTCCAGTTTAGTATTACCAATGCTACAGAAGGAACCTGATTCATAAAAAGTGATTCGGAAAATGAGAGGCTTTCCCTGACAAAATAGGGTTTATTTTTTGTTTTGGAGTTCCATATATCTAGCCAGGTATTTTCCGACCATATCGAATTCGAGATTCACTCTGCTGCCTTCTGCTATTTCAGACATGTTAGTATGTTCAAATGTATAAGGGATGATGGCTACAGAAAATGAATCGGCCGAAACATTAAAAACGGTAAGGCTTATTCCATTTAATGAAATAGATCCTTTCTCAATTATCAATGGGGCGAATTTCTCATCAAAGCGAAAACGATATTCCCAACTTCCATCTTTTGAAACGGCAGATGTACAAATGCCTACTCCGTCAACATGTCCTTGTACAATATGTCCATCCAAACGGCCATTCCAGGCAAGGCACCTTTCCAGATTTACCGCCATACCAGTTTTCCAATCGCCGAGAGTGGTTTTTGCAAGGGTTTCTGCAATTGCTGTAACCTGATGGGTGCCATCAGAAATGGCCTCAACGGTTAAACAAACACCATTATGGGCTAAACTCTGGTCTATTTTCAGCTCCTGAGAGAGGCTGGAGGCTATTTGAAAGCTGCTATTGCCGCCATTGATTTCCACAGCGGTTATAATGCCTTTAGCCTCAATAATTCCTGTAAACATTCTACAAATTTCGGAAAATTAATTTTTCCTTTTTCATATTTCAGAATTCCTCGTATATTTGCAGCCCTTAAAAGCATCAAAGGAGGTATCAAATTATGCTGATCATCGATTCAAAAGACTGCGAAAACATCGACAAGGCTCTCAAGAAGTACAAAAAGAAATTCGAGAAAGCCAAAATTTTGCTCCAGCTCAGAGAGCGCCAGGCCTTTATTAAGCCTTCTATCAGGCGCAGAGGTGAGGTGTTGAAAGCTGTGTATAAGCAACAGATCGCCAGCGGTAAAATTGAAGGGTAACTAATACTGCCTTTCTCCACATACTTAATAGCTGCAAAGTTTCCATAGCTTTGTAGCTATTTTATTTTATGACGGACCAGCAGCTCCTGCTTCTTCAACCCTTTCTGGATTACCTTAAGTTTGAAAAAAGGTATTCGCAGCATACCGTCCGCTCTTATCAGGATGACCTGGTTCAATTCCTGGATTTTCTCCAAATTACTTTCGGTGGTGTTGAATGGAAAGATATTTCAGCTTCAATTATCAGGAGCTGGATGGCTTCCCAAAAGGAGGGAGGAATGACCAGCCGATCCATACGACGCAAAATCTCCACCCTTCGATCCTTTTTCAAATATCAGGTGAGAACAGGCGCTTTGGAAATTAGTCCGGTTACCCAGGTTACAGTTCCAAAAATGAGTAAGAGACTGCCAGGATTTGTTCAGGAGACTGATATGGCCCAGTTGCTGGAATCTATCCGCTTTTCTGAGGATTGGAAAGGGTATAATGCAAAACTGCTCTTCAACCTTTTTTATGCTACAGGCATGCGATTGTCGGAGTTGATTCAAATGCAACCCGGACAAGTAGATCATTCAAAAGGACAATTGCGGATTTTGGGAAAGGGAAACAAAGAACGCATCATTCCTGTATCACCACAACTGATTGCCTTGGTAAAAGAATATGAACAGGAAAAGAAAAAGCAGTTTGAAAAAACGGATCCTTATTTATTGGTGACTGAGAAAGGGAAGAAGATGTATCCTAAATACGCTTACCTCATAGTAAACCATTACTTGAGCGAAATCAAAACATTAGAAAAAAAGAGTCCACATATACTTCGCCATTCATTCGCCACTCATCTTACCAATCACGGTGCCAGCCTCAATGCTGTAAAGGAATTACTCGGTCACTCCAGTCTGGCTTCTACACAGGTGTACACACATAATACTATTGAAAAGTTAAAGGAAGTTTACAAGAAAGCCCATCCCAAAGAGCAGGATAAACATTAATTTTTTTTCGCATAAAGTGTACAATTTTAGCGTTAATTTATTTGGAAGGAAACTACGATATCGGTAACTTGAAAAGGATAATCTTACAAGCCTATGAATGAAAAATTACTTTCTAAAAGTTCTTTATTTATTGTTCACAGAAAAATTGCGATTGTATGAACGTTAACATCCAAACCGTACGGTTTACTGCTGATGCAAAGCTCAACGAGTATGTAAATCGGAAATTGCAAAAACTAAACACCTTTCATGACCGCATTATTAAGGTTGAAGTGTACCTGAAATTAGATAATGTAGTCCATGCTATTAAAGACAAGATCGCAGAAATTAAAGTCCAAGTGCCAAGGCACGAATTTTTTGTAAAATCGACTTCTAAATCTTTTGAAGAGTCTTTCGATGATGCGTTAGACTCCATCATTAATCAAATAAAGAGGAAAAAAGAAAAAGAAGCTGCATAATGTATTCAAAACCTCCCCTTGTGGGAGGTTTTCTTTTTTATACAGGTTACCCCTGCCCTCATCAGGGTATTCATTATAAATAGCGGGTATGAAATTCCTGTCGGTAATTATAAGCATCCTGGTTTTTTATTCCTGTCAGCATACTTCAACCTCAGTCAAAAAGCAAAAAGAGTGTTCCATCATCTTCCAGCCTTTCAGTGGAATGGATTCCTCATTTACTACAGCCATCCTTGCACATTTTACAGCCACCTCTTCCAATGCCATCATTATACATCCTGAAGAAGATTTGCCTGATGTTTCGTATGTGGAAGTGAAAAAGAGGTATAGCGCCGACAGTATTATTTCTTTTTTACGTAAAAGGAGTAGGGAAGAAGGGCAGAAATTTGTTGGGCTCACTGCTGCGGATATAGAAACTTCTCTTGAAGGCAAAAAACATTGGGGAATAATGGGACTGGGTTATTGTCCCGGAAATGCTGCGGTAATTTCAACTAAACGTCTGAAAAGGGGTAATCCAACGCATGCGGTTTTAGTGAATAGGGCAATTAATGTTTGTCTTCATGAGGTTGGCCATAATTTTTCATTGCCCCATTGCAGCAGTAAGACCTGTGTTATGGTGGCTGCCAATGGGGGACTTCCTTCAGATACCATTGGGCGATTTTGCAGTAATTGTCTCCAAACCTTGCATCAAAAAGGGTGGAAATATCGTCAGCCCCCCACAACTTATTCACAACACACTGAAAACAAGTAAAAAAAAACGGGTTAAAATTTTTGTATTTATCAAATTCCTTTACCTTTGCCTTCCCAAAAAATGGGGGTAGTTCTTTATTGCTATATCCGCCACAACATGAGAATGAGGTGGATTTTATAGAATGCCACTTTAGCTCAGCTGGTAGAGCAACTGATTTGTAATCAGTAGGTCGTTGGTTCGATTCCGACAAGTGGCTCGGATTGTGAAGTTACTTTCGCAATGCCGGATCTAGAGATTCGGTAAAAAGGGCAGGTTCCAGAGTGGCCAAATGGGGCGGACTGTAAATCCGCTGTCTTTCGACTTCAGAGGTTCGACTCCTCTCCTGCCCACGGGGAAATTTGAAAATTTGAAAATGAGGTAATTTGAAAATGCCTCAGATTCATAAAAGTTCTTTTAATTGGAGATAATGGAATTAGGTAATTTTCAAATTCACAAATTTTCAAATTATTAAGCGGGAGTAGCTCATTTGGTAGTCCGCCGCGGCGGATCCAAGCTATTTCAGTGTCAAGTTCTTTTAAAATGAAGGTTTTTGTATTTGATTATCAAATTTTCAAATTATCAAATCTTCAAATTAACAAGCGGGAGTAGCTCATTTGGTAGAGCGATAGCCTTCCAAGCTATAGGTGGCGAGTTCGAGCCTCGTCTCCCGCTCAGAAAAGTTGGTAGTTTGTAGTTACTTTTGTGAAAGGCTACAGCGACCCGACAGTGACTCACTAAGGGAGTTCGCCGTTGTAGCTCAGTGGTAGAGCACTTCCTTGGTAGGGAAGAGGTCGTGAGTTCGATTCTCACTAACGGCTCAAATTCTGGTCCGGATGGTAAAGTGGAATATCCGGGTCGGAAATAAAAAGTTGAATTGTGAAAAGCATTAGGATCCTTCGGGCTATTTTTGCTGACCCATAAATAAACAATAATTGTAAATCCACAACTAAAAACAGATAACGATGTCAAAAGAGACCTTTAAGAGGGACAAACCCCACGTTAACGTTGGTACAATCGGTCACATTGACCACGGTAAAACAACTTTGACTGCAGCAATCACTACCATTCTTGCATCGAAAGGTATGGCGCAGGCAAAAAAGTATGATGAAATTGATGCTGCTCCTGAAGAAAAAGAGCGCGGTATCACCATCAACACCGCTCACGTTGAATACCAAACGTCTAACCGTCACTATGCTCACGTGGACTGTCCAGGTCACGCTGACTATGTTAAGAACATGATTACAGGTGCTGCCCAAATGGATGGCGCTATCCTGGTTGTGGCTGCTACAGACGGACCAATGCCCCAAACAAAAGAACACATCCTCTTGGCTCGCCAGGTAGGTGTTCCACGTATGGTGGTATTTATGAATAAAGTTGACTTGGTTGACGATCCAGAATTGTTGGAACTCGTTGAAATGGAAATCCGCGAATTGCTGACTTTCTATGGTTTCGACGGCGACAACACACCAATCATCAAGGGTTCTGCCACTGGTGCTTTGGCTGGTGAAGACAAATGGGTTAAAGCTGTTGAAGAGCTGATGGAAGCTGTTGATAGCTACATTCCATTGCCTCCTCGTCCAGTTGACCAACCATTCCTTATGTCAGTAGAAGACGTATTCTCGATCACTGGTCGTGGTACTGTTGCTACTGGTCGTATCGAAAGAGGTCGTATCAAAGTGGGTGAAGGTGTAGAAATCGTTGGTCTTATCCCAACTCCACTTACATCAACTGTAACTGGTGTTGAAATGTTCCGTAAACTCCTCGATGAGGGTGAAGCTGGTGACAACGCCGGTCTGTTGCTCCGTGGTATTGAGAAAACCCAGATCCGTCGTGGTATGGTTATCTGCAAACCAGGTTCAATCACTCCTCACACCGAATTCAAAGGTGAAGTTTACGTATTGAGCAAAGAAGAAGGTGGACGTCACACTCCATTCTTCCAAAAATATCGCCCTCAGTTCTATTTCCGTACTACAGACGTAACCGGAGAAGTTGAACTGAATGCAGGAACAGAAATGGTTATGCCTGGTGATAACACTAGCCTGACTGTTCGTCTGATCCAACCAATCGCCATGGAAAAAGGTCTTAAATTCGCGATTCGCGAAGGTGGACGTACCGTAGGTGCTGGTCAGGTGACTGAAATTCTGAAGTAATGACACTGGCAGCTGATTTTTCGTAAATCACTGCCAATTGTTTGAATACAAAGGATTTATATCTTTGTAATACATACTGCTAAAAGCTGTCTCGGTTAAACGGGATAGCTTTTAGCTTTCATACGGGCATGGTGCAACGGTAGCATACGGGTCTCCAAAACCTTTGATCTGGGTTCGAATCCTAGTGCCCGTGCGGAGTAATTTGAGAATTTGGGAATTTGAAAATTTGAAAATGTGTCAAACTTTCAAAATTCCCCCGATTTTCAAATTCTCAAATTTTCAAATTCTCAAATTTTTTGTTCTATGAGCAAAGTAACAACGTACTTCAAAGAGAGCTACCACGAACTGCTGGAGAAGGTAAGCTGGCCTACATGGAGCCAATTACAGCAATCTACTGTGATTGTTCTTGTAGCAACTGTGCTGATTACTGCCATGGTTTGGGTAATGGACCTTATTGCCCAGGGCGGTCTTAAATTCATCTACTCATTATTTGCATAATGGAAAATCAGGTAACACAACAACAGGAAACGAAATGGTATGTGCTACGCGTTGTGAGCGGTAAAGAGCGCAAAGTGAAGGAATACCTCGATAAAGAAGTTTCCCGTGGTGGCTGGAGCGAAGTGGTAAAACAGGTTTTCCTTCCTGTAGAAAAAGTATACAAAGTGCAGAATGGTAAAAAAGTGATGCGCGAACGTAACTACTACCCAGGGTATGTGATGATTGAAGTTACTGAAGGAAAATTGTCTGACGATCTTCGCGAAGCTATCAAAAACACCAATAGCGTTATCCATTTCCTCGGAAAGGAAAACCCTATCGCCCTCCGTAAAGCCGAAGTGAACAAGATGCTCGGTAAAATGGATGAAATGGCTGAAGCCGGTGGCGTAAGCATGAGCGAACCGTTCATAGTTGGTGAAACCATCAAGATCATCGAAGGACCATTCAACGATTTCAATGGTATCATCGAAGAGGTGAACGACGAAAAGAAGAAGCTGAAAGTTACAGTAAAAATATTCGGCCGTTCTACACCGGTAGAACTGAACTATATGCAGGTAGAGAAATTATCCTGATCCCAAAGTTCCTGAGCCAATCTTATAAATGCGCCGCAATCATAATGATTTTGGCGTTTTTTTTTTGAGTCTAACACAGTATGCCTTCTTATAGAAAACTAATAGCAATAAAAAAGCCTTCCCATTGGGAAGGCTTCAGCAAATTAGCTCAAAATATTAATTATCTGATGCCTCAGGTGTATCGTTTACTGATACCTCTGGAGCTGGTTCAGGAAATAATTCTGGAATAGGAGCAGGTGCCGGTGGAGGAGGAGGTGGAGTGGCTACAACAACAACCGGAGCTGGTTTCTTAGCTACTACCTTCTTCTTTGGAGCCGCTTTTTTAGGAGCTGCCTTTGGTGCTGCTTTCGGAGCGGCTTTCTTTTTCGGAGCTGCTTTTTCTTTGCGGCTGCCTTCTTTTTTGGCGCTGCTTTTTTTGCCGGAGCTTTTCTTCGCTACCTTTTTCTTCACAACTTTTTTTCACGGCTTTCTTCTTCGTGGCCTTCTTCTTTGGGGCCGCTTTTTTAGCCCGCTTTTTTCTTACCAGCTTTTTTAGCTGCTTTTTTAGGTGCTACCTTCTTTTTAGGGGCAGCTTTCTTTTTAGCTTTTTTCTTTGCTTTGGCCATGATTTGCTGTGTTTTTAGTTGTTCAATGTCTATTTTACAGGAAGAATTAACTGAATTGAAAAGCTACGTATAAAATTTCAGATAAAAAGAAATTCAAACAAAACTTTCTTGTATCCATCAACGATATTAGTGTTTGCTAACCAACAGAAAGGGAGCCGAATTACCCCCCTGGATTGCTCCTAAAGGAACTTTTATAAAATGGTTGTTTTTCAAATATTTTCCTACCTTTGCGCTCCCAATTTAGTTCTTTCATTTACTGCCCTCCAATTTGGAGATAAAGGCAGAAACCTGTTCCAGTTTGTAAAACAACAGGTTGTTGAGGAATTTGGGAGACCCGGTAATCCGCCCCCGCGGAGAAAAGGTCGCTTGAACCAATAAATCATTTAAAATGGCAAAAGAAATTACCGGCTACGTAAAGCTACAGGTAAAGGGTGGCCAGGCCAACCCCGCACCTCCAGTAGGTCCTGCATTAGGTTCCAAGGGTATCAACATCATGGAATTCTGTAAGCAGTTTAACGCCCGCACTCAGGAAAAAATGGGAAAAGTACTCCCAGTTTTAATCACTGTTTATTCCGACAAGTCTTTCGAGTTTATCATCAAAACTCCTCCCGCTGCCGTACAGTTACTGGAAGCAGCCAAATTGCAGAGCGGTTCTAAAGAACCAAACCGCAGTAAGGTGGGTAAAGTAACCTGGAGCCAGGTAGAGGCCATCGCTAAAGACAAAATGCCCGATCTGAACTGTTTCACCGTTGAAAGCGCTATGCGCATGGTGGCCGGAACAGCCCGCAGTATGGGTCTTACTGTTGATGGAAATGCTCCTTGGGAGAATTAATTGTTCACCTATTCCGGTAACGGAATAGCAAAAAATTGAATGACAATGGGAATCGCTAAAAAAAGAAAAACAGCTGACGCTAAAATAGACAAGAACAAGTCGTATTCACTCAAGGAAGCTTCTTCCATAGTAAAAGAAGTGAATACCACTAAATTCGACTCCTCAGTGGACCTCCATATCCGTCTGGGTGTAGATCCAAAGAAAGCCGACCAGGCAATCCGCGGTACAGTTACCTTACCTCATGGTACAGGTAAAACAAAGAAAGTATTGGTACTCTGTACTCCCGATAAGGAAGCAGATGCAAGAGCAGCCGGCGCTGACTATGTTGGTCTGGATGAGTTTGTAACTAAGATCGAAGGCGGATGGGTAGATGTTGACGTTATCGTTGCCACTCCATCAGTTATGCCTCGTATCGGTAAATTAGGTAAGATACTCGGTCCCCGTAACCTGATGCCAAACCCAAAAACAGGTACAGTTACTAATGATGTAGCTGCTGCTGTTAATGAAGTTAAAGGCGGTAAGATTGCTTTTAAAGTGGACAAAGCTGGTATCATTCACGCTTCTATCGGAAGAGTAAGTTTCGCTCCTGAGAAAATAGTTGAAAACAGTAACGAACTGATCAATGCTATTGTAAAGGCAAAACCATCTTCCGCAAAAGGTACTTACCTGAAAAGCGTATTCATGGCTAGCAGCATGAGTCCTGGTATTGAAATCGATACTAAGAGTTCACTAAACTATCCGTGTTCGTGTCCTCACGAACACCATAACATAATAGTTAATTCAAAACGCCGGGAGTGAGGACACCCCCGCCAGTAAAAAGTAGATGTTATGACTAAAGATCAAAAAAATGAAGTGATTGAGATCCTGAAAGGAAAATTCTCTCAGTTCACTAATTTCTATATCACCGATACTGAATCGCTGACTGTAGCTCAAATCGGTAAATTACGCCGCGCTTGTTTCGACAAGAATGTTGAAATGAAAGTGGCTAAGAATACCCTTATCAAAAAGGCTCTCGAATCGTTGGATGCTGAACGTTATGCAGGTGTATACGATGCACTGAATAATGTTACCGCCCTGATGTTCTCTGAGAACCCTAAGGATCCAGCAATGATCCTTACCTCTTTCCGTAAAGAATCTAACGGTGAACGTCCGGTGATGAAAGCCGCGTTTATCAATGGTGATGTTTACATGGGAGATAAGAACCTGAAAGCACTGACTCAGATCAAAACCAAGAACGAACTCATCGGAGAAGTTATTGGATTGCTCCAGTCTCCTGCTAAACGTGTACTGGCTGCATTATTGCACCACCACGAAAAGCAAGCGGCAGGAACAACTGAAGCGGCTGCTGAAGCACCAGCTGAAAGCTAAATGCTTAATGCCAGATGCTAAATGCTGGATGCTAAATGCATCAAGCATCAAGCCTCCAGCATCAAGCCTCCAGCATATCCCAGGCCTGAGGGAAACAAAAAAGGCAAAAATTTTTTTAAAACCGCCGTCGGATCCCTATAAACGGAAATGAAGACGGTAAAAATTACAACAAATGGCAGACGTTAAACAATTAGCAGAACAACTCGTAGGTCTTACTGTAAAAGAAGTACAGGAATTGGCCGATTTTCTGAAAGCTGAATATGGCATCGAACCAGCTGCAGCAGCAGTAGTGGTATCTGGTGGCGACGGTGGCGGCGCAGCTGCTGTTGAAGAGAAAACAGCCTTCAACGTAATCCTGAAAAATGGTGGTGCATCTAAACTGAACGTAGTTAAGATCGTTAAGGATCTGACTGGTTTGGGTCTGAAAGAAGCGAAAGACCTCGTTGACGGAGCTCCTAAAGCCGTTAAAGAAGGTATCAGCAAAGCAGACGCTGAAGCACTGGCAGCTAAGCTGAAAGAAGCTGGCGCTGATGTTGAAATTCAATAATCGGAAACGATTTTATATAAAAGGGCCGACATTTGTCGGCCTTTTTTATTGATATCCATATGTTTACACAGCAGAGTGACTCCCAAGCCCTATGTTCTGAACCTTAAGCTTCAAATCTTTAGTTGTAAGCATCCATCACCCAGCATCCAGCATCTCGCATCCAGCCTTAAGCTTTAGGCCCTGGGCTTTAAGCCTTATAACGAAAATCGTCAAAACCAACAAAAAACCGGCAGGGAAATTGTTGTTGGTTGCGATTGATTCATTACCTTTGCCCTCCGTTTTCGAAAACATACTTTTCAGCAGTTAATTCTTTGATGGCCAATTTAAAAGAACATTGTTGGGAAAAATGAATGAAAACCTTCGGGTTTTCATCATGGATTTTTTGTCTATAGACGTTTTTATTGTAGTTCGAACAACTAAAAAACCGGTTTAAATCAATATGTCTTCAACAAAAATGAACCAGAGGGTCAATTTTGGTAAAATTAAAACTTTAGCCGAAGCCCCTGACCTGCTCGAAGTCAAAATTCAGTATTTTAAGGACTTCTTTCAACTAGAAACTACTCCGGACAAACGTAACAATGAAGGTCTCTTCAAGGTGTTCAAGGAAAATTTCCCGATCACCGATACACGAAACATTTTCGTGTTGGAGTTCCTTGATTATTTCATTGATCCGCCCCGCTACACCATCGAAGAATGTATGGAGAGGGGATTGACCTATGCTGTTCCATTAAAAGCAAAACTCAGGTTGAGCTGTAATGATGAAGAGCATGTGGATTTCCAAACTATCGTACAGGACGTATTCCTTGGTAATATCCCGTACATGACACCTCGCGGTACCTTCGTTATCAACGGAGCAGAACGCGTGGTGGTATCACAGTTACACCGTTCACCTGGTGTATTCTTTGGTCAGTCTGTACACCCCAACGGTACAAAAATCTACTCTGCGCGTGTAATACCTTTCAAGGGCGCATGGATGGAATTTGCTACCGATATCAATAACGTGATGTATGCTTACATCGACCGTAAGAAGAAATTCCCGGTAACAACCCTGTTACGTTCTATCGGTTACGAAACCGATAAGGACATCCTGGAATTATTCGGAATGGCCGACGAAGTGAAGGCTGAAAAGAAAGCCCTGCAGAAATATGTAGGCCGCCGTTTGGCTGCCCGCGTACTCAGAAGCTGGGTAGAAGATTTCGTAGATGAAGACACCGGTGAGGTGGTAAGCATCGAAAGAAATGAAGTGGTTCTCGAGCGTGATTCTATTCTCGATGAAGAAGCTATCGAAATGTGCACCGATATGGGTGTTGAAAGCGTATTCATCCAGAAGGAAGACGTTGGTGGAGATTTCGCCATCATCTACAATACCCTTAACAAGGATACTTCTAATAGCGAACTCGAAGCGGTTCAGCACATCTATCGCCAATTGCGTGGTGCCGACGCTCCGGATAATGAAACCGCCCGCGGTATCATCGACAAGCTCTTCTTCTCCGACAAACGTTATGACCTCGGTGAAGTTGGCCGCTATAAAATCAACCGTAAATTAAATCTCGAAGCTCCTTTAGATCAGAAGACCCTGACTAAAGAAGATATCATCGAGATCATCAAATACCTGGTACGCCTTACAAACGGTAAAGCGGAGATCGATGATATCGATCACCTCAGCAACCGTCGTGTTCGTACTGTAGGAGAACAATTATATGCTCAGTTCGGTGTAGGTCTGGCTCGTATGGCCCGTACTATCCGTGAGCGTATGAACGTGCGTGACAATGAGGTATTCACTCCGGTGGACCTTATCAACGCCCGTACATTGTCTTCTGTTATCAACTCATTCTTCGGTACTTCACAACTTTCACAGTTCCTCGACCAAACCAACCCGTTGTCGGAGATCACGCATAAGCGTCGTATCTCAGCACTCGGACCAGGTGGTTTGAGCAGGGAAAGAGCTGGTTTCGAGGTTCGTGACGTACACTATTCACACTACGGCCGTCTTTGTACTATTGAAACGCCGGAAGGACCAAACATCGGTTTGATCTCAACCTTATGCGTACACGCAAAGATCAATGAGATGGGTTTCATCGAAACTCCATACCATAAGGCAGAGAACGGAAGAGTGGATATGAAAAAACTCACCTTCCTGAGTGCAGAAGAAGAAGATACCGCAAAGATCGCCCAGGCCAGTGCGCCTCTGAATGATAAAGGTGAATTCGTAGACGAAAAGATCGAGTCCCGCCAAACAGGTGACTTCCCGATTCTTGACAGAAGCGAAGTGGAATTCATGGACGTTGCTCCAAACCAGATTGTTGGTTTGAGTGCTTCCCTGATTCCGTTCCTTGAGCATGATGACGCCAACCGTGCCCTGATGGGATCGAACATGCAACGTCAGGCTGTTCCATTGATCCGTCCTGAAGTACCAATCGTTGGTACCGGACTGGAAGGAAAAGCAGCCCGCGATGCACGTGTTCAGATCTTGTCTGAAGGTGATGGTATCGTAGAATATGTAGATGGTAGTGAAATTCATGTTCGCTACGATCGTACAGAAGCTGATCGTCTGGTTAGTTTCGAAGAGGATCTGCGTATCTACAGACTTACAAAATTCATCAAGACCAACCAGGAAACTTCTATCAACCAAAAGCCTGCTGTAAAGAAAGGCCAGCGTGTATTGTTAGGAGACTTCCTTACAGAAGGATATGCGGTACAAGGTGGCGAATTAGCTCTTGGACGTAACCTGAAAGTGGCCTTCATGCCATGGAAAGGATACAACTTCGAGGATGCCATCGTAATCAACGAGCGCGTTGTTCGCGAAGACTTGTTTACTTCTATCCATATTTCTGAATATGAACTGGAAGTTCGTGATACCAAATTAGGAGAAGAGGAATTGACTCCGGATATTCCAAACGTGAGCGAAGAAGCCACTAAGGATCTGGATGAGAATGGTATCATCCGTTTGGGTGCCGCTATCAAAGAAGGCGATATCCTGATCGGTAAGATCACTCCAAAAGGTGAAAGCGATCCTACTCCGGAAGAGAAACTGCTTCGCGCCATCTTCGGTGATAAAGCCGGTGATGCGAAAGATGCTTCTCTGAAAGCACCAAATGGTGTGGAAGGTGTAGTTATCGGTAAGAAACTGTTCCAACGTGCTAAGAAAGATAAGAACGCCAAGATCAGGGAGAAAGCTTCTCTCGAGAAATTGGAGAAAGTACACGAGAAGAATGAACTGGATCTTAAAGAACTCCTGTTAAACAAATTGCAGGTGTTGTTGAAAGACCGTGCATCTACTGGTGTAAACAACAACTTCGGTGAAGTTCAGATCGGTAAAGGCGCTAAGTTCAATGCAAAGAACCTGGCTGCTATCGATTACCTGAACGTTAACCCACTGGGTTGGACAGGTGATGCGAAGATCGACGATCAGATCAACGTATTGCTTCACAACTACAGCATCAAGTTTAACGAAGAACTCGGTCGCTATAAGAGAGAGAAATTCAATATCTCTATCGGTGATGAATTACCAGCTGGTGTATTGAAACTGGCTAAGGTATATCTCGCTGTGAAGAGGAAATTGAAAGTGGGAGATAAGATGGCCGGTCGTCACGGTAACAAAGGTATCGTTGCGAAAATCGTTCGTGCTGAAGACATGCCATTCCTTTCCGACGGTACTCCAGTTGATATCGTGTTGAACCCACTCGGGGTGCCTTCACGTATGAACCTGGGTCAGATCTATGAAACCGTTTTGGGATGGGCTGGTTTGAAATTGGGTGTGAAATTCGCAACTCCGATCTTCGACGGTGCTACTGTACAGGAAATTGCTGATCATATCGACAAGGCAAATCTGCCAAGTTTCGGACATACTTACTTGCATGATGGTGAAACCGGAGAACGTTTCCACCAGAAGGCAACGGTAGGGGTGATCTACATGATCAAACTGCACCACATGGTGGATGATAAGATGCACGCACGTTCTATTGGACCATACAGCTTGATTACTCAGCAGCCGCTGGGTGGTAAGGCTCAGTTCGGTGGACAGCGTTTTGGTGAGATGGAGGTGTGGGCACTGGAAGCTTATGGAGCTTCTAATATCCTGCAGGAGTTACTGACTCTCAAATCTGATGACATCATCGGACGTGCTAAGACATACGAAGCGATTGTTAAGGGAGATAATATACCACGTGCTGGTATACCCGAATCCTTCAATGTATTGGTGCATGAATTGAGAGGATTGGGATTGGATCTGAAGTTTGAGTAAGGGAAGTTTTACGTAATAAGTATTAAGTAATAAGTTCTAATTGCGGAGAGTTTGATATTGTGAATCGGTTTTTAACTTATAACGTACAACTTAAAACTTACAACTTTGACTTCTGACTTTTGATTTATTGATTCACGTTTTTAACATTTATTGGAAATAATTATGGCTATTAAAAAAGACAATCGTCCCCGGGCCACTTTTTCTAAGATAACTATTGGTCTGGCTTCTCCCGATTCAATTCTGGAACGTAGCTATGGCGAAGTGTTGAAGCCTGAAACTATCAACTATCGTACGTACAAGCCTGAGCGTGATGGTTTGTTCTGCGAAAGGATATTCGGGCCAGTAAAGGATTATGAGTGTGCTTGCGGAAAGTACAAGCGTATCCGTTACAAGGGAATTGTGTGCGACCGTTGCGGTGTTGAAGTAACTGAGAAAAAAGTACGTCGTGAGCGTATGGGTCACATCAAACTGGTGGTGCCTGTAGTTCATATATGGTATTTCAAAAGCCTTCCTAACAAAATCGGTTACCTGTTAGGAGTTAGTTCTAAGAAACTCGAAACGATCGTTTATTATGAGCGTTTCGTTGTAATACAACCAGGTATCAAGGAAAGCCTGAAAGCAGGTGATCTGTTGACTGAAGAAGAATATCTGGAAATGCTCGACACCTTACCAAAAGACAATCAATATCTGCCTGATGATGATCCGCAGAAATTCATTGCCAAGATGGGTGCTGAAGCTGTTCATGATATGTTACAGCGTATAGACCTGGATGCTTTGTCATTCAGTCTCCGTAATGCTGCAGCAAATGAAACATCACAACAACGTAAGGCTGATGCCTTGAAACGTTTGAGTGTTGTGGAAGCATTCCGTGAAGCAAACTCAAGGATCACTAACCGTCCGGAATGGATGGTTATGCAGTATATTCCTGTTATTCCACCAGAACTTCGTCCACTTGTTCCATTGGATGGTGGTCGTTTTGCGTCTTCCGACCTTAATGACCTCTACCGCAGGGTGATTATCCGTAACAACCGTTTGAAGCGTTTGTTAGAGATCAAAGCTCCTGAGGTAATCCTTCGTAATGAAAAGAGGATGTTGCAGGAAGCCATCGACTCATTGTTCGACAATAGCCGTAAATCAAATGCTGTAAAAGCAGAAGGTGGACGTGCATTGAAATCTTTGAGTGATGTATTGAAAGGTAAACAAGGTCGTTTCCGTCAGAACCTCTTAGGTAAACGTGTTGACTATTCTGGTCGTTCCGTTATCGTGGTAGGTCCTGAGCTGAAATTACATGAGTGCGGTTTACCAAAAGACATGGCTGCTGAATTGTTCAAACCATTCATCATCCGTAAGCTGATTGAAAGAGGTATCGTAAAAACAGTTAAATCTGCCCGTAAGCTGGTAGACCGCAAGGAAGCTGTTGTTTGGGATATCCTTGAAAATATATTGAAAGGGCATCCGATCATGCTTAACCGTGCCCCAACACTTCACCGTTTGTCAATCCAGGCTTTCCAGCCTAAGTTGATTGAAGGTAAAGCGATTCAATTACACCCATTGGTTACCACGGCCTTCAACGCCGACTTTGACGGTGACCAGATGGCGGTTCACGTGCCACTCAGCAATGCGGCCGTTCTGGAAGCACAATTGCTGATGTTGTCATCTCACAACATCCTTAACCCACAGAATGGTGCACCAATCACCCTTCCTTCACAGGACATGGTATTGGGACTGTACTATATCACAAAGGGTAAGAAATCTACAGAAACTGAAAAGATCCGTGGAGAAGGAAAAGCTTTCTATAGCCAGGATGAAGTGTTGATTGCACATAATGAAGGAAAGGTAGACCTGCATGCACATATAAAGGTTAAGTCTTTTGTACGTAGCAATAATGGTGACCTCGAATTCAAACTGATAGAAACCACGGTAGGTCGTGTAATCTTCAACCAGTTCGTTCCTAAGGAAGTTGGTTTCATCAACGCCCTTTTAACGAAGAAGAACCTTCGTGAGATCATCGGAGATATCATCAAGATCACTAACGTTCCCAAGACAGCGAAATTCCTGGACGATATCAAGCAGTTAGGTTTCCGTACTGCCTTCCAGGGTGGATTGTCGTTCAACATCAATGACCTAATTATCCCATCTATCAAAGAACAGGTGTTGGATAATGCTAAGGGTGAAGTTGATGAGGTATGGGAAAACTATAACATGGGTCTTATCACTAACAACGAGCGTTATAACCAAATCGTGGATATCTGGAGCCGTGTGGATACACGTATCACAGAAACATTGATCAGGGAGCTTGCCATTGATAAGCAAGGATTCAACTCAGTTTATATGATGTTGGACTCCGGAGCCCGTGGTTCTAAACAACAGATCAAACAGCTTTGCGGTATCAGGGGTCTGATGGCTAAGCCTCGTAAATCTGGTTCATCAGGAAGTGAGATCATCGAAAACCCGATCCTCTCTAACTTCAAAGGTGGATTGAATGTATTGGATTACTTCATCTCTACGCACGGTGCGCGTAAAGGTTTGGCGGATACGGCCCTTAAGACTGCCGATGCCGGTTACCTTACCCGTCGTCTCGTTGACGTAGCTCAGGATGTAGTTATCACTGAAGAAGATTGCGGAACACTGCGTGGTATTGCTACCAGTGCATTAAAAGATAATGAGGAAGTGGTAGAACCACTGTATGACCGTATCATCGGCCGTACTTCACTGCACAATATCTACAATCCAATAAATGATGAGGTTATTGTAGAAGCAGGAAGCCAGATTACTGAAGACATCGGTAAAGCGATTGAAGAAGCCGGAATCGAGGTTGTTGAAATCCGTTCCGTTCTTACTTGCGAAAGCAAGCGCGGTGTGTGCGTGAAATGTTATGGTAAGAACCTTGCAACAGGTAATGTTGCTCAGAAAGGGGATGCTGTAGGTATCATTGCTGCACAGTCAATCGGTGAACCAGGTACACAGTTGACACTTCGTACCTTCCACGTGGGTGGTGTGGCCGGTTCTGCATCAGTAGAATCAGCACTTTTCGCTAAGTTCGACGGTACCATCCAATTCGACGGTTTACGTAGCGTAACCGGTCAGGGTAACGATGGTGAGAAGAACCAGGTGGTAATCGGTCGTACCGGTGAGGTTCGTATCATGGATGTGAAGAATGACCGCTTATTAATAACTAATAACGTTCCTTACGGTGCTATCCTTCTGGTAAAAGACGGTCAGCAAGTGAAGAAAGGTGATATGATCTGCTCATGGGATCCGTTCAACAACGTAATAGTTGCAGAAATCACTGGTCAGATCAAGTTTGAAAGTGTAATTGAGGGTATTACTTACCGTGAGGAAGCTGACGAACAAACAGGTCACCGCGAGAAAGTGGTTATCGAAACAAAAGACAAGACCAAGATACCAACCCTTATTGTGGAAGGTGGAAAGGATGTTAAGCAATATAACCTTCCTGTAGGTTCACATATCACTGTTGATGAAACAGAAGATGTAAGAGCCGGTCAGGTATTGGTGAAGATTCCGAGAACACTGCGTATGCAGCGAGATATCACCGGAGGTCTTCCACGTGTAACTGAATTGTTTGAAGCACGTAACCCAGGTAACCCAGCCATTGTTTGTGAAATTGATGGTGTAGTTGCTTTCGGAGCTATCAAGCGTGGTAACCGTGAGATTGTTGTTGAAGCTAAGGATGGTGTTGTTAAGAAGTACTTAGTGCCATTGACACGTCAGATCCTGGTACAGGATGGTGACTTCATCAAAGCCGGTGCTCCACTTTCAGATGGTCAGATCGCTCCAGCAGATATCCTCTCTATCAAAGGTCCGTTTGCCGTACAAGAATACGTTGTGAATGAGATCCAGGAGGTATATCGTTTGCAAGGTGTGAAGATCAACGACAAGCATATTGAAGTTATCGTTCGTCAGATGATGAAGAAAGTTGAAATCAAGGATCCAGGGGATACCCGCTTCCTTGAGGAGGATCTGGAAGACCGCTTCGACTTTAACGAAGAGAACGACTGGATTTTTGACAAGAAGGTTATCACTGAAGCTGGAGACAGCACTAAGTTGAAAGCCGGTCAGATTGCCAGCCTTCGTGAAATTCGTGAAGAGAACTCACTTCTCCGCAGGAGTGATAAGAAGACAGTGGAATACCGTGATGCTAATTCAGCAACTTCACAACCAGTATTGTTAGGTATCACTAAGGCGTCTCTCGGAACTCAAAGCTGGATTTCAGCTGCATCGTTCCAGGAAACAACTAAGGTATTGAGCAGTGCCGCTATCCAGGGTAAAACCGACGATATGCTTGGTCTGAAGGAGAATGTAATCACTGGTCACCCGATCCCAGCTGGTACAGGTCTTCGTGACTTCGAAAACATGATAGTAGGTAGCAAAGAAGAATATGAATTGCTGCAGACTACACGTGAAGCCATGGCCTTCGATGAAGAAGAATAATATTCAGCTATATTTTGAAAGCAGGAAACACAAGTTTCCTGCTTTTTATTTTTAACTATCTCTATGTTCGGTTGTTAAATTTTTTAACAATTTCGTTCAAGAGAACCTCATAACTTGCGCAAAACGGCTCTTGATGAAGAATATTTCTACTATTTTAAGTTCAGTTGCATTGCTTGCTGTAGGGGTGCTTTTCTACCTGCATATTACCCATACTGAAGAACTCAAAAGACAAATAACGGTTAACAACAATAAGCACGATACCTCTAATTTCAGGATCGCTTATTTTGATATCGATACCCTGCAGGAACATTATAATAGTTTCCAGGATGCAGAAGAAAAGATAAAAGCAAAAGAGAATGCAAGTAAGAACCAGCTGAACGCATTGAATGCTTCCTATCAAAAAAGGTTAAGGGAGTTGCAGGAAAAAGCTCCGACAATGACTCAGGCAGATGGAGAAGCTGCCCAACGTGAATTGGCTCAATTGGAAAAACAATTCCAACAAAAAGAACTGGAGCTGGATCAGGAACTAAAGAAGATGCAGATGGATCTTATGACCGATTTGCATAAACAAGTGGAAGATTATCTCAAAACATATAATCAGGGGAAGGGCTATGCTTATATATTCTCCTATTCTCCAGGTGTGCTGATGTATTATAAAGACAGTCTCTACGATATCACAGGTGATATGATTAAAGGACTGAATACCCTGTATAAGAAAGAAAATAAGTGATGACCTGCCATCAAAAATTATTCTAAAAGCGTAGTGTTCCACTACGCTTTTTTTTGGACTGTTTACTGTATCTTCCCCTTATAAATACTGCTGCTATGGCTGAAAATTCAAGTGCATTTAAACCGACCCTGGGCTTGTTAGACGCAACCATGGTAGTGGCCGGTTCCATGATTGGATCGGGAATTTTTATTGTGAGTGCCGATATAACCCGGAATGTGGGAAGTGCCGGATGGCTCGTGATGGTTTGGTTGATTACAGGGTTTATGACCCTTACCGCTGCACTGAGCTATGGGGAACTAAGTGCCATGTTTCCAAAAGCTGGCGGGCAGTATGTATATCTGAAAGAAGCCTATAATCCATTAGCAGGCTTTTTGTATGGTTGGAGTTTTTTCGCTGTTATCCAAACCGCAACTATTGCAGCGGTTGGTGTAGCCTTTTCAAAATTCGCCGGTTATTTCTTCCCAATACTTGAAATGAAAGATGCGAATATACTTTTCACTATAGGCATCTTCAAGATATACCCGGCACAGCTTGTCTCTATTGTTTTAATCATCTTCCTCACTTATATCAATACAAAGGGTATAAAGGGTGGCAAATTGATTCAAACAACATTCACTGTAACTAAACTGGCATCCTTATTCGGATTGATTGTTTTCGGTTTCCTATTGGCAGCCAAGTCTGAAATATGGAATGCGAATTGGAGTACAGGGTTTCAGGCTGTACAGGATCTGGGCCTTGATAAAAAAGGGGAGGTGGCTACATCATGGTTACCAATTTCAGGATCTGCATTGATTGGTGCTATTGCTGCCGCCATGGTGGGGTCCATCTTCAGTAGTGATTCATGGAATAACGTAACCTTCATTGCTGGTGAAATAAAAAATCCTCAGCGTAATATCGGTTTAAGTCTTTTCCTTGGAACATTGATTGTAACAATCATTTATGTATCTGCTAACCTGATGTACATGAGTGTTTTGCCATTGCAGGAAATTTTGCAAAACAGGACAGGGTAGCAGTGTCGGCGGCGAATGTAATCTTCGGAAATATCGGATCATATGTTATTGCTGTGATGATCATGATTTCAACATTCGGTTGTAATAATGGATTGATATTAGCCGGTGCCAGGGTTTATTATACCATGGCGCAGGATGGTCTCTTCTTTAAGAAAGCGGGTACATTAAATAAGAATGCAGTTCCTGAATGGGCCTTATGGGCACAATGCGCTCTTGCCAGTCTGCTTTGCCTTAGTGGTAAATATGGAGACTTACTCGATATGGTTTCGTTTGTGGTAGTGGTGTTCTATGTTCTTACTATCATTGGTATTTTCAGACTCCGTAAGAGTCGCCCGAATGCAGAACGCCCTTACAAAGCTTTTGGTTATCCTGTGTTACCTGTAATCTATATCATAATGGGTATCGCTTTCTGCGTTGCTTTGATTTTCCAGAAACCAACATACGCAGGATGGGGAGGAGCTATCACATTGGCTGGTATCCCTATTTATTATATAGCTATGGCTCGTAACAAGGCTAAATAATACTGATCATGACAAAGAAAGACATTGATGCACTATTTGGGCAGTTTCCCAATATCAAAGTTGGTGTTATAGGAGATGTAATGCTGGATACTTATTGGTGGGGGCATGTGGAACGGATTTCACCAGAAGCCCCTGTTCCGGTAGTAGCCCTGGATCAAAAAGAACAACGTATTGGTGGGGCGGGGAATGTTGCATTGAATCTGGCCTCCCTTGGTGCAAAAGTGAATATATTATCTGTTGTAGGTGCCGATGATGATGGAGCCGCACTTACCACCTTGTTTGCACAGCATCATATACAAACCGGGTACCTTCTTAGCAGTGATACAAGGATCACAACCAATAAAACGCGAATCATTAGCCGAAATCAGCATATGCTTCGCCTGGATGCTGAAATTACAAGGGATCTTGATTTGAATGAGGAAGAACTCCTTCTTCAAAAGGTGAGGACTTATATTGATGCTGAAAAACCCAATGTGATCATTTTCGAAGATTATAATAAGGGGTTTTAACGCCAAAGAGTTATCGAAACAGTTATAGGATGGTGTCTTGAAAAAGGAATCATTACAACCGTGGATCCTAAACGGAAGAATTTCTTTGCTTATAAGCAGGTGACGATCTTCAAGCCCAATTTGAAAGAAGTAAAGGAAGGTTTGAATCTTTTGTTGGAAAAAGTAGATAACGAATCTCTTCATAACATTCATGAACTTCTACGAAAAGAATTGAATCATTCAATTTCATTCATAACACTTTCTGAGAAAGGGGTATTTTATCAGGAAGGTGATTCAGGACGAATTATTCCTTGTCATATAAGGAACATTGCTGATGTTTCAGGTGCAGGAGATACAGTGATTGCTGTAGCTTCCCTGGTATATGCCATTACCCGCGACAATCATACCATGGCCGCCATTGCCAATATAGCTGGTGGGCTTGTATGTGAGGAAGTAGGTACAGTAGCTATCAACAAAGAGCAGTTATTGAATGAAAGCCGGTTATTGTTGGCGACCAGCTGATTTCATAGCTTGTCGTTTCTCAATCAGTTTTATGATTCTGTCGAAGTTGATGAATACATCGAAATAGATTCGTATAGCTACGAATACTGTGATGAATATCTGTCCATTCCCCAGGCCAATAAAAAGGCTTCCTACAATTACAGTGAACTGCTGAATGAAAATGCGCCCATAAGGCTGGAATAGCAGGGTGCCCAGGTTGGCTGTTTTATATGCACCATTAAAAACGAAGTCTTTCAGTAGTATCAAGCCATAGCTGATTACAAAACCAAGCAACAGCAACTGGCTATTATGACTTAGGTATTTCCTGAAATTCCATAAGAAATCCCACACATTCGCAACACCCAGTTTGGCTTCAAGTCCCGTGAATGAAATGAAAATACTCATCTGTATGGCAACAAAAAATCCATAATGTACCATGAAGAAGAGTATAAAGAAAGGACCACTCACCATTGTAGGTGTATCCCCTTCAGGTGTCCAATCTGCTTTCTTTACTACCAATGAGGTGATACTCATTTTGAGGATATTGTAAAGCCCGATAATCACCGATTCGAGGCAATACACCATAAATATTTCAAGTGCATTCCATCCAGCCACCCACACGCCCCATAGTGGAACCAGATTGATTAACAAGAGAAAGAGTTTGGATACTGTTAGCCTTTTTAGCATTGTATGGTAAGTATAGGTTACAAAGTAGGTGATTTGTTGGTTCTGGGCAATACCCTGCGGGAGGTATTTATTTTTTCTGAGATTGTAAATTATACAGTTATTGTTCAATTGCCGTCACCCCTGCGAAAGTTGTTGTTTAAATAAATGATAATTTATTTTTATTAATTAGAACTAAGGCGTTGTAATTTGAGATCCCTGCTTTTCAGGGTGACTGCGAGACTTTGATTATTTTTAAAAACCAAGTATTCTAGAACACAGAAAAACCCTTCCCGACTTCGCGTTATACCTCTGCGTCTCCGCGGTGAAAAAACCTGAAAATTCAGGGAATAAAAAACTATCAACTACATTTGGGATTCGATAGCGATTTGCTTGCTAATTATAAAAATCTGAACATGGATAAGATCTCAATAGCTGTTATAGGTGCTGGCACTATGGGAAATGGTATAGCTCATACATTTGCCCAAAGCGGATATAAAGTAACATTAGTGGATGTTTCACAGGCGCAACTGGATAAGGCGATTGCCACTATTTCAAAGAATCTGGATCGCCTGGTAGCCAAGCAGACAATTACTGAAGAGCAAAAACAAAACACCCTGAACTCCTTATCTACTGCTACTTCACTTGGAGATGGTGTAGCCAATGCAGGATTAGTAGTGGAAGCTGCTACTGAGAATGTATCCCTGAAGCTTTCTATCTTCAAAGAACTGGATGAAAAAGCCCCTGCTGGATGTATACTGGCAACAAATACTTCTTCTATTCCCATCACAAAGATTGCAGCTGTTACCAAGAGGGCGGATAAAGTTATAGGCATGCATTTCATGAATCCGGTTCCGGTAATGAAGCTGGTTGAAATCATAAATGGTTATTCCACTTCAAAAGAAGTGACAGATTTTATAGTGGCTACCTCCTTGCAATTAGGAAAAGTGCCTTGTGTAGTGAATGACTATCCCGGTTTCATAGCAAACCGCATATTGATGCCAATGCTGAATGAGGCTATCTATAGTTTATACGAAGGTGTTGCTGGAGTTACAGAGATAGATACCGTAATGAAATTAGGTATGGCTCATCCTATGGGTCCATTACAATTGGCAGATTTCATTGGACTCGACACCTGTTTGGCGATTCTGCAAGTATTACACGAAGGATTTGGTAATCCTAAGTATGCTCCTTGTCCATTATTAGTTAGTATGGTACAGGCCGGGAAATTGGGTGTAAAGACTGGAGAAGGTTTTTATACGTATACTCCCGGGTCAAAGGATCTGGTGGTAAGTGCCAGATTCAGGAAGTAGATCAGGTCAGCTTTTTTACTTCTACAGAGCGTAAATCATTCAATCGGTATAGTACCTCTTCAAGTCGCTGGCTGGGTATTCCTACTTTAAACTCACAGAAGAGGCTCATTTCCTTTTCGAGCAAGGATACATTGGATGATTTCAGGATCATCATCACTTCATTCATCAATGTATAATCGAAATGTAGTTTGTAAAGCGTCTCAACCTGTTTTTGGATGATGGGGGTTATCTGTAATACCATTGAAGCGGCATTCTTGTAAGCGTTG
>JBGAQE010000027.1:0-35186 GCA_044220885.1 Chitinophagaceae bacterium
AATGAGAAAAAGAATAGCTGCAAGAAACAGCACTTTTTTTCTTCCAATAGCATCACTAAGCGAACCGGAGAAAGCCACGCCGGCAATACAGCCAAGAAGTGCAGATGAAACAAACCAACCTTCGCTGGCCGCACTTAGATTAAATTGATTTTTTACTGGTTCAATGATACCACTAACTACTGCCATATCAAACCCAAACAAAAATCCACCAAGTGCAGCAATGATGGTTACAAGTGCAAGGAACCTTTTTTGTGTTGATTGTAGCATATCGTTATATTATTAGCAAAAGGTATCTTTTACATAACTCAGGAGTAATACTCCTCTTCCATTTCCAGAATATCGAACAGTATAGTTTTCAGTAGCGGCAGGAATAATGAAGGTTTCAGCATAAGCGTAGGTAAATGATTTCTTACCCGTAATAATTTCAATCGACTCCCCTTCAACCAGCATTCCTATTTGACATTGTCCGTTAAGCTGAATATTGACATCTCCTTTCCATATATATTTTTCTATTGCATAGAGATGCTCCTCGTGAGTAGGTAATTGCCATCTTTCAAAACTTTCTCCCTTTTCAATCAACACAGGATGGGATATAAATTCTTTTTGAATCCTTTCGCCAGAACGATTGAAATCAAGATTCTTCATTCCATGTTCGATATTTATTGGACGTGGTTTTCCATCAAGATCCAGGCGAAGCCAATCGTATAATTTGAAAGTATAGATATAGGGGGTACAACTGATTTCAAGAACAAGGTTATTGGTCCCGGAACCGTGAATAGTACCAGATGGAATCAGGAAAAGGTCGTGCTTGTTGGAAGGAAGTGCCTGAACGAATTTCTTAATGTTTATAGCTTTCTTCTCCTTAACACTTGTTTTTAATGCTTCTTCAAATACATGAGGCTCAACATTATCTTGAAATCCCAAATAGACTACTGCATTTTCTTCGGTATCGAGAATATAGTAGGTTTCATCCTGGGTGATAGGTTCTCCAAAATGCTCCTTCATATAATTAAGACGAGGATGCACTTGAATAGATAAATTACCTCCATCAATCGTATCCAAAAAATCGAAGCGAATAGGGAAATAGGATCCAAAACGGGCCGAGGCGTTACCTAATACATTATATGATTGAGCAAACAGTAACCAGTCGAAACAACATTCCAATAGAGTACCATCATCTTCAAGCAATATTCCATTTTCAGGAGAAATCAATTCAAAGCTCCAGGCATAGTTTGGTACTTCTTTGTTGAGCCCTTCTATATTATTTTCTATCCAATGGCCACCCCATGTTCCGGGTTCGAACCATGGTCTGGCACGGAAAGGTTGCTGACTAATTTCGTCGAGTGTATTTCTGAAATCATTTCCATCTAATAATGTGAAATCAGCATTTCTTTGTCCATCAATTATGGCTGTAAGGCTGGGGAGCAAGGATTGTTTATGTCTGTTCAGAACAGGCCAGTCAATAAAATAGAAGCGCTTATATTGTTTTTTTGGATCAGGTTCTTTTATTCTTCCCAAATTTTCAACCCAACCTGCCCTGCTTCGGAATTGGATTTCATTTTTCGGGATATCTATATAAACTATTGGAGCCTTCCAATTGGCACATGCCGCTCCTATGCCATACAGAATATTTATGCAGTCTTTTTCAGGCAGGATTCTGGGTAATAATTGCGGATCGAAGAACTCAGAAATATCCAGCGTACATAATTTTCCGAAAATGGAGTCTTTACCATCACTATCCAGAAAAGCAGCAGTCTTTCTTACTATTACATCTTTGTCGAAAAGTGCAACATCAATATTGAAGAAGTTAATATTGCTATCTATTCCTGAGAGCGATTTTGATAGCTGTATAAGAAATGATTCCCAGTCTACCCCAATATATCCTTCAATAACGATATTCCTGTGCTTCTTTATCAAGTTAACAAGTGATTCAAGGCCTGTTTCAATTTTTCCTGACGCAATTGCATTGGTTGGATAGATATCGTAGCCTTTATGCTGTGTCGATTCTTTCCTCGCTGGCATCAGTAATTGACTGGTATTCCGAAATGGTTTTTCCGTTTCTTGTAATTTATTACAAGCATGGGCCACCGCCCCCTTAATGGCAGTTTCCCTTGTATCCTTACAGATAATGAAATCTATTTTTTCAATGCCCTGCCCTTGTAAGCTATTTCGGAAACTGTTTTCAAAAAGAGAAAATGAATTAAGAATTCCACCACCAGCGGTTATTGTTTCTGCCTCAAATGATTTAATAAATGGCGCTAATATGTTACCGAGGTGGGAACCGAATTTTTCAAAAACAGATTTTGCATATTTATCTCCTCTATTAGCTAGAGCAGCAATTTGGACTACTGATTTAATTTCAGTGACTTCGTTTTGAAATTGTTTTAATAGCCAGTTTGTACTGATATAATCTTCAGCTATTCCATCTAAATAAGGAGTATTGTAGATATAACCGTTTGCTGGAATATGGTTTCCGGTTAATACGATCTGATTTTTTTCATAGAAGGCAGCACCAATACCGGTGCCGAGAGTAATACCGATTACGTTTTTCCCTTCAAGATTATGTGTTACAACAGCACCTTTTAAAAAGGCCTGTGCATCATTTATGAAATGTATACTTACGGAATTGATTCCTATAATTGCTTCAAGGCGCTGATATAATGATTGCTTAATATCTGCTCCAAAAAGAGATTCGAATTTGTTGACACCTGTTATTTCTGATACGCCCTTTTCATAATCAAAGGGACCGGGCATTGAGATGCCTACCATCATTTCATCTGCATCATGATCGGAGAAGTGAATGGCTGATTCCAGTAAACAATCTTCTATAGAATTAATTATTTCTGATGGAGAATCGTTAGGATCAATTGTAGTAGAGTAAAATGATTTTTCAGATAGTACATACCCTTTCCTGTCCACCAACGCGGCACTTATATGAGAACCTCCAATATCCATTCCTATGCAATACTTCATAGTGGACTGTTCGATGGGGGCAAACATAGGGGAATTTTATGTATATACATATGAGTTTGACCCGAAAATGGGTTGACATTTGGAATATTTTGAACCAGTGAGAGTTAGTCCCTGTTCACATCAATCTTATAGGAGAATTTATTACCCCGGTAATAGCCCAGGTTATATTCAATGATGCGGTTGCCGTCGTCAAAAACAGTACGGCGACGTAATAGAAGGGGTTCACCTTCTTTTGCTTTGAGAAGTTGAGCGATCAAGCGGTCGCAGCTTACAGCATTCAATTCTTCAGAAGAGCGTTTTACTGCAACACCATATTTCTTTTCCAGAAGTTGATATAAGGGCTGGGAGAAAGTTTCTTTAGCATCGAAAGCTATACGTGGATGAAACCAGGAAATGAAATATACAAAGGGAGATTTTCCTGTGCCCAGTACTTTTTCCATTCTCACCACTTTTTTACCCTTCCGTATTCCTAATGCATTTGCAATAGTTTCGTCGGCAGTCTCTTCGCTGGCGCGAAGCATGAGTACAACAAGAGGAACTCCTTTCTCATTCATCTCTGCTGAAAAACTCTGCCATTTATTTAGATCGGTAGGAATTGTTTTGGGCGATAACATGGTGCCCACCTTTTTCTTGCGGAGTAACACACCTTCAATAACCAGTTTGTTGATAGCTTGTCGTACGGTATTGCGTGCTACTTTGAATCTGCGTGCAAGATCCATTTCCTTTGGCAATAGTTCTCCCTTATCATATTTACCAGAACGTATTAGTTGACGGATCTGGTCTTCGATCTGCCGATGCAGGGGAATAGAGGAACTATGGTCTATCTTCATTATCAAACTCCTTTCAAACGGAAAGGTAGGTAGATTTTTTATCGAGTAATTTTCGAGTTGCGACTACTATCCAAATGGCTTATCAATAGCTACGCTCTGTTCTGAGAAGAATTTTGGTCCGCTTTCAGTAACATACAAGCAGTCTTCCAAGCGTATCCCAAATTCACCCGGAATAGAAATAGTAGGTTCATTGCTGAAGCACATTCCTGGAGCAATCTTGGTCTTATTTCCTTTTACGAAATTGGTCCATTCGTGACCCTCAAGTCCAATTCCATGTCCGGTGCGATGTGGTAAACCCGGTAGTTTATAATTCTTTCCGAATCCGGCATTTTCAATAACAGCACGGGCGGCAGCATCAACCATTTCGCAGGTAACACCTATTTTGATGGCGGCAAATGCGGCATCCTGAGCTTTCTTTTCGAGGTTCCAGATATCAATTTGGCGTTGAGAAGGTTTGCCACAAACTATTGTTCGGGTAATGTCGGAAGCATAGCCTTCCACACTGGTTCCACCATCTACTAATACGATATCTCCTTCCTGAATAGTTTGTGGTAATATAGTGCCATGAGGTAATGCGGAATATTTTCCAACCAATACCATGGCTCCTCCAGAATATCCTAATTTTCTAAAGGCAGCAGATATGTTGGCGCTGAATTCTGCTTGTGGCATTCCTGGGCGTATTGTAGAGAAGGCGGCTTTATAGGCTTCAATAGTTACATCACTTGCTTTTTGCATGAGGGCAATTTCTGCCTTGCTTTTGTACATTCGGCAACCCGCGGTTATTGGAGTTGCGTCAACTACTTCAAATCCTGCTGCCGCTTTGCGAACGCCATCAGCAATAAAGAAACGAACTCTTTCTTCAATGCCTATGCGCTTATATTTGGCGCCCCGATCTTTAACGATTCCAACTATAGTAGCATAGGGGCTTTCGTGTTCTTCCCAGCAACGAACTTCATCGCCAAAGGCAACAGGTATCAATTCGCGGGCGCGATCTTCTTCAAACTTCGGACATACATAAGCAACAGCTCCTTTGGCAGGGATTACCAATCCGAAAGTGCGTTCGCTTTGTCCCCAGCGCATGCCAGTAAAATAGAAGCTGCTGGTAGTACCTTCCATGAATATGGCGTCGATTTTTTCCTGAGCCATCAGTTGTTGGGCCCGGGCGATGCGTTGTTTTCTTTCTTCAACAGAAATGGGAACCACTCCGCCTTCCAACGGTTTCAATTCACGGATAATTCGGGGTAATCCATCTTCTTCATTTTCGAATTTATTTCGTCCGAACAGGTTTCCTGCCATTGTGAGGGCACCGGAAGTAAGTGCGGCCATTCCGATGAATTTTCTTCTGTTGTGAAGCATGTGTGGGAGTTTAGGGTTTTAAAGATAGGGAGTTTTGGGGTTGTGTTTTACACAAGATGACATCTCGAAAAGAGTAAACCTACTTTTTGTTATTCCACAATATAACCGCTTGCGGAAACGACTCCACCCCTTTAAACAACAATTTTGTGAGCTCGTTCATGGTGTGTATATAAGAGCCGATGATGATATCCGGTTGTCCGTCTTTATTGATATCAGCCACTTCCATAGTGAGCCACTTACCAGAGGCGGCATCTTTAGTGGTGGAAGCAGTGAAGCTGAAATTGCCTTTATTTTCCAGATATACAAAGCCTTTTTCAGGTTTATCATAATCTTCATAGAATGAGATGGCAGCAATATCAAGATCTCCATCATTATCGAAATCCCTGGCCATGGCTTTGCTGGCTCCGTAATAGGGATAGAAATAGCTTTCCTTGAAATTATTCTTTCCATCATTCAGATAGATTCGGATGCCATGATAGAATTTACTTACGGGAGAGATATCCCAATTGTCTCCATTCGTCATTAGTATATCGGGGAAGCCATCATTATTAAAATCATCCAATTCGTAATAACTAACGCCGTAAACTGGGGGCAATTGAATCAGGTTCTTATCTTTAAATACTCCATTTCCCTGGTTTTCGAAGAGCCATATTCCTTCTCTACCCTGTGCCAGCATTGCCACCACATCGGGTTTTCCATCGCGGTTCATATCAACGATATCTATTTTTCGGGAGCCTGGTTGATTGCGGAGTATATGTTCTTTTTTTCGGTCGCTTCCATCATACCAACTTAGTTTGCCGGTATGGTTTCCAAATTCTCCCAATACCAGATCTTCTTTCCCATCAGCATTTAAATCACCATGAGCGAATTGAACCGGACGGGCCAGGTTGATAAAATCATTTGCAGGGTTATTGGTAGAAGGAACGGAATCCAATACCATGATTCTACCCTTCTTTTTTTCGGAAGGTGTAATACTTCCAATACATAGCACTTGAACGGGGCCGTCTTTTGGAAAGTCTACATCAACTGGTGCGCTTTCCACTTGCCAGTAGGAGGCGAATTGAAGATCTGGTTGCAATACAGAAACTTCATTTGAGGCGTCACCGATATATAGATGTGAGCGAAGGCTATCGTATTTAAGCAGAGTAGTTTTTGGTGCTTGCTTTTCTCCAATGAAAATAGTTTCTCCTTTAAAACGTGAGAGATTGTTTTTTGCGATTGGATGATCTTGTTGTGGTAGTGGGTTATTTGGAGCTTGTTGCAGGTAATATTCTACAATCTTATTCCAGTTTTCTTCTGTTATAAGAGGAGTAACTGGAAAGACTTTCAACTCCCGAACTAACACAGCCTCATCTTCTTCCATATCGGCAAATGGATCGGCATTACCTTTTCTGATACCTAATCGCCAGCCCATATTAGGCAGTACTTTTTCTTTCCAGGTGCTTTTATCAAGAAGACCTGGTTCAGGAAACACATGGCAATTCGTGCAATATTGTTTGGCTAAAGTTTCACCTGTTGCTGGCAAGCGCAATTCATTGGAAGGTGGAAACAAAGAGAATCCGGTTGTAAGCAATACGAATAGTGCTATAACCAGGGTCCTTAAAATGTGTCGTTGTTTCATTCGAATCGCTTCCTATAAATAACCAATATTTCTTATTGATAGAGGTTCTTTACTATTTATTAGAAGGGAGGTTCTTCGTCAAAGTGAGCGTCATGGAAGGAGTCGATTGGTGGTGCATCTGTAGGACCATCACCGCTGGCCGACTCAATTTTCCAGGCTTTTACATCGGTATACCAGCGATTGTTGTATTCGCGGCTTTCAACGTCGAAGTCAATTTTGAGTTGATTACCGACTTTAAGAAGACTTTCGTTGATTTTATCTCCCCAGATGGAAATGCAAATCTTTTTTGGGTAGGTAGCTTCAGTTTCTACGATGATGTCTTGTTTCTTCCAGGCGCCGTTTTTACCGGTACCAGTTTGTAAGGGTAATAATTGAATCAGTTTGGCGGTCAGTTGCATAAAAAGTGGTAATAAGTGAGAGGGTGAAAGTAAGAAAAGAAGTAATAAGTTGTACGTATTAAGTAATACGTTTTAAGTGGTACGTTTTAAGTTAGAACCCTGTTTGTAAGAAATCAACGAACTACTTACCGTTTTACCGCTTTCCCGGCAAGTGTATTCAATCTCAGCTAATCACATAAGGTAAGTTGTATAGGATGAGGAAAAGGCCCGAAAAAATGGGATAACCCTCTTCAGATGTCATCTCCCGAGATGTCATCTCGGGAGATGACATCTGGAAGTATCCAGCTGCTTAATTTCCACATCTTTACATCTTCACACTTCCACATTAGTTCTCTCCGCTATCTTTACATCCTACAACAGTATCATGGGCGACAACAAATCAGAAGAAGGCATACAAATAAATAAATACATCAGCAATAGCGGGTTCTGCTCCAGAAGGGAAGCCGAAAAACTGATTGAGCAGGCAAGGGTAACCATCAACGACGAATTGGTGGAATTGACAGCCAGGGTTTACCCGGGTGATATGGTTGCTATTGATGGAGAAAAGATCAAGAACAAACAAAGAGCCATCTACATAGCTTTTAATAAACCTGTCGGTGTTACTTCTACCACCGATATGAAGGATAAGACGAATATTATCAGTTTTATCAATCACCCTAAACGGATTTTTCCAGTAGGAAGATTGGATAAGGATTCTGAAGGATTGATTCTTCTTACAAATGACGGTGATATTGTTAACAGGATTTTGCGAGCCGGAAATAACAACGAGAAAGAATATATAGTTACGGTTGATCAGGAATTAAGTGGCGAAGCTATACGAGAAATGTCGCAGGGAGTTAGCATCTTAGGTACCAGAACAAAGCCATGTTATATTCGTCAGGAAGCTGGCAGGCGGTTCCGAATTATTCTGAAGCAGGGTTTGAACCGTCAGATCCGCAGAATGTGTTCTCATTTCGGATATAAGGTAAAAACGCTTAGGCGTATCCGAATAATGCATATTGAACTTGGGAATCTGGGTTTGGGGAAATGGCGGTATTTGACACCTGCGGAAGTGACTCAGTTGGAGAAGGCGTTGGAAGAATCTAGTAATCATTAAATTGAGGCTTAAAGCTGAATGCTTAAGGCCTAAGGCTAAATACAATAACCGCAGAGACGCGGAGACGCAGAGGAAAACTCTGAGTCATTGCGTCTCCGCGGTTATTTATTTGATTTCAAGATTAGTTCGAGTGTTACACAGAAGAACCTTAAACTTTAAACCCTTAAACTTTGAACATTGAACATTTGCTTAGGGTGTTACACCTCAAACCTATGGAACCTCTTGAACTTCTCGAACCCCTTGAACTTTTTTACGCTTGCTTAACCAACTGCACTTGAATATGCAATTTCACATCTTCGCTCACTACAATTCCACCAGCTTCAGTAACTGCATTCCAAGTTAATCCGAAATCAGAACGATGGATTTTACCATTGATTTCAAATCCGGCTTTGAATTGTCCCCATGGGTCAGTCATAACACCACCGAGTTCTGCATCGAGTGTGACAGTTTTTGTAACATCTTTAATGGTAAGATCACCAGTCAATTTGTAGTCATCACCATCTTTTGTTAGGCTGGTAGATTTGAAGGTCAGCAAAGGGAATTTTTCTGAATCGAAGAATTCGCCACTTTTCAAGTGAGCATCGCGTTGATCGCTGTTGGTATCGATGCTGCTTGTTTCAGCTTCGAAGTTAATAACCGCATCAGTAAAGTCTTCTTTACTTGCAGTCATTGATCCGCTGAATTTTTGGAAATGACCTGTTACGTTTGTGATCATCAGGTGTTTTACCTTGAAAGTGATTTCGCTGTGTGAAGCGTCGATAATGTAAGTTGCCATGGTTTGCTTGTTTTTATAAATATTAAAATGAATGGTTACGATAATTGCATAGGGATGTCTATCAATAATACTTCTGAGTCGGTTGTACTCTTTATTTTGAAATCGCTGGTTTCCCAAACGCCCAAAGCATCCCTTTCGTTCAGCACCTGATCGCCAATTTGTACACTTCCTTTTATTACAAATACATAAACTCCGTTTCCTGATTTCTTTACAGAATAGGAAGATTCGAAATCCTTGCTCATATTGGTCAGAGAGAACCAGGCGTCCTGATTGATGAAATTGGCAGTAGCATCATCTGGTGCCACTACTGTTTGAAATTTATTCTGACGGTCGGCAGCAAGAAATGTTTTCTGTTCATAGCGGGGAGTGATATTGCGCAGTTTTGGGAATACCCAGATCTGCAAAAATTTCACTGGCTTGTCTGTGTTTGCGTTGAATTCGCTATGTGCTATTCCTGATCCGGCGCTCATGATTTGAACATCATTATGACGGATGATCTCATCGCGACCTGTTGAGTCTTGATGATGCAGATCACCATATAATGGAATACTAACAATCTCCATGTTATCATGCGGATGTTTTCCGAAGCCCATGCCTGGGTCTACGGTATCATCATTAAGTACACGTAAAGCACCGAAATGCACTTTAGCCGGATCATGATAGTGACCGAAACTGAAGCTATGATAGCTATTCAGCCAGTCGAATTGTGCGTGTCCGCGTTTTGAAGCGGCGTGGAATAAGGTTTTCATTATTCTCTCCTTTTAATTGAGTGTATGTACACTTATTTTAACAAAAAAAATCAAACTTCGTTCAGCCGGAACTTTTCCAAAAGATCGTTCAGTACCCCGGCTTCGTTGTTTTCCATAGCCAATGCATTATCGAAGAGCAAATTGACCTTAGCGGTACTTGCTTCTAATACACCGATACCGGATTTTGTAAGTCCTATCAAGGTCTCGCGTTTATCGGCTGGAGATACGGTTCTTGTAACCAGTTTTTTATTTTCCAATCGATCGATAATACGAGGGACATTAGAGCTTTTTTCAATCAATCTGGAGGCGATATCCTTTACGCAAAGCGGTTCTGGATTTTTGCCTTTCAGGATACGGAGTACATTATATTGTTCATGGGTGAGGCCATATTCCTTAAGCTCCTTACTCATAATGGTTTTGAGCCACCAGGCCGTATAAAGGATGTTTAAGCTGGCCTTCTGCTTATTATTCACAAATGAGGTGCTTTTTATGGCTTGTTCGAGTTTCACAATACAAATGTATGTACATACATCTAATTTACCAAATTCTTTTTTTGGGGGTCGCTTCGCGACGGGTAGGTATGATAACCGGGAAGGTCGGGAAGGGGTTTTAATTTTTTTCACGCAAAGTCGCAAAGAGATGGATCTCAACAATCGACATTACAGTTATCAATAAAGGCGCAACGGGACAGTGCGGGGAATGCAGGTGCCGGGAAAGCGGGAATTCGCGAAGAGGCATAAACTTTGAGAAGTCAACCGGCAGGAAGTCAACCTCCAGGAAGTCAACCTCCGAGATGTCAACCTCCGGGATGACATCCCGGGAGATGTCATCCCGGAGGTTTTTCACCATCTTTTACAACCAATTTTTATTGAACCTATGTTCCTATGTGCCTATGTGTTTGGCTGTTTAACTGAGATTGAATACAGTTGCCGGGAAAGCGGTAAAACGGGAAGTAGTTGGTTGAGATCTTACAAACCGGGTTCCCACTTAAAACTTATCACGTAAAACGTATAACTTACTCCTCCCATCATCAATTCAAAACCGTATACGACAGATTCGTAAACTTTCCCGCTGTAATTGTTTGAGTAACAGCGCCGGTTCCAAGATCTTTCATAGTCACTTCAAAGGTTCCGGAAATGGTTTTGCTGCTTTCGTTACAAGAAGTTACGACCATGGTTCCATTTGAAGCAGATAACAAAAGCTCCCAAACTCCATTTACCTTTTTTTGAAGTGTAATAAATCCGTCTTCACTGTCTTCACTTTCATCTAACACAGTTCCTGGATTGTCTTCATTAAACTGTCGGATATTATATGACTTTACACTCATAGCATTTCCAGCAGAAGTTGATTCTCCAAGTGTTACTATAAGCATTGTATTGCCATCGGAAGAGATACCTGAAAAGTCGAGTCTTTTTTCGCTGGTTGGTACAGATCTTAATAAATGAGATGTCTGTACAGTAAAGTTCATTTTTGTACCATTCAATGTTGCCTCAAAAGAATTATTACTTCCACCAGAAGAAGAGTCTTTTTTGCAAGAGATAAGTAGTGCCGGAATAGCAATAAAAAGCAGGATCCAATTTTTCATGATAAGTATTTTATATTAGGAAAAGAATGTTTATATCCGTTAGTAAAGGTATAACTAAATTCAATATGCGTAGCGTGACCAAACTATTTTTCACGCAAAGACGCAATGAAATACTATTTAAAGTGTAATCACCCGATTACAATTTATGGCGCAAGGGGTCTCTGTGCGGCGAATACGATTACCTTGGTAAGCCTATGTATCCTATCTTCTCCTTCTATAATAGATTTTCTATGTGAGCCTATGTTACTATGTGCCTATGTGTTCGGCTGTTATTTCGAATTGGATATAATTGCTGGTAAAACGGAAAAACGGGAAGGAAATTTGGCTACTGGAAAAGGAACTTTCCAATATTCGGAATTAATACTTAATACCCATAACGTACTACTCTGTTTTTCCACCTGCACACTCTATCACTTTAACGGTTACCTTTACACTCAACCCCCCAAGCTATGAGTATTCACATTAACGCCCAACCTGGAGATATAGCCAATCAAGTTTTGATGGCTGGAGACCCATTACGTGCAAAATATATTGCTGATAATTTTTTAGAGAAGGCGGTGTTGGTTAGCCAAACAAGGAATGCTTTTTTTTATACCGGACTATATAATGGGAAACAAGTGAGTGTTGGTACCAGTGGAATGGGATGCCCTTCCATTGGAATTTATTCATACGAATTATACACAGAATTTAATGTTGATAATATTATACGTATTGGAACCTGTGGTGCATATACAACAGATTTGAAACTATTCGACCTTTTAAACGTAGAGTTGGCAGCCAGTGAATCTACCTATGCAAAATTTGCCTGGGGAAATCCGGATGAGGCAATAGCTCATCAGGGAAAAATATTTGATACTATCAATGAACGGGCATTACAGTTGAATATTCCAGTTAAGCAAGTCGCTATCCATTCAAGTGATATCTTTTACCGCAATACCAGTGATATTCCTGCTATCGCTGTTAAATATAATTGTGTTGCTGTTGAAATGGAGGCATTCGCATTATTCTCTAATGCTAAATACCTTAATAAAAAGGCAGCTACATTACTTACTGTATCTGATGTAATTCCCACTCACGAAAAAATAACAGCGGATCAAAGGGAAAGAGCCCTTCTGCCTATGATTCAATTAGGGTTGGAAACAATAACACAATGAGCTGAATCTATTAAACCGCGTTAATTTAGAAATACGATTCATCTGTTTACGAATTTTCGTAAGATTCACCTTCTTCGTATACAACCTCGGTTTCATAGTTTGAGGCAGATTTCGATAACCAGTTAAACTGTATATGCAAATGGTTATCGTTATCAGGAAACACATATCCTAATTGATTCACCAGTTTTCTGAGTTCTTCATTTTTCAAGAGAGTTGTACTTACTCCTCTGTATTTGTTCAGATCTTGATGTCCAAAAAACTGTCCCTGTAACGGCATACCAAAACCCATTGATTTTTTATATTTATCGGGTAAGTTGGTTAAGTATCCAAGAATCCTGACAACCATCTGCAAGGCAGCTATGCTTTCAAAGCTTCTGCTGGAAATATTCAAGTCGATGCATCTTCCAGCACAGTGACCAGTGCATGCACCTTTTTTATCAGCACCTCTAATAAAACTTCCGATTATGATTTCCTTGTAATCCTCTTTTTTTGCTGATTCTGCAATATGGTGTATTATGGGTAATGCTTGAATAATGTGGTTGTTTGGATTTAATAAGTTTACTGTTTCACCACGACTGATTTTTTCAAGTTGCTCTTTCGATTGAAAGCTTTGCCCTACAAAACCGGCATTCATGTTTTCAAGGATTTTTTCAGCATGCCAGCGATTGAATTCGAAAGTGTTTTCAATGGCTGGCGGTGTTCCCGATGGTAAGGATGGGCTAACCTGAATGGAATTAGTATTTTCCAGTAATTGTTTCATCCTGGCCCAGGTTTTTGGTCCAAGAATACCATCGCAATCTGAACTATTGAAACCCTGAGCCTTTTGCCATTTTGCAAGCGCTTCCGAAAAAGCAGATTCTGAAAGGCTTACGGACTCTAATCCCGAATAAGGGAGAAGTATATCATTTATTTTATCATATAATGTCGCCCATCCTAGGGTTACACCATATTTTCTGTTTAATTGTATTGCGTTTTCAGTATTTATGGATTCAAAAAAAAAATTACTACCCTCGTTTTCGTATTGACTATCAAATTCTGTATCATCGATATATTCATCTGGACTTTCGAATTCAAAATCTTCCTGATTTACTTTTACTGGGGATATAACTACTTGTACCGCATCTGGTGGAACATTTTGAAGGTATTTTAAGATATAGAAGGCATTTTTCTGCTGATTTAATTGAGGCTTTTCACCAATCCAAATCACATCTTTATTTGCTGCATGATTGTAAGTATACGCTTTCCATTCATCATATGTTGGTTTATCGGAGTTTCCTGATTTTTTTCTGGCACTTATCATAAATACATACGTACTATCAAAATCAGTTGCTATTCCTATACCAGGATTTGGAATTGACCCCGTGAGTATATTAAGAACCATTTTTCTAACATATTCAGGAAATTCTTCCCAGCTTTTTTTCTGAAGGTTTATATGCCTTTTGTACTGAACTTTCTTAATGCTCGTACCAGGATAAACCGATTCACTTGAAACTACCGGAAATTTTGAAGGATTATCATAATGATTTTTCCATACACGTTCAGCCGCTCCCCTGCTATTAAGAAGAGGCTGAAGTGTTGTAGAATATTTTTGAAGGAATACTGCAAAGCTGGTCCAAGAAGATACTTTATGTCTCAATAAGCCAAAACGATTAAACATCGCCCATATTACGGCATGACTATCTGGGTTATCCTGTCCACCTGCTTCACCTTCAACAAAACGAGCTAACCAAATTGCATCTTCCGTTGTAAACCTATATTCTGGAATACATTTCACCAGAGCAGGAATGCTTGTATTGATGGTTAATACTCCAAGCGTAGCTGTTATGTTTCCTGTATTTGCTATCGGAGCTGTGATTGCCGGAGTATAAAGCGGAGAAGGTGCAATAATCTGACTTTTCATTTTTGCCCATGTTGACGGACCTAAAATTCCATCTGCGTTTTTACCTGAAAAGCCATTATTATTTTGCCAACCGGCAACCGCTCTGGCAAAATCTTCTTCACCAAGACTAACATTAGAAAGACCAGAATATGGTAATATGAGATCGTTGATTCTATCTTGGAAAGAAGACCATCCTAATTGTGAAGAATAATATCTGTTCAACCGCATTGCTTTTGACCAATCGGGATTTTCAAATTCACTCACCCATTCACCTCCATCATGGCTCTCCCATTCTTCCATTTCATGCGATTCTTCTAATTCTGAATAAGCATCTTCCAACTCATTTGTTGGTACGGATTTTTGTCCCCAGGTTCGCCACTCGGGTAATATTGGATTACCAGAACCACATTTAAATCCAGGCCCACCATCCTGCAGCCCAAGATTATTTACTGCCCATTGTCCAACGTTGTACCATATATCCGGACCCGGATCATTTTCACGTGAGTCAGAGCTTTGCCTGTGGGCCAAGATATTATGAATGCCAAGAACTATTTTAAGGTATCGGGCCAGGAATCTACCGGCATCAAATTGGGCCGGAGTAGGGTTGTCTTTATTAACGAAAGTTGTATTTTTCTCTTTCCACCAGCGCCCTTTTATATTTGGGAAGTTACCCTCAAATTCTACAGCAACACTTCTTGGGCTAATACAGTTACCATGCCATATCATTCTTGATAATGGGTGTAATTGGATGATTCTGCCATCAAGCAGAATACAAAAATGTGCACCAGTGCTTAAGTAAGCAGAAGGATCACTGAATTTACCTGAATCACGTCCCTTTCTTTTGAAAGCCATTTGATGAAGTACGAAAGCGGTTAATTTTCGGGGATCTCTGTAACTATCCAGAATATACTTTGGTTTTGTATTTACTGCACGGGATGTCCAATCCTCAACTTTTGTTTTTGCAGCTGAGATAACAGAAACCACATCATTATAATCATTTGTTCCCAAGCTTCTATTCAGAGAGTCTCTTTCAAGAAGAATTCTTTCAGTAACAGCATCTATTCTGCCTGATTGTGCTAATTGGTATTTCTGTTGAAAAGCCAGGATAGCATTTTTTGTATCTGACCCTATTTTATTCTCTGTTTGAAGCTGGAGGTTCAGTTCACGGTTTAATACAAGTATGGCCCAACATGTTCTGGTTTCGCAGTTGGGAATGATTTGTTTTGATGTTTCTTCGTTGGAAGTATAAGGAGCTTCGTGATTTGAAAAATAAGTATTGCTAGAGTCTTCCTCCAACTCATGGACTGTAGCTGCACGAAGGTTATTAGGGTCTACTATAGCTCTAATTAATTCTGGTAATTTAGATTGAAAAGCAGGAATTATCCAAGGAGTGCTAAAAGTTAGACCACCAAGTAAAACTGCTATTTCAGGGTGATTTATTAGTATTCCAGGTAATTCTTGCAGAAGTTTAATATCAATATCAACTACGTCATTATTAGGGATATAAGCTTTCCAAGGAAAATTCTGATCATACCGGTCTTCAATTCTTTTTACAAAGGAAGAATCTCCCTCATTATTTTTAAATATTACAGCCGCAGTTTCACTATCATTTGTCATAGATCTTCTGGAGCAATTGGCAGAACCAATTATCACCAATTCCCTGTCAATGATATATAGTTTGGAATGCACCTGATGATGAGCGGGAAAAGGAGCAGCCGGATCGAGCATTAAAACTTTTACTCTTGGATCTGATTTGCTTAGTCCTTTATAAAGCACATCAAGAAACTCTTTCCTCATTCTTTTTATAATAGGAATATCATCTTTGGCAAAACTGTCATCCTGGGTTAGAAATGTAACAGTACCAGTTTTAAATTCAGGTGATAATAGTTTTCTATTTAGCAACCCTGCAATTTCGATAGAAAGCATGTATTGATCTTCAATATGAATGCTCTTTTCTGCATTATTAATAGCAATCTTAACCGTTTCAAATATACTTCTATCGGTTTCCGGGCCATTCTTTTGATTATATGTATGAATAATTTTTACGTTTACTGTATTTTCATCCTTTACATTAGCATTACTTGTTGAATGGAGCGCATTTCCAATTAATTGATTGTCGACATGAGGGTTTGCAATTGTATAATTCAACCATCTTTTTGAAAACCTTTTAAGGAGTTGCAAGGCTGCATTGTTTCTCACTTCGCAATGAACGTCGTGTAAAATTTCTAAAGGTTTAGGAAAAAAAGAATCGAATTTCATTATTGGGTAGGGCTCATAAAATTTTGGATTCGATTTATCGGAATCTGAAATACAGAATTTCGATTTGGAGTTGCCACAAACATTAAATCCGCCAATCCTGTTATTGTTTAGATCTATTCCACCGCAAAAGCCTATCAGACCTTCACTTCCATTAACGACTATAATCTTTTCATGGTGACTACCTTCGTTTTTTTGATTCGAATATTTTAATATTGAATTATATGCATCAAAATCTTTTAGTTTTTCATCCAGAGGTGAAGGTATTTTATTGATCATTTCCCTTAATTCAATAAGAGCACCTTCAACAGCGCCAGAACCTCCTGTTTCACCGTCAATCTGCATTTTAGCTCCAGGAAAACTATCTATAACTTTCTTAGCATTTATCAGCGTTTGCTTGTAATCAGGATTTTGCCAAATCAGCACTCGTATCTCCACATTTTGGGATGCTGCATGTTGTAATAAGTTTTTTATTGTTGTTTGATTATCGTTTGGTATCAATGGGAAATCCAATTCTATCATCCAGCCTGTTATATAAATGAAATGCCCAGATTTAGTAGCTGTTCTAATTGCATCCACTATAGCTTTGAAAGCAGATAAGCCATAAACCAAAGGCTTAGCATAAGATGGACTTGTTCCTTGAATAAGAGAAAGCCATTTACTTGGTTTTGAAGCGGTACCAGAACTACCTGTAGTTTTCAAGGTAATTCCAGGGATATTTAAGCGTTCTAAAGTTTTTGGACCTAAAACACCATCAATTGCAAGTCCATACTTTGATTGAGCTTCTGCGATAGCGTAAGCAAGATATTCATCGTTTATTGGCAATGCATATTTTGTTATTTTTTGATCTGCTAAAAATCGAAGAATGTTTTCTGTTTTATCATTCCACAATCTTGACTTATAATATTTGTTATTTTTAATGGCTTCTTCTAAATTGATATTATAAACATTACTTAAATTATGTAGCCCTATTTTTTTCTGAAAATAAGTCCAGTTGTTTAAACCGAATACCCCCGGCAAGTTTGATTTAAACCCGTTTTTCAATTGCCACTCGGCAAACAACTTGGTGAAGTTCTGTGTACTGAATAACAAAGGGGTAGAGAGTAAATCATATCCCATTGCAGATACTATCTGAGGCAAGAATTCGCTCCATTTATATTGTGTTTTATATTGTTCATTCAGAAGAGTTGCTTTATTGATTTCATCAGTGTCCAACTCTTCTTCATTAACAATATTATTTTGTCCTGATTCTTGAGAGCAACCACAATTTTTTGAAAATGGAGAATAACTTTCTAACTCATTATTTTGATTAGAAAGAGATTCATATTCTCTTGTATTTATAAGGTGGTCTGTAAATGGTGAGTTCATTGCTATAATTTTCAACATTGAGAGATTGTAAATTCTAATAGAAGAAGGGAAGCTGATTTTTATTTCAGATTCCCTCCCTTATTTAGTTCATCACTGGCTTTGCCTGAATTCCATTAGATGAGACTCTGACTGACCCAGTAATATTCGATTGTGGATTTTTGATGCAATGACCCGTTGCTTTTTCCCAGTTATTGATAATAGTGAGAATATCAATCAGGGCATCTCTCTGAGCCTGATCTGCCAGTGGCGCCCCAATTTGAGTCTGACTTTCAATAACCCGTCTTACCCAAACATTAGGTGCGATTACCTCAAATGTCCCGTGTTCAATTGTTCTCAGTAATGTAGCCATTGGGCCAGCCATATCAAGCAATGCCTGACTCTTCTTGTGCGAATCAATGCCAACTTTTCTGCCGATATTGGCTAATCTTTCTGAAGCGGTATTTGCCTGGCAACCTAGAAAATTTACTAATGGGCTATCGTATGAAATAATGAAGAAAAGCCAACTCATAAATCCAACTGAAGAATATTCTTCTTTAGAAAGATTCATGTTTCGATAGTTTTGCAGTTGTAAGTTTCCTGTACTTCCTCTTCGTGCTAATAGCATCTGGCGTAGCTTCATGGCCATATCAATGATTCGTTGGTAGTCGGTGGTGTTTGCTCCACTTGTGTTTTGTGCATTGATATAACCCTGCCAAACTTCTGAAAGAAATTGTTCGAAAAGTATAATGAATTCTTTATTGGCGGTTTTTGCTTTGTAGTAGGAGTAATCTGTAGTACCATTACTATTTGGGTCTCCAAATGCTAGATCCATTCCAAACATACGGTAATAAGCGTTTCTCCTGTTTGCTTCCTGATTAGGTCGTAGGTTGCCGGAAATATTTCTGTAACTATTGTTTGATAAGGTTTTAAAAAACAGGTTTTCTGTATTGAATATCCATTGCATTGCCTGACGTTGAGAAGGGTCTGCAGAGCTAGCCACTCCAAGAATCTCATCGTGCTGATACATGTATATAAGTTTTTCTATTATTTGTGCTATTCGTGAGTTTTCCAGCAAATACGCATAAATAATATGATAGGGCGGTGCATCTTGAGGATTGAATTGATTAAAGGCCAGGATCGGCCCATTAGTTATATCAAACCAATGTTTTTGAATTGCCTTTTCAATTACAATAGGATCTTCATAAAATATAAAGTTTTGACGCACTTGTAATGGAAAGGAATCTGTTGCAGCTGCAAGAGCTGGTAAGGCTACAGGGCCTACAATTGGATTTTCATCCCTGCCTGGAATACCAGGCCCTGCGTTAAGAGTACTGGCATAATCACTTAAAATCGGTGGATAATTTCCTCTTACTCCTGCTGTATTTGCTGTATAAATTAAATGGTCTAGAAAATCCATATTTGAAGTTTTTATTTGGGTTATTAATATATTAGTTATCTGTGTGTTTTATATAATTGCTCCTTACGCTGGCATACATTCGGTTTCTTCTTTCATACTCCTCTTTACTTACTTTATCATGCTGATCAATTGGCTTCGATTTGCATTTATGTTCTTCTTCTTCCAGTTGCTTTGACATTGAATCCAACAAACTCATAATTTCATTTTTCTCTTTGATATAATTTTTTACCAAGCCATGATCACAATTTGCATCGTTGTCCATAGCACGTAACTTGCCTTCGATTTCATTTAATGAGTATTTCAGCCTTTCAATATCTTTTTCTAACGATTCGATTTTTGTATACATTTTTATAGTTTTAACTTTCTTAATTTAATTCTACAGAAAACCCCAGTTTCACCATCCATTCTTCTTGTTGTTTATATAAAGCGGATAAATCTCCTTTGCCAATTCCTATCTTATATCCGTTCAGTGCTAATAGCCGGAGACATTCTTTCCATATCCATGCATGAGATGTGAACAATGCCGGTCCTGCCATATACTCCAGTTTTTCCAATTCTTTGGGGCCAGCCCTATCCGGATTAATCACTTGTGATAGTGACTTGTTTCCAAATGCATGATATGGAGCTTTGAGTAATAGCTGTACTATATCTGGCAGCGCTTTCACCGCTTGTTTGATAAGGTCGACTGAAGGAAAATTCACGAGATTGATATCGTAATCATTCATGAAAGATTCTTCTAATTGGTCCCAGGGTCCAGCACCATAAAATTGTCTGCACATTTCAATATTCATCAATACCCTGATATAAGCAATTGGGTGAGGGTCGTGCACGTGATAGGCAAATACTGCCTGCGGAATACCACTTACAACATCATGAAGTGCTGCAACAGCGGCAAAGCCAGTATGTACAAAAGCAAAAGCATCTGCTGCCATTTCTGATGACCAGTTTCCAAAAGCCTGACCTATATGAGCAGGGTGATTCACCAGCTTTGTATTGAGTGCTATCGATAATTCTTCATTCCAGTTAAGTATATGCGCTACCTGATGACCGGTTTCATGTATTATTGCGGTAGGACGAAGCAAATTGTGTTGAGTTACTTTTATGGCAGCTGCCGGGCTAATTTTCCCATCCCATAAGCGTAACCCGGCTTTTAATATTGAAGCTCCTACACCCTTATCTACGTAAGTAAGAACAGCGGGAACATTTCTTCCTAAAGGCTGTAAAAGTTCGGTCATGCTTCTTTCACAAAGAATATCACAAGCGCGCAACAAAGCGGCTAGATTGGTGGTAGTGCGTGAATTAATGGCAACTGTATAAAAATGTATTGTCTCTTCTGCTTTCAGATACCGATCACGAAGTGTTAATAGGTTTCTTTTGATAGATCGTAAAGAAGTGGCATCAGAAGCTGATTCCAATTGCTTTTTAAGGTTAGCAGCCATAGCAATCACTTCGTTAACACTACCTTGAAGACTGTTTTTCAGAAGTAAACCTAATTTATGTTCAATGCCATGCCATGCATTTCCAGATGCAAGGTTATCAAGTTGAGAAAGCCGGTTGGCAGCTTGCTCCCAATGGTTAACCTGGCGGGCCAGAGAACGCTGTATAGATTCACTTGTAGGGATCATTTTTCTACTGTTGTTTAGTCGAATTTCTTATCTGCAAGAATCTTTATATCCGGAGACGTTAATTTTGGTAAAGTGAGATCACTCAGGTTAGGAATAGATAGGTTTCCTTTAAGGGAATTGATAAGGGTTCTGATAGCACCCATACCCTGAATATTCTTCCAGAATAATTTTACGGTAACACCATCCTGAGGTTCTGCCTGTGCCGACTTAAATTCAGCTGCTCTTGACTTAAAGAACGCTGCAATTGCTTCGTAGGCCTTATTGGCCACTGACTCTACTAATTGTTCAATAAGCTTACCAATTACATCTTTGCCAACAACTTTCCCTAGCAGATCTAGTGGTGCAAATTGTTCTTCTTTGTCGGCTACATGCTCCAGATATAACTCTGGTATTGCCTCATGTATGATTTTTACTTTACTGGTTACATTTTTTAATAGCATTTCGTTCAGCACTTTCTTTACTGCATTTCGAATGGCTTGGGCTGCTCCCAAAAAGTCGTTTCGATTCAGTTTCTCCACTACATTTTTGGCATCTTCTTCACTGAAATAATAATTGATACCTATTTCTGATTTTACAAAATTCAATACTGCCTGAATATCTCCAGAATGGCTTTCTGTATTACTACCCGGAGCTCCTGCGTGCACATGACCATGGCGCGACCTGTTTACGGGAGGGATCCGCAACCTGGCCCCATCAATTTCCAGATAATAGAAACGTTGCCCTGCTATCGTTCTATGACGATTATTCAGATTTTGGGTTGTGCTGTCTTTTCCTAACGCAGGCTCTTTTAAAAGAAGCGCAGCAGCTTCTGTTGTTAAAGGCTGTAATTGTATCCAGGATTTAGGTTGTCTTGCATTCAAACCGGGCAAAGTTTCGTAGCGACTTATTCTGGGAAGCCTGGTGTTTTTAGTGGCTTCATACAAATGCACTTTTGCCTTGATAGGTTTGTTTACATCCAGACTGTATTTATCACGAAGAAAATTTGCAAGTGGTAGTCCTCTGAAAGTTTTTACGCTATTCGCAGTTTGTGGATCAATGCTAATATCGAATATGTGGGTAAATTTCTTATAGAAATGCGCTGGCCCTACCCTCGGCATTAGTACCCAAAGTGCTTTTTGTTTACTAGGACGCAACTCTTCCTTTATATATTGCGAAGGAAAATTATTAGCTGCTGCAACTTCAAAAGCTTCCAGCAATTGCATAGTAAGGTCTTCTGTATTATTTAGAGAAGCTTCATTAAGCTCTCCCATATTCTGGATGGTTTCCTGAATAGTATTAGCAATTGCTTCATAAGCAATATCCGATTTCTGCAGTTCATAGGTTTCAAAGCCGATAGCACTCATCCCAACATCGATTATACTGCTTGCCAGTGGTTTGGCTACATTTTCGGGCACATACTTTTCTACCAGTTTCGCCAATAGTCCGGCTAAGAAATCAATAACTCGCTGACGGCCGATTATTGTTATTGCAACCTTTATTATTGGTTGAAGTGCAAGGATTGCAGCTGGCAAAAAACGTTCTATGGCAGGAGCTGGACTCTCCCCTGCTTGCAGGCTTTTTAATTCGTTGATAAATTGTTGTCTCGCTACATTTAACGAAGGTTGATTTTCTGAGTATCCCGTTTCATAATTATTAGTTCTCTCCAATGTTTCATACGACATATCAAATTCACCAACCAGAGAGTCAGATTCAGATTCGCCTGATGAGAACACAAGATGGGCAATGTGATTATCGAATTCAGTTTGTATGGATTCGAGTTCAAAATTCGCTTCATATGAACCTATTGATTCCTGGTTTCCTGTTTCAAGGTTCAGGAATTTACGTGCAAGGGTTTGTGCATGCGGTTGTAGATTTTTTGGGAGTTTGCCAATTGCAAACTTCAATACCTTGTCAAGCAATGGTTTTATAAGTCCTTTTATTTTTTTAAGGATCTGATTGATTGGAAGAAGTTTTCCGACTGCATTAATTCCCTTTTTTGCAAGATCAACCCCCTTTTTAACTACATTCTTGATTTTATTGAAAACACCTCCTAAGAACTGTTCCTGAGCAGGCGTAAAATTAGAGTGGTTGAATTCCATCGACTCAAAGAATGATTCCACTTCACTTTCTGTGTGGTCTGCAAGATTGTTTCCTGAAAAATGTTCTGCAGCTTTTTCAATCATGGCCTCAGCCTCACGTAATACCGGTGAAAGGTATTCTCTTGCATTTTGGGTAGCAAATGGAATATAGTTAGAGCCCATAGCTACTTCATTGGAAATCTTCCCCATCCAGCTATCTTCCATTTCTGCCGCCAGTTCATAAAGCACATTCTCAAACTCTCTATCATTCAATTCCCCTAATAATTGTACATATTCTTCCCCTGCAACACTTACTGAATTAGCTGTAGAAGATGTTTCATATGTTCTTGAAAAAGGGCTATCAACTTCCATCATATAATTGGAATAGAAGTTGCTTTTTGAGTCTGAAGCGTTCTCATTTTCTTTTATTACTGGTATATCCGCAAAAGGGGTTTCAAACTGACTCAACGCAGTGGATGAGCCGTTCATGCCATAATTATTCATAATAGCTGAATTGATTTTATTGATGCAATAAATGTAGTCTTATCGGGGAGCGGCTTCCTATCCCCCTAAAGGGGGATTTCGAAAAATTATTTTTCAAAGAAGGTTTGGTGGTAATAATTTATTAAAGCAGCTGTATTTTTTGCACCAGTTTTTTCGAGAATGTTTTTTCTGTGAGATTTAACCGTTTCGTAACTGATAAATAGCTTTTCTGCAATATCATTATTAGTAAGCCCTTGCATTATTAGACCCAGTACTTCAATTTCTCTGATACTTAATTTCTGATTATTGATTTGAATATGAGTACCAGATTTTTTTTGCAACAGAAATTGAGTCTCTTTTACTTCACTTGTTTTTATTGTAATATCGAAGTGGATAGAAATTCCTGAAGAGCGTGTAAGCGAAAACATTTCCTGGATTTTTGCCAATAGCTGCTGTTCCGACTCGAGACACCATGTCTCTGAGTCGAAAAACGGAATATCCCGTATTTCGTCTTGGGTAGACGACTTAATATGTATGCAGAGACTTGCTGGCATACAACATAGCAGATAAGGTTTAATAGAGAGGGTGGGAACCGTAATTGTAGGGAAGGATGATCTAATGGGATAGGAAGATACCGGAATAAATCAATTACCCATATACCACTTTGTGGTAAGGATAAATACCATGTTCAGGTTTCGCAATTTCACTAGCCCGCATGTGCTTTTAACTATAATCTATAAGTGGCACTATTTTTACATGAATCTGATAGCTAATATAAATTCACTGATTAAAGGATACTAATTGAATATTAATGAGCAACATTTCACTCAAGTATTTCTTATTAGTAATATTTGATGTATGAGAAGGTGTTATTATTCATTAATTAATTTACTCCCAATGAATATAATAATATCGATTTTTACTTTAACAAAGGTTATGTTAAGTGTTTTTTGCAAATAATTATTCAAAAGAAAAGGCGCAGGTATTACTCTGCGCCTTCTATATTATTATATTTCTTTTTGTTTGATCAAACATATATTAATTGATCTACCGTTGAACTTTTGGTAGCCAATCTTTTAACACTATTCTCCATTATTTCGCAGGTGTAATGATAATATTCCTATACTCAATAGGCCCATGATCACCTTGCATCATTATTGGACCTGGAAGTCCTTCATTACTATCGATAGCGCCTCCGGTGATTCCTGGAATTTCCTGATTATATATAATTGTTTTGCCATTAAGTGCTACAGTAACAAATCTTCCAATTAAAGTAATATCATAACTCTGCCATTCTCCAGCTGGTTTTGCTGGAACTTCATTTGGTTTTATGAAACCATAGATAGCACCGAGATCGCCTTTGGTTGGCTCCATTCCCATAGCATCATCTACCTGCACTTCATAGCGGCCACGCAGATATACTCCGCTATTACTACCGGCGGGATAACGGAATTCAATATGTAATTTGAAATCGGTAAAGGTCTTTTCACTTCTGATGTTGGCACCTGATTGTGGACTTTTCAAAACCCCATTCTCAACTACCCACTGGTTGATTTTTCCGAGGGCCGTCCAGCCGGTAAGATCTTTTCCATTGAATAATTTAATTGGCGATCCCCAGCTTACTTTTCCAGATCGGGACAAAGAAGGCGCACGTACTCCTGTGAAAGGCCATGTATTTCCATTAGGTAAGCGAACGGTTCCACTCATACTATCGCCTTTAACAGTACCCTCTACTATATGGTCCATATTCGTATTCTCCCATTGTGCCGGAATAGCGAAATGGAATTTTCCATTATTATGAAACACTTCTGAAATAGGTCTTGCACTTCCTCCATCGGCAACGAACTGTCCTACCAGGGTTTTTATTCCTGAATGACTCACTTCTAACCAAGACGGAGCTTCACGATCTTTTTGGTGAAGGGTGAGGTCCCAGCGGCCTTCGATAGCAGGAGCTTTTGGGGCTTCATGTTGAGCGGAGGCGGATAGGGAGGCGAGGAGTAGGAGGGCGAGCAATTGTTTCATGTGAGAGTTTTGAGGGTATGAATTTAGGGAATTATTTAATGGGGTTAATCAAAATAGCATTTTATATGTCGGGGAAGCATATAACCTATAAATCTATTTGTAATCATATTATTTGATTAATTTCTCAAGTTATAGTTTATAACTTTCATTATAATACACAGAAGCAATTTTTCTTCTCTTTATAGAATTTTAACCAGTAGTTAAATAAAACATGTGGGAGATACATTTCTTTGGTCTAAAACAACACTAGATACAAGTTTGTTATTATGTTGAAATGCTTTGAATTGATATTTTTAAATGTATAATTATCGAATTTTTCAATGCTTGGCATTATTCCTCCATTAACTTGGCGTAGGCCATTTGTAACTTTATATTGGGTATTATTTTAAAAATGGCGCGTAGTGCATAAATAGTAACATTTTGAACTTAACTTCTGATATTTGATTTCATGTTATCTAAAAATATATTTATAAAAGAATCGGAAGTTAATTATGCAATTAAAATATTGTTGTATAAATTATTAATAAATAATTTTTTATATCAGCATTTTAAAAGATGGTTTAGGAAAAGGGATTTTATTTTAATAATACAGGGTTTTTCCTGATTTTTCTTCATTTTTCACTTTTTAAGTGAGTATGTAATTTTCATTCGACATAATTGGGTAGATTAGTTTTTTATAAACAAAATATTTTTTATGTCTAGAAATCTAACAGATGGAAATTCCTTTGGTGAAAAAATCAGTTTGGATGAAGCCAATGACCTGGTTAAGGAATATGTAGCTTTAGATAAAGTTACCAAACGAGTAGTTGATGCTCCAGAAGGTTCTTTATTGAAAGTAAAAGCCGAAGAAATGAGTTCGAAATCTTACAATGCTTTTATTTTTACAAAGGATCTTATTATGAGATTTTTTGATGGTTCCGAAAGCGACGAGTTTGGGAATCCAAAATCATCTAACTTTCTAATGGTGGTTTTGGGAGCGCACCCTACAAAAAAGGGAGAGTTTGAAGCGGGTTCTTTTACAGTTCTTACTGCGGGTTGTGAAAGAATTATTGAAAAGGATGCTAAAGGAAATCCAACCGTAAAATTTTATCCTTTAAACATACTTCAGCCTGCCAATGAATATCCTCCCCATTATGTAATGCCTGTTCTAAAAGAGGAAAAAGACGGAAAGGATAAAATTGATTATTTTGTAGCAAGTATATAAAATCTTAATATATCCAAAGCGTCATAAATAATATTTCAATCTGGAGTATATTAATTCCCACAATAGTAGGATGCTTTTTCTATAAGAAACTCCCTTTTTTGATAAAAATAATTTTTTATCTAGTTGTGGCTGCATGTGTTCCACAACTTGCAAGAGCTTTTTTAGGGAAAGCATCCATCCTAAGCTTGTTTTATAATATTAATATTATTATTGAATTTGTATTACTAAGTATTTTCTTTTACAACTTTAATTTTTCAAAAAAGAGAAAAGCACTCTTTAATATTTTATTTGTAATTGGAATTGTTGGTGGCAGTTTGCTATTTTTTAAAAATGATTTTGTCTACCGTTTTCAAAACGATATTGTTTGTTTAAACAACCTTATTTATACTGCATGGATTCTCACAATGATTCTTGAAATATACGAAAACGACCAAATTTTATTTGATTATAAGTCTTCATTATTTTGGTTGATTATTGGTTTGTTTTTTTATACTAGTTGTACTGTGCTAATATTTAGTTTGTGGCACTATATTAAGTCAATGAGAAGCACAAGGTTAGATAACTTATGGATAATTCATGACTTGTTTAATGTTATAATGTATATATGTTTTTCAATAGCTTTTTTAAAATCTGATGTTAAAAACAATAAATCACAATATTTTATTCAAAAATTATGAATGAAAAGAGTATAGATATTGTTTTTGCAATTGTAGCGGGATCTATCTTGCTCTTCATGTTTTGTACATTTATCTTCTCTTTTCTATTATTGTACCAGAGAAAGAAAAAGCAATTACAAACAGAATTCTCCCAAACCCTTCTCCAATCCCAACTCGAAATCCAGGAACAAACCCTTCAGCAAGTCAGTCGTGAACTTCATGACAATCTCGGTATTTCCGCAAGCCTTGTAAAAATTCACCTTACAACTTTGCCACTTGAAAACGCTGAACTCTTGCCTGTTAAAGTTGAAGAAACCAAGGACCTGGTTCGGCAGCTAATAACTGATATAAAGGCTTTGTCGGTTAGATTGGATGGCGACAGAGTAGGCAGGGTAGGGTTGATAAAAGCTATTGGAACTGAAATCGACAGAATCAATAAAACAGGTCAGTTTACAGCATCGCTTACACAAGACGGCTCGACTCCTGAAATTGACCCCGGTAAAGCCACTATCCTATACCGTATGGTTCAGGAAATTCTGAATAATGCCGTTAAACATAGCCAGGCTAAAAACATAAAGGTTAACGTTCAAACTTCGGATAAAAACCTTACATTAGCTATATCCGATGACGGCTGCGGTTTTGATTGGGAAGCAAAGAGGAATAGCGGCGGGGCGGGACTGTTTAACCTGACTAACAGAGCAAACCTGATACAGGCAGTTCTCTCTTTCACTAGTGCAACTGGCACCGGAACAACTGTAACGATAGAACTGCCCATTAGCTAAACCATGCCGCCAACCAACTCTGTTAGTATCGCCCTAGTAGACGATCATAAACTTTTTCGTAAAGGTCTCATCAGCCTTATTGAAATGGTGGGTAACCACTATTCAGTAGTATTCGAAGCCGATAATGGCATCGATATGCAAGCTAAATTGAAGAAATCTCCCTCTCCCGACATCGTGTTGATGGATATCAATATGCCCAATATGGATGGATATGAAAGTGTGAAATGGCTATCACAGAACCATCCTCTTACAAAAGTCCTGGTGGTGAGTATGATTGAGAAAGATGAAACCATCGTTCGAATGCTGAAAATGGGAGTAAAGGGTTATCTCAGTAAAGACGTTGAACCAAAAGAATTAGGCGAGGCCCTGCATGCCGTTATGCATAAGGGGTTTTATTATACAGACTTCATTACTGGTAAACTGGTACACTCCTTACAATTGGGGTCAGAAAATTCAAATGGACATAGTGTTCCTCCCATCAACGATCGGGAAATGGAATTCCTTAAACTAGCTTGCAGTGAAATGACCTATAATGAAATAGCTGGTAAGATGTTCCTCAGTCCCAAAACTATTGATGGTTACCGCAACGCTCTTTTTGAGAAACTGAATGTAAAAAGCAGGGTGGGGTTGGCATTGTATGCGGTGAAGAATGGGATTGTGCAATTATAAGGGCTACCATAAGGATAAGATTTTCACGCAAAGACGCTAAGGAATGCTTTTTATTGGCCATATTTCCGTTAGAAGTTAAGGCGCAGGGGTTTTCGAGATGTCATCTCCCGAGATGACATCTGAAGAGGATTTCCCCTTTTTTCCGTTGTTCCCCTTAAAAGTAACAATCAATTTACGAAGCCTATGTATACCATCTCTCTTTGTAAAAGCGACTTCTCTATGTGTTAAGCTTACATTGAATACAGTGGCCGGAAAGCGGAAAAACGGCAAGTAGTAGTTTTTCGAGTTACGGATTTTAAGTATTTGGTTTGTCCCTATCATAAAGGAATCAAACTTAAAACCTATAACTTACAACGTATAACTTACTCCTCCCCCAACTCTTATGCGCTCCATATTCTGCTTTGTTATTGCCTGGCTTTTTACAGCCACCTGCTTTTCGCAGGTAACAAGAGCGTTGGTGATAGGAATAGATACCTACTCTCCTCCTCAGGGGAAAGCCGTTCCAGTGAATAATGACCGTCAGATTTTTCCAAACCTCAACGGCTGTAAAAACGACGCCATTGCTATCAGTTCTGTATTACAAACCCATTTTGCCGTACCACAAAAAAATATCGATACCTTATATAACAGGACGGCTACAAGAGAAAATATACTAGGGAAACTGAAACTACTTCTTGATAATTGTCAACAGAACGATTTGGTTTTTCTTTTTTATGCCGGACATGGAAGCCAGGTCAATAATTCACTCTCTTCAGAACCTGATAGGAAGGATGAAACGATTGTTCCTTCAGATGCATGGACAAAGCCCGGAATGGATATAACTGATAAGGAACTTGCCAGAATATTTAATCAGTTTATTGATAAGGGCATAAAATTGGTTGTTTTATTTGATTGTTGTCATAGCGGGTCTATGTCAAGAGCTCCTGTTTTTGATATGCCTGTATCCAGATATATAAAAGGCAGTTTATTCGACAGCAAAGATCCGGCAGGGTTTACTGCTCCGGAACAAAGACGGGATGGCGATTTTATAATTCTTTCGGCTTCCCAGGATAATGAATCGGCTGTTGAGCAATATGATGGAAATGGAATTCCTCATGGAGCTTTCACGAATGCATTTTTACAATCAGTTTATCAACAAGGTGCAAATGCTTCTGTAAGTAACTTGTTTCTTGCTACAAGAGCCATTCTAAAAGCAAATGGAAAGAAACAGGAGCCTGTTTTAGCTGGCTCTCAAAAATGGCTGTATAGAACTTTGCTAAATGGTGAAATCCAACAATCGGCCAACGCAGTGCTGATACCTGCAATCGGGAATAATAAGGAATACATTGAAATAGGAGCTGGATATGCTCAGGAGCTCAATGCCGGGAATGAACTTATTTGTGTTTTGCCAGGCCACGATACAGTATTACTTAGAATTGATACCGTGCTTTCCATTACCAATTCATGGGCTAGTGTTATTAAAGGCGATAAGTCTAAAATCAAATCTGGACAGTTGTTTGAAATCAGCAATTGGATTTCAAGGCAGACACCTTTACTTTCGGTTTATTTTCCTGACCATTCGTATTCTGAAATAGACATTCAAAAGATAACGGCTATTGGAAGAAGTTTGAAGAAGCAATTACCAAATCAATTCGTTAATGATCTTTCTGATTCGGATCCAGAGATGAGTTTCTTTTTTGTAAAAGGACAATGCTGGATGAACAATGCTGGCCGCCAATTGGTACTTGTGAAAAAAACCGACCCTGCTTCTTTGATGAAAATAATAGGAAAGAAAACTTTTTATTTTGATATTCCTTTAGCTGAAAAGTTTAAAAATGCCTTAAAAAACCGTTTAAGCAAGAATGCGAATATTCAATTAGTGACAAACTCCACCGAGGCTCAATATGTTTTATTCGGGTCATTAAATAAAAATCAGCAAGTAGCATATGGCTGGCGAAGAACACAGGCCACCGCTAAAGATAGTCTGGAAAATATGCCAGTACAAACGAGGTCTTTTGGGCTTACAGAACAAACTGATATTTCTTATACTTTAAATTCAGACAGTCTGGCACAAATGGCAGCACGGCTCTCAAAAGTAAGGGCCTGGTTACAACTCACTGGTCCCAAAACAACCGACCCTTTTCCATATCATTTAGAATTAAGACATAAAGGAAGTAATGCAATCATTGATACAATGCCTTTCAGGGTTGATGATGAAGTGACGCTTTACCTTGTTGAAGAGTATGGCGCTTTAAAAACTTCAAAAAGAAAATATGTCTATTCTTTCATTATAGACAGGGATGGAACTATGACTTTATTATATCCCAACCCTCTGAAGGGAAACGTAGAGAATAGATTTCCACAAATAAATGCTAATTCAAGAAAGGAAAATGTGGAACTGATCAACTTCAGCATTGGTATTCCAACAGGTACAGATACCTATTTCTTGTTGGCTACGGATGAACCCATTCAACAATATGCATTATTGTTTAATCAGATGGGTACCCGATCGGTAAACTTAACTGAAGAGGCAAATCCATTGAGAGATTTAATCAATCTTGGTAATGAACAAAAGACAAGAAGTTTATCTAAGACACCCAAAAACTGGACCTTGAGTAAACTATCTATCAAAACTATATATTGATGATGAGGGCATTTTTTTATTTACTTATTTTGATACTGGCGATATATAATCCAGTAGGTGCCCAAAAATGGAATCAATATGCAGATAGTGCCAGTATTTATCAGGAAGAACGAGATGTTGAAAAAGCTACACCTCTATGGATAAAGGCAAAGGATAATCTGCCTGCAGATTCTATGTATTCTGGCACGTCCATCTTTATAAGCAATACCATTGGAGATAATTATTTTTTATTAAGCCAGAATAATAAGGCCGCTCCTTATTATATTGAAACCTTGCAGCGAATGCAAAGGAATTATTCATTTTATAGAATAAGATATGCAGGACTAGCTGACACATTAGGACAAATATATTTTAATGGAGATGCTACGAAGTCGGCGTTCTATTTTAGTAAAGCAAAAAACATTCGGGATACAGTATTTGGAAGAAATAGTGCTTTGTATGCAAATAGCTGTAACAATCTTGGAAACCTTTATGGTAGGATAGGTAAGTATGACAGTGCAGAAATTTTATACCGTGAATCGAAAGGTATCAGGGAAAAATTATTTTCAAGAAATCATCCTGATTATGCCCAAAGTTGTAATAACCTGTCTGATGTATTACGGAAGACGGGTCGTTTTGAAGAAGCTGAACCATTGGCCCTGGAAGCAATTGCTATCAGAGCAAAATTAGCTCCTGAAAAGCAGCATCGATTATATGCCATCAGTTGTAATAATCTTGCTAATCTTTATAAGGATATGGGGCAGTTTGAAAAAGCGGCCTCATTATATATTGAAGCGAAAGATATACGGGCAAAGATTAAACCTGAGAAGCAGCATTCATCATATGCGGAAACAACAAATGCTTTGGCAGGATTATACTATCAGATGGGGGAGCCCGAAAAAGCAGAAGCTCTATATTTTGAAGTGAAGAAGATAAGGGAAGATAATAATGGTACTACTAGTTCGGAATATGCCCAGATACTGAACAATCTTGCCTTGTTATACCTAGATGGGCATATGCTGGACAAAGCGGAGCCATTAGCCTTTCAGGCAAATGAAATCTGGAAAGAAATGCTGGATGAAGACGACCCAAGCCTTGTTATCAATAATAATCTATTGGGAAGTATTTATCAGGCAAAAGGCGACTATACAAAAGCAATAAAATACTTGGCAAAAGCAAGGGAACAATGGAAGAAATCAATAGGAAGTGACCATCCGAGTTTTACACAAAACGCCATGAGTCTGGCTTCATTATACTGGAATAAAAATGAATTAGGGAAAGCCAGTAAGTTATATAGCGAAGCATTTCAATTACAGTATCAAAGAATCAGAAAACTCTTCAGGTTTACTAACGAGTTGGAAAAGGAACAATTCCTGAAGAATATAAATGGATCGGGCGATGAGATGTATTCATTCCAATACAGCAAGATGCCTCACAATAGGGCTGCAGATGCCTATACTATTTCATTGTTGAACCGTAATCTTATATTGGAATCATCTATAGGACTTAAGGAATATGTCTACAATAAAAAAGATACTACTATCAGTAATAAGTATCGGCAATGGATTAACCTAAAGAAACAGATATCTCTATTATATTCCAGGAATGATGGTGCTCAGGCTAAACAGATTGCATTATTAGAAGCAACTGCAGATAAATTGGAGAAGGAATTGACACGAAATATGTCATCAGCTCTTGTCACAAATAATATCCCTATAAAATGGCAGCAGATCCAGAAAAAATTAACTGCAACTGAAGCTGCTATTGAGTTTATTGAGTTCCAGTATTTCGATGGAAAGAATTGGACGGATAGTGTGTATTATGCAGCATTGGTTTTACGCAAGGATAAGCCGGAGCCTGTTATGGTGCCCTTATTCGAAACAAGAACCTTCGATAATTTTACAAAAGAATTGAATAATGGGTCGGGTAGTGATGCAATCGGCTTATTTTATACAAGAGGCGCAAAAATCGGAAATACAAGCTCTCAAAAGAAAGATATAGCAGGATGGATATGGAAACCACTCGAAACTTATTTAGCAGGAATAAGCAGAATATATTTCGCTCCTGTAGGTAAGCTACATCGTATATCTTTTGCCGCATTACCCATTAACGATAAGCAATTATTAAGTGAAAAATACCAGTTGGTACAATTGAATACAACTGCATCAATACTGCACAGGGAGGAATTGAGTATTTCAGCACAGGATGAGATGGTAGTCTATGGTGCTATCGATTATGATAACTCAGATACTGAAAACAATCAAACCAGCCTTCGTGGTACAACCAGAGCGGCTCCTTTTATTGTAAGAGGGGTTTCAGGGTTCGATTATCTACCTGGAACATTGACAGAAATAAATGCTGTACAAAAAATTGGCAGAAGTGCGGGCATGAAAGTGAATGTATTAAAAGGAAAAGATGCCACTGAGAGTTCTTTCAAGGCAATGGATATGAATTCGGAAGTATCTATCATTCATTTAGCAACCCATGGATATTATTTTCCTGAAACAATGGTTATGCAGAATGGAAATGATTCGAAACAAAACAGTTTTCAGCAATCTGTACATCCACTACTTCGATCTGGTGTTGTGTTGGCCGGCGCTAATTTCAGTTGGAAAGGTGGCGATGCAGGAAATAAAGAAGATGGTATACTTACCGGACTAGAAGTTGCGAATTTATATCTTCCCAAAACGAAACTGGTTATACTTTCCGCTTGTGAAACAGCTCTTGGAGATATTAAAGGGGCAGAAGGTGTGTATGGTTTGCAAAGGGCTTTTAAGATGGCAGGAGTAAAATATTTGTTGATGAGCTTATGGGAAGTACCAGATGCCGAAACCGCTGAGTTTATGGAGTTGTTGTATAAGAACCTGTTAGCCCACCAACCAATACAAAAGGCTTTTAAAAATACACAGCATTTGATGCAGATCAAATATCGTAACGAACCTTATAAGTGGGGGGCATGGGTATTGATTTATTAGGAATAAAGCTAATATCAATTCATGGTATTATTCATTGCATTTGTTAATAGGATATAATCAAATTATTTCTGTACTTTTCACTTCATATCTCCTTCGAATAGCCACAAATTGTTCCCTGTTAGTTATTTCTTTAAAAGGGTTACCAACATTTTTGCCAAAGAATATTTTAAACCAGAGTTTTCATTACACTCTTTATCAGCAGCACAAAACCGATTGTTGCTATCAAATGTATAATGGATTTTCTGGAGATTAATATTCAATAATACCTGTTCGATAATGTTTATGAAGAATAGTAATCTGAATAATTTAATTTTTAAGAGAAGTCGCCTGCTTTTTTGCTTGAGTATTTTCTTTTTTTTCAATTCAAAAAGCAATGCACAGGTTTCATGCGGACCTGCGTTTGTGCAAAATGTTTGTATCACTACCAGTACTGCCATTGGTACTCCTACAGAATTAAACGCCACTTATTTTTGGTATAAGGATGGAAAACCAAAGAAAGGTCCAATTGCTGGTGACGGTGGTGCAGTGAGTTTTAATTTTCCAATCAACAATATTGATGATGCCGGATATTATACCATCGAAAAAACAAAAAATGGTATCGTATCATGTGCTCAAAACATTCAGGTGGTGATTGTTCCACTTCCTGTTCCTCAGGTGTTGACAGGCGGGGGAGTA
>JBGAQE010000220.1:0-4147 GCA_044220885.1 Chitinophagaceae bacterium
CCAGTCTCTATTCCGTAATTTTCTCCGTTGAGTTTAGTATTTTGTGCCAGCCATGCTGTTGTATACCCAAAAAGAATCTGCACGTCTCAGTTATATTGTTGATTTCATCAGCAGGGAATTGTTTGCTTCGCCGATAAGTATCACCACAGATGCTGAAAAATTCAAGAAACATCAGGGTGCGCGTATTAATTATTCGGAAAAGGATTTCTCGGAGTCGGAGTTTTTCATAAAATGCCATCCTTTACTTTTTGAGATGGATATCCGGAAGCAGGATATTGAATGCTTTGAATTGAATTTCCATAAAGCCTTTTTTGCCACCTCAGGCGATCTTCCTTTTGATATATTCGCTGCTTCCTTTTATCTGCTTTCGAGATATGAAGAATATCTACCACATCCAAAAGACAGCTATGGACGGTTTGATTCAAGTCACTCATTAGCCTTTAAAGAAGATTTCCTGCATGAACCATTGGTGAATCTATGGTTGGAAGACCTGAAGAAAGCCTTAATTCGGAAATTTCCTGAATTATTATTTCGCCAGCCTGCTTTCACCTGTTTGCTCACATATGATATCGATATGGCTTATGCCTACAGATATAAAGGATTATTGGTGAATTCTGCAGGTATTCTCCGTGATCTTGCAAAATTGAAATTTAAGGATGCGGGTCAACGATGGAGAGTAATTCGTAAAAAAGAAAAGGACCCTTACGATTGTTTTGAATGGTTGGATGCACTTCATCTTTATTGTCGTGTAAAACCATATTACTTTTTTCTGGTAGCAAAGAAAAAAGGGATGTATGATAAGAATAATTCCACCAACATAAAGCCTTTCAAAGACCTGATTGAATATTATGCACATATGTATAAGACGGGTTTGCATCCTTCCTGGCAAAGCGGCGATGATAATGAACTATTAAAAGAAGAGAAAGAATGGTTGGAGGTGGTTGCATCAGAAGATGTTACTATCAGTCGTCAGCATTATATTCGACTTAGTTTACCCGAAACCTACAGGCGTTTGTTGAAAGTGGGTATTGAAAAGGATTTTTCAATGGGCTATGGTGACCGGAATGGTTTCAGGGCATCTGTATGTTCATCCTATTTATGGTACGATCTGGAAAAGGAATCGCCAACCTCCCTTTGGATATATCCATTCTGCTTTATGGATGCCAACTCCTATTTCGAACAAAAACTAAACCCAGGAGCTGCATATAATGAATTGATGCGTTATTATTCAATTGTAAAAAAGCACCGGGGTATTTTCATTTCAATATGGCATAATAATATTTTGGGAACACATCCGGGATTTGCAGGATGGCGCGAGATGTATGAACTGTTTATGAAAGAAACAGTTTACTGGGATGCCTATAATGATCATGGTTGAGTTTCGGTAGCCGCTTTAATTGCCGCTTTCGTATTCGATTTGCGATATACCTGGTTAACTATATAAACGCCTACAAGGGTTATCAATCCTCCTGCTGCAATAAATATAGTCAGCTTTTCTCCGAAAATTATTGAACCCAGAATTACTGCAACAATCGGATTGATATAAGCATATATCGAAGCTTGTTCCGTAGGTAAATTCTGTAATGCGTATAGATAAGCTACGAATGAAATCACAGAACCAAATAGAACGAGATAGCTGATAGCTGCCCAGCTTTCCCATGGAATTTCTTTAACTGGAACTGTATTTCCTGTTGCAGCAGCTACACTATAAAGAACCACTCCGGAAATCATCATCTGCAATCCAAGGCTGAAATAAGGATTGAAAGAATTGGCTTGCGATTTTGTGTATAAAGTGCCAAAGGCCCATGTCCATGTTGCAATTAGTGAAATTATTATTCCAAAGCTGAATTCGGGCTTCTTAAAATCTGCCAAATGTTCAAAGAAGATCACACAAATTCCACCGAAGCCCAATACAATACCTAGTATAGCTTTAGGAGGCATTTTCTGCGAACGGAATAATCCGATAATTACCAACCATAATGGAAAAATGGCGCCGATGATTGAACCAAGACCGGCAGAAATATATTTCACTCCCCAGGTAGACAGGCCATTACTTATCATGAAATTCAGGAAACTTAATACAAGAATGGTTATCCATTCTTTTCCTCTTGGCCACACTCTTCCTTTTCCCATGAAGTATATAAGATAAGCAGAGCCTCCTAACAATTGTCTTATGCCGGCCATTTGTAATGCAGGCATATGTTTCACCCCTTGTTTTGATGCGAGCCATGTAGTACCCCAAAGAAAGCAAACAGCAGACAGTGCCACCAAGGCTTTAGCGCGCGTGCCTCTTTTTCTTAGATGAATAGGATTGTAGGATGCGATTTTCCTGATTGAGGAGCCGGTTGCTGATAAGGTTTTATTTAATTCGAATTTTGACAAATCTGTTTTGTTCCTGCAAACGATTTATGAAACGAGGAAATAAATGTAATTGCTGCAAAGATATATAATTCCTGCAGAGCTGCCACCGGATACAAAACCATAATATGAAAGAAGGTGATATTTGTAATTACAGCTAAGGGCTATTCCTTTATATGCAAATGATGCTCAGGTCTTCATATATATCATATTCCCCTTTTAAACAGTAATATCCGAATATGGATAAGCCACCGACTATGATTGGTGTAAGAATAAAAGCATATATAATAGCAGGAATCTTGTCTTCAGGTTTGGCACTTTCAAATTTTGGAATTGCCTGTGAAACGATCAGGTAATAACCAGCTACTGCAGCGAGCAATATCCAAACAATACCCATATATTTTCTGATAGCGTTCATACAACTTGATTTAATAGTTATTAATCTTCAATCCGGTTATCTTCTCCATTTATATACAGCACTCCTATTACAAAACAGATTCCTGCTAAAATAATCGGATACCATAATCCTTCGAGATAAGGTTTTTCATATGGAACTGCGGTTCCGGCTTTTATTGCTATTTCATTTGCTTGTGTTGCTTTGGTTGTAAGGAATAATGCAATAGCTGGCAATAAGCCTCCGAAAATTCCATTACCTATATGATATGGTAGCGACATTGAAGTGTATCTGATTCTGATAGGGAACATCTCTACAAGGAATGCTGCAATAGGTCCATACACCATTGTTACAAAAAGTACTTGTAAGAATACCAATCCGATCAACTTCCAGAATGAGTCAGTATCTAATAATACAACTTTACTAATCTTAGTGTCTTTATCAGCATTTACTTTTGATATGTCCGCATGTATCAATTCTTTCTTTGTTTCCTTAAAAGATGTGCCATCTTCAAACTTTTTTAATACAACAGTAGTGCGAATGCTATCCTGATTGTTTTTTTCATCTGCTGTAACAGATGTTGTAGTCTCCGCAGATATTTCTTTTTTTGACTTTACACTTCCTGCTTCATACATAGCAGTGTAGATAGGCCGATAAGCAATAATAGCTATCAACATACCTGCCAGCATTATCCATTTTCTACCGATTTTATCGGAGAGCCAACCGAAAAGTACAAAGAAAGGGGTACCGAAAAGAAGCGACCACATAATAAGCTTACTTGCCTGTGCAACTTCTATGTTAAGTGTACTTTGAATAAAACTCAGAGCATAGAATTGACCTGTATACCATACAACACCTTGTCCCATTGTGGCTCCAAATAAAGCCAGCAATACGAATTTGAAATTCAATCGATGTCCAAAGCTTTCTTTCAATGGGTTTACTGATGCTTTCCCTTCCGACTTCATTTTAGCAAATAATGGCGACTCTTTCATCTTCATCCTAATGATGACAGAAATAGCAACCATTATTATTGATATCCAAAATGGAACTCTCCATCCCCAGGCATTGAATGTTTTTTCATCCATTACCCCTTTGGTGCTGATGATAACGAGGAGAGAAACAAATAATCCGATGGTGGCGGTGGTTTGGATCCAGGAGGTCCAGAAGCCTCTTCTTTCAGCGGGACTATGCTCTGCAACATAAGTTGCTGCACCTCCATATTCGCCACCCAGGGCAAGACCCTGAAGTAATCTTAAGAGTAAAACCAACATGGGTGCTACAAAGCCGATGGTTTCATAACCTGGAATACAGCCAATAAGAAAAGTGGAGATACCCATTATTACAAGGGTCAGAAGAAAAGTATATTTTCTTCCAATTAGGTCGCCCAGGCGGCCA
>JBGAQE010000221.1:0-5136 GCA_044220885.1 Chitinophagaceae bacterium
ATTTGCTACCGTAGTTCTTTTTTCTGTGAGTTGTAAAACCCGTTCCGGAAAACCAAGATTGCTGGTTTTTTCTAAAACAGCGGGATTCAGGCATTCTTCCATTCCAAATGGAAAGGCTGCCATAATGAAAATGGGTGTTGATAAAGGGTATATAGTAGATACCACTGAAGATGCCAATTACTTTACAGAAGATTCCCTTAAAAACTATTCAGCTGTGATATTCCTTCATACCACTGGGGATTTCCTGGACATGTATCAGGAAGCTGATTTTGAACGATATATACAAAGTGGTGGATCATATGTGGGCATTCATGCCGCAGCAGATGCAGAATACGACTGGAGCTGGTATGGCTCCCTGGTTGGTGGTTATTTTGAAAGCCACCCCGAACAACAGGAAGCTGTTCTCCAGGTATTGGACCAATCCCATATTTCGACTAAACATTTACCAAAGGAATGGAAGCGAAAAGACGAGTGGTATAATTTCAAGAAATTGAATCCGGATGTAAAAGTCCTGATTAAAATTGATGAGAAATCTTACAAAGGGGGTAAAAACGGTGATAATCACCCGATGGCCTGGTATCATGATTATGATGGCGGACATGCATGGTATACCGAAATGGGTCATACAGAGGAGTCATTTACTGAAGAAAACTACCTGAAACATCTTCAGGGTGGTATTGAATATGCTATTGGTGATAACCTGAAATTGGATTATTCAAAAGCCCGGACGCAAAGAAGGGTCAGAGAAGAAGACCGTTTTACAAAAACCCAGTTAACACAGGGCACTTTGTTTGAACCAACGGAAATGACGGTTCTTCCAAATCTGGATGTACTCATCTCCCAACGCCGGGGCGAGATAATGCTTTTCAAAAATGCTGATAAGACCATAAAAGAAATAGCTAAACTGGATGTGTATTACAAAACTTTGAAGGATAAGAATGTAAATGCAGAGGAAGGTGTACTTGGCTTGCAGGCGGATCCCGATTTTGCTACCAATCATTTCGTTTATATTTTCTATAGTCCTTCTGATACCTCAGTTAACCGGCTTTCCAGATTTAAATTCGAAAACGACAAACTAGACCTGGCCTCGGAGAAGGTTGTGTTACAGTTTTATTCTCAAAGGGAAATTTGTTGCCATACCGGAGGATCCATAGCATTCGGTCCTGAGCGTATGTTGTTTGTATCAACAGGTGATAACTCCACTCCTTTCGATCAGCCGGGTACAAATGCAAACCATGGATTTGGCCCTATGGATAATCGTGCAGGATATGAACAATATGATGCCAGAAGATCCTCTGGAAATACCAACGACCTAAGAGGAAAGATTTTGAGGATTAAGATGAATACGGATGGAACCTATTCGATTCCTGACGGAAACCTTTTCGCCAATGGAACTGATAAAACAAGACCAGAGATATATGTAATGGGTAACCGTAATCCATACAGGATTTCTGTAGATAAGAAAAATGGCAATCTATATTGGGGTGAAGTGGGACCAGATGCAGGGTCTGATAGTCTTGATACCCGCGGACCAAGAGGATATGATGAATTGAACCAGGCAAGAAGAGCCGGTAACTTCGGATGGCCGTTCTTTGTTGGCAATAACTATCCTTATGCAGAGTATGATTATGCTACAGGAACAATAGGACCGAAATTCGATCCGGCGCATCCTGTAAACAAATCAAAGAACAATACAGGTTTAACGGATCTGCCACCGCTTTCACCAGCCTTTATCTGGTATCCGTATGCGGCTTCTCCAGATTTCCCACAAATGGGAACAGGTGGTAGAAATGCAATGGCAGGACCAGTTTATTACACCGACCTCTACCCTGCTGAAACCAGGATGCCTGATTACTATAATAAGAAATTATTCATTTACGACTGGATGAGAAATTTCATCAAAGTGGTTACCCTTAAGGAAAATGGTGACTACGAAAAGATGGAACCTTTTATGCCATCCACAAAGTTCTCAGCAGTTATAGATATGGAAGTAGGTCCTGATGGAAAAATCTATCTGCTTGAATATGGTACCGGTTGGTTCAGTAAGAATCCAGATGCCGGTTTATCAAGAATAGATTTCAACGGAGGTAACCTGGCACCTGTTATTACAGATGTAAAAGTTGATAAAACATCTGGTGCTTTACCATTCACTATTACAGCAACTGTTACCGCTTCCGATCCTGAAAAGAAATCACTCTCCTATGTTTGGGATCTGGGAAATGGCACTAAGAAAGAAACTAAAGAACCGAAACTTGTTTATACTTATGATAAAGCAGGTGATTTTGCTATTTCAGTGGAAGTGATAGATGATCAAAAGTCTTCCAAGAAAAGTAATCTCATTCCTTTATATGCAGGTAATGAAACCCCTGTTGTATCCATTTCAATTGCTGGTAATAAAACTTTCTACTTCCCGGGTAAAAAGGTTAGCTATTCTGTGAAGGCAGAAGATAAAGACGATAGTTCCACAGCAAAAGATGATTCAGCATGGGTCATTTCAGCTGATTATATTGAAGGAAGCGATAATGCTGCCAATCCACAAGGACATCAGATATTAAGTGCTGCTGCCATTGGAAGGAACACAATGCTGGCGCTTGATTGTAAAAACTGTCACCAGACAGATCAGAAATCAATTGGACCTTCTTTTACTGACGTGGCTAAGAAATATGCAAAAGAATCAAATGCAGTTACCTATCTGTCTGAGAAAATAATCAAAGGCGGTGCAGGTGTATGGGGTGAAACGCCTATGGCCGCACATCCTAATTTGAAAAATGAGGATGCACAGCAAATTGTTCAATGGGTTTTAACCTTGTCTGGAACTGAAAAAAGGAAATCACTTCCTCTAACCGGTACTGTAGCTCCTACATTAGATAAGCCAGTAAAAGATAAAGGGCTCTTAGTTATCAGGGCTTCCTATACCGATAAAGGGGCTCCTGGTATTCGTCCAATGACTGGAGAAGCAACAGCAGTTTTGAAAAACAGCAAAATGTTATTCAACGGTGTTACAAATACAAAAGACATCACAACGATGGACTATAATGGCATGCACCTGATGATACTTCCAAAAACATCCGGATGGTTTAGTATCGATGGCATTGACCTTACAGGTATTTCAAGTGCTTCACTGTCTGCAGGATGGCAGAAAGCTCCGGAGTTCGGTTTTACTTTTGAAGTTCATCTTGATGCAGCAGATGGTAAACTGAGAGGACAAGGAACTCTTATCGGTGGAATAAAACCGAGGGTCCAATGGGTGGCACATTAATTCCTATTACATTGGAAGCAGTTACGGATGGTAAATTACATTCTATCTATATCGTAACAAAAGCTAAAGATCCAAAAGAAGCAAATATGGCTGCCCTGCAATCGATTCAGTTTAATTCTAAATGATATATTGAATCTTTCTAAAGAAAAAGCATCTCTTATTAGAGATGCTTTTTCTTTTTAGGTTAGTGGATAAAAACGATAGCATATAGAGTTCCGAACTTTCAAAAAGTTCGGAACTCTATGCTTATCCTCTTATCGTTATGAACCTCTTTTCATTTTTCTCGTATATAAATAGTTTACGAGCATCACTACAATAAGTATGATCAATCCTCCGAACTCCCGGGTATCTTCAATCCAGGGTTTTTCGGCTTTCATGGTCTGTACCAGGTTTTCTGCATTATGTTCATTCACCCAATCCATAACCCCGTCTTTTGTAAAAAAAAGATATCCTGCATAAATCAGATATATACCAATTCCCAAAAGATAAGCTTTTGGATAGAACCTTGACTTAGCAGCGAAATAGCAAAGTGTAGCAGCATAGAGATAGATAGGCACCCAGATATAAGGGTCAGGATCATTGTATTGCAATCCGGCAAAAGGACAAAGATCATCACAAAGAAAATATTGAAGATTTTCATGTTGATGGTATTGAAAATACTAGAATAGACCATCAAATGTAAGAATCCTATCCTAATCTGTTTATTATTGCCGCGGGAGCTTCAGTAATCGAATGGATTTTACCTCAGTTCCATTATTGATTTTCAGGAAATAGGTTCCAGCCTGATAACGATCGGTTGAAAGATCCACAACTATGGTACTCAGGCTTCCTGAAGGATACATTTGTACTTGTTGTAATGATCTTCCCAAAGCATCAGTAACCTGATAATAAAAGGGGCCTCCATTTGTTTGAGGAATTATTACAGTGAAAAGACCTGTACTGGATGGGTTTGGATAAATGGCAATATCTGAATTGACTTTGCCAATTGAAGCCACCCAATCTTTTGTATACTTAATATATCCATTCTTGTATAAGGTCTTAATACGGTAATAATAGCTATTATCAACTTGTATATCCTTGTCTATATATTCATACGAAGTTGCTAATCTGTTATTGGCAGCAATGGTTGCAATTTCCCTATAAGTATTATTCTCAAATGCATTTGGTCCATCAGCTCTTTCCAATATATATGAGCTAATCAAATTTTCATCAGAACATTGCCATTTTATTATTGTTGTTTTGGCTTTATGATCAGGTATTGCTTCAAATCCAATTAAAGGAACGGATAGTCTTTCTGGTATATCGATTAGGAATTCACCCTCGGGTTTTTCCTTTATTAATGCAAAATAGCCTTTATCATAGGGCACTAAATCGAATTGGGAGGCATCTGTATAGGAATACTCATTTATCGTATTATCATTTTTGATTACATTTATTGACGATTTCCTGCCATTATATTTATAAACTCCAAAATCATAGGCACTTAAGGTATCTGCACAGGAAGTGCAAGCATCCAGACTCCTCAGTTCTTCAGCTTCACTGTCGGGGAAATATAGTTTTATAATCGCGGGTTTACCCATTTGCTTCTCTGTAGAAAATATCCATCTGCGATTAAGTATCTTATGCCCATTAACAATAGTAGGCTTATCATTCCCTGGAACCAGCGACCAGGATAGTTTTCCTGGATCTTCGCCGTTAAAATCAATGGAAGCTATCATGTTTCCATTTACAATAATATCATTCCATCCTTTACTAAAAGTATTCAGGCTTCCTGATAAAGTGGTTGAAAGAGTTTGAAGAATAGGTGCTTTCAAATCATATACATGAATATCATCGATAGCCATACCGCCAGCCCATAAAGGATAGTTTAACTGATC
>JBGAQE010000222.1:0-4050 GCA_044220885.1 Chitinophagaceae bacterium
TAATATATACCCAAAAGCAATTTTATAATGACTTAAAAGGTCTTGAAATCTGTTCATAATCTGGTCATATTTTCCATAATATAGAATTTCCCTATTTCACTGAATTTCAAAAATCATTAATTATCAACTAGTTGCCAGAATGGCATCATAACTGCAACCGGCGATGCCAAATAGCTTTGTTTATGATCAGAAGATTACTTTTTTGTCTTGTATTTGGGATTCTAGCCCAACAGGCACTTGCCACTGGAGAACCCTCCACCTATTTTCAAATTTTTGTACCGCCAAATAATGACGCAGTAAAAAGAGATGCTGCCCTTATTATTACTGCCATTTACGACAGTACTGCCTTTGAAATAATTGACGATGGTATGGATGGTGATACGGATGATAGCAAGACAGGCATACTTATGGCTGGACAAAGTTATGTTCTGTATATACGTGATAATGGCATTAATGACGATGCGCGGTATGCTTCAGGTGGAGTGTTGAAATGGGATGGTGATTATTTCATTGTAAAATCAGACAAATTATTATTTGCATCACAGTCAACGAACAGTGACTGGCAGCACGATTGGGTACCTTCTACCGATAAGAAATCAATCGGGCAGAAATTCATCATTTACTCACCTCCCTTCAGTTCATCAAAAAGGGATCTAAATGTATTCCCATACGAGAATAATACAACTGTTACATTCAAGAAAATATCGTTCCAACCAAAGATTAATACTGGGTACACGGATGTTAAAATGGATGAACCTACTACACTATTCAGTCGTAAACTGAATGTTGGCGAAGACCTGATATATAAGTACACAGACGGAAGGGATGTGATGGAAGCAGGTGAAACATACCTTATTTTAGCAGACAAACCTATCACTGTTCAATATGGTGCTCTGTTTGGAAATGAAAGAGATGGTGGTGGATATATTCCCTCTTCCAATGGTAGCTCTTCTGGTCAACTCTTACATTTTGCAGTACCCTATCAATCAGGTGGTGAACAGGAAATAAGGATTGTAAGTTGGGATGACAACAATAGTATCAACCTTGAGAGATATAACAATGGTACCTGGACAGCTGTAAAATCATACTCTCTTAATAAAATGCAGGCTGGGGACTGGGTAGGTAAGAATAATGGTAATGTTAGTTATAATACTGTTTTCAGAGTTACTTGTACTCCGGGAAAAAGAGTATCTGTATTTGAAGGAAACTGGTTTGAAACCGGTACCCCAGGCACGAGTGATATGGGAACCATGGTAAGTGCCGAAAACGGTACTTCATCAGGAACCAAGTTCTTAACCTATATGGCTCCTCCGGGAAATGAACAAAATGTGAGAAATCCTTTTACCGGAACAAACTTCGGTCAGCAGTTAACTCATCTTTATTTATTCTCCAAAGATGGTGCTAGTGTAAAAGTTAAGGATGCATATACAAACGGACAAAAATTCGCCAAAACCTATACCATTGAAGCTGGCAGATATGCAGATTGTTATCTTACACTCACTGAATGGAAGAATATCTATAATGGTACTGGAACTTCATCAGGTCCAGAACGTCCATATCTTTTGGTAGAAAGCAGTGATCCAATCTCTGTAATGAATACCAACTTTAATGATAACTGGATGTGTTATGTTGGTTCTTCATTAGGTCAGAATTTCACACAGGAATCCTCGGTGTCACAATCAAGTGCCATACCTACAGACACCGTAATAGTAAAGTCGGTAATTAGCACTGGCTCACAAATAGAAAATGCAAAGATTGAAGTAGTGGTGCAAGATGGCCTTAAGGTAATTGAGTCCAATCTTGTAAACCAATCCGAAAAAATAAAGGGCGATATAGAAGAAAAAGACAACAAGACGATTGTTTCATTCGATAGCCTCAATACGTTAAAACCACAAACGCAATACACTGTAGAAACACAGGTTGTAGCTTCTGTTGGTGGCAATTCAGGAAATTTAACCACAACCAATACAAATACTTCAGTTGAAACTGTTGTTACAGGTACTATCAATAACCAAATACAACAATCTTCCTCTACTGAAGTAGTGAATATAAATCCACTTAACACATCTAAACTGATCTTCAGCAAATTTGATGGTGAATTTGTTAATAAGGATTCCACAGATTCATGGACAGCCAGTTGGACAGATATAGACAAGGATGGTTTTGACGACCTGTTTGTTTCAGACAAGCGTCCGAATAAACCAAATCTTATTTATATCAATAATAAAAATGGTGGCTTCACCCGTGGACAAAGCCTTATTTCTGACAGTGCCATCTCAATGACACATACATGGGCTGATGTAGACAATGACAGCTATGAAGATGTATTGGTGCTAAATAACACAAGAAAGCCAAGCATTTTTTATCACAATAATAAAGGTGTACTGGTGAAAGACAACTCAAATGCTTTCACACAATCAATATCTTATTATCATGGTGGTAGTTTTGCCGACTATGACAACGATGGTAAAGTAGATCTTTTTATGTGCAACTATTTTGCAACGAAGTACAACGAGTTGCATCATAATGATGGAAATGGAAAATTCACGAAGGAGTTATCAAATGTAATTCCTGCAGAAGCAAACCAATCTGTTGGTGCAAGCTGGGCTGATTATGATAAAGATGGCTTCCTTGACCTTTTTGTACCTAATGGAACAGGATTCAAAAACTCGCTTTTCCATAACGAGGGTAACGGAACTTTCAAGAAAGTATTAAATGAAATTGGCAAGGATGGAGGGCAATCTGTTGGTAGTTGCTGGGGAGATTATGACAATGACGGAGACCTTGATCTTTTTGTTACCAATTCAAATACATTAGGAAATTTCCTTTACAGGAATGAAGGAAATGGAAATTTCACAAAGATCACCAACAGTATTGTTGTAAAAGACAGGGGAAATTCGCATGGATGTAGCTTTGCCGACATTGATAACGACGGTGACCTTGACTTATATGTAACAAACGACAAAGCTTTCAAGTTCCTATATATTAATGATGGAAAGGGTGAATTCACAAGCAAAACAGATGAGGTAATAAACTATAATTTCGGAAATGCTTTCGGACATAGCTGGAGTGATTTTGATCATGACGGTGACCTCGACCTTTTTGTAGCTACACACTCTAACCAACCCAATGGCTTTTTCATTAATAACGGAAACAAAAATAACTGGATTGAGATAAGCCTTGAAGGGGTTACATCAAACAAATCAGCTATAGGAGCCGATATAAAAGTTTATAGTAATGGTATTTGGCAACTGAGGGAAGTAAACAGTCAGAGTGGATTTGGTGGTCAAAGCAGCCTTACCCAGCACTTTGGACTTGGTGCCGCTTCTAAAATTGATTCTATCATAGTTTCATGGCCTAGTGGAGTAGTTCAAATCCTCACTGGTCAAAATGCAAATCAGATCTTGAAAATAAGGGAAACTGAAAACACAAAGCTTTATGGTGGTGTTTATATAGACGCTAACAATAATGGCAAAAAAGACAAGGATGAGGCTGTAGCGGGTCGTGCTGTAGTACAGGTTAATCCTGGTACAGGTAAGATCTATTGTGATAACAATGGCCGTTTCACCACCAGTCTTTTCAAAGGAGTTTATAGTTTTTATGTTATAAATGACCGTGGGTTAAAAGCACAGAGCGATATCCCAACAAAAGTTGACGCTACTTCAGGCAAAGAGATTTCAGATACATTATGGCTGCCAGCAACAGCAAGTTGCGAAGCAAGTGACCTTTCAATCATAATGGGAAGTACAGCAATCAGAAAAGGTTATACCAACAATCAATTTACAATGACTGCTGGTAATGCAGGAAGGAAATCAGTTGTTGGCGCTGAACTAAAATTCAAAGCACCTGCGACAATAATACCATCAGGGTTCAATACGAATTTTGATTATTCCGAAGGAACAATTGAACAGGGTGTTGCCTACAAGACCTATACATGGAAACTAAGCAATCTTGAAGCTTTCGAGAACCGTCTGTTCCAGTTCCAGCATAGCAATGCCAGCAGCGTTAACATAGGAGATACAATACAATTATCTGCCTGGATAACCAACC
>JBGAQE010000223.1:0-4020 GCA_044220885.1 Chitinophagaceae bacterium
TGTTCACTTCCATCTCCTGTTCGTGAGCGGCACTGGTGCGTGTAGAATAATCATCAAAGAAGTTTGCAGGAACAGGAAAAGTAGTACTATCAAAGAGATGATAATACTTGGGTTCTGGCATCCAGTTACGATGTGGGGCTTTTTGCTGATAAACGAGAAAGAAAGGTTTGCTTTCATCCCGCTTATCTAACCAGTTAATAGCGAAATCTGTTGTTAGATTAGTAACATAGCCCGAATGCTTCTTTCTAACTCCATTTTCAATAAAATCAGGATTGTTATAATCTCCCTGTCCTGGTAATATATTCCAATAATCAAATCCCTTCGGCTCAGAAACCAAATGCCATTTGCCAACCAGGGCTGTTTGATAGCCTGCATCATGTAATAAATGGGCTACCGTAGTTTGGGTATTATCAAATGTTGTGGCATTATCTTTAAATCCATTGATATGACTCAGTTTACCGGTTAGCATTACTGCGCGACTTGGTCCACACAAAGAATTGGTTACAAAAGCCCTGTTGAACTTCATGCCTTCTTTTGCCAGCTTATCTATATGAGGTGTATTATTCAATCCAAATCCATAGGCACTTATTGCCTGATAGGCATGGTCATCACTCATTATATAGATGATATTCATTCTGCCAGAAGTCTTCTGTCCTATTGCATTGAATGAATAGCTGCCCATAATAAATGATAGCGCGATAGTTAAAAACATCTTTTGTTTCATAACTGCTTATTTAGCGGTTTTGATTTCTTCCAACAGAATAGCTAAGGTCTTAACTTTTTCAGGGTAAAGAGAAGCAAGATTATTCTTCTCTGATGGATCCTTACTCAAATCATATAATTGTGGAACAGAAGCATTCCCTAATTCAATATCTGTACGACTATCATATGCCCTGCCATTACCGGGTTCAATATATTTCCAATGATCTTTAATGATGGCCAGGCTCCCTGCATGTTCAATAATATAAGGTCGACCCTTTATATGTTTTCCTAATAAAGCGGGTAATTGATTGTAACTATCCGGCGCCTCTCCTTCCTTTATTTTTTGTTTTACCAGCGAAGCTATACTCGCGAAAATATCTATCTGGCTTATTGGAGTATTTGATATAATTCCCGCATTTATTTTTCCTGGCCATTTAATAATGAAAGGGACTCTTGTACCCGCTTCAAAATTGCTATACTTGCCTCCCCTGTATATTCCACTGGGTGTATGTCCATTCCTTTTTGTAACTGCTTCATCCTCGTAACCATCATCCAATACTGGTCCATTATCACTACTGAATATGACGAGGGTATTTTTGGTAAGACCTAGACTATCCAGTGTTCGAAGTATTCTTCCAACAGTAGCATCTAATTCCAAAATCACATCTCCTCTTGCACCGAGTCCGCTTTTCCCTGCAAATCGTGCATGAGGTACGCGTGGTACATGAATATCGTGTGTAGCAAAGTAAAGGAAGAAGGGATTCGATTTGTTCCTGTTTATATAATCAACAGCTTTATTGGTGAGAATATCTGCTATATCCTCATCTGTCCACCTGGCAGCTTTCCCTCCACTCATATAACCGATACGACTGATGCCATTTACTATTGTAGCATCATGACCATGTTCGGGAGAAGTTTTCATTTTGAGTAACTCAGGATGATCTCGACCTGTAGGATCATTTCCTATCGGCTTTCCATAACTAACCTGAATAGGATCATGTTCATCTCTTCCCACTACCTGATGATTCTCTACAAAAACACAAGGCACCCTATCTCCAGTTGCTGGAATGATGAAGGAATACGAGAATCCTATCTCCAAGGGACCTGGCCGAATATCTCCATTCCAATCGGGGCCTGTTGGCTGAGGACCGAGACCTAAATGCCATTTACCAACGACTGCTGTGTTATACCCTGCTTGTTGTAACATGGCAGGTAATGTCTTAGTATCTGTAGGAATTATCAATGATGCATTACCCGGGGCAACAGCGGTGCCGCTTTTTCTCCAGGCATATTTACCAGTAAGTAATGAAAATCGGGAAGGGGTGCAGGTAGCCGAGGTAGCGTGTGCATCTGTAAAGAGAGCACCTTCTGCAGACAGCTTATCGATATAAGGTGTTGCAATTTTCGTAGCGCCATAACAGCTCAGGTCACCAATACCTAAATCATCAGTATAGATGAAAACGATATTAGGTTTTTGCTGTGCTTTTATTCCCGTGAATAAAAGACTACAAATAACCAGTAGTTTATATTTCAGTTGATGCATGTATAATTATTGAACTTTCCCTGCTGGTCTAACTTCAGTACCTGTTTGTTTTGTAAGATCGTCTCCCAATTCCATGCGATACTTATCTGCAATACTCATCAATTGTTTTACTACATCAGGGAATTTATCTTGAAGATCAAGTGTTTCACCGGGGTCGGATCTTAGATCATATAATGCTAATGGCACATTCACACTGGCATATTTTCCCGGATAGCCATCAGCACCAATTGCTGATGCTACCTTATATGTTTGAGAAGTATTGGGAAATACTAATTTCCAATTTCCCTTTCTAATTCCCTTCAGGCTATTCCGATCATAATAATAAACAAACTCATCTCTTGGATTAGCTCCCTTCTTTCCAAGAAGCAAATCCGTAATATCCACCCCATCTATCTTCTTACCAGGCAATTTTGATTTTGTTATGGAACAGATAGTAGGTAAAAGATCGATAGTTGCTGATAGGTTATTACATATAGTACCGGCTGGAATTGTTGTAGGCCATCGAATAATACAAGGAACTTTTACACCACCATCCCATGCAGAGCCCTTCCCTTCTCTTAAGCCTCCGGTATTACCAGCATGGTTCCCGAATGTTAACCAGGGACCATTATCACTTGTAAAAATCACTAAAGTATTTTTTGAAAGTCCATTCGCATCAAGTGTCTTCATGATCTCACCCACCGACCAATCAATTTCTTCCATCACATCGCCATATAATCCTGCTCCACTCATCCCTTTAAATTTTGATGAAGCGGCAATGGGCACATGCGGCATGGAATGCGCCATATATAAGAAGAAAGGTTTCGATTTATTCTTTTGGATAAACTGCTTAGCTCTCTCAGTATAAATAGAAGTTAATGCTGCCTGGTCTTCTAATGTTTTTACTATTCTCACAGTAGTATTTCCATCAATCAATGGCAATGGTGGATACTTGCCTCTTCGGGTTGAAGTATCAAGTGGACTGCCATTATAATCCACCGGCCACATATCATTTGAATAAGGCAAACCCAGATATTCATCAAAGCCCTGTTGCAATGGAAGAAAGGGTTGCGTCTGTCCTAAATGCCATTTGCCTACCATTCCGGTTTTGTACCCTTTCGCCTTCAGTATTTCTGCAATAGTTTCTTCTTCGGGATTCAAAGCAATCTTACTGTCTGGCATGAAAGCACCGGAAACACCCATCCGGTTTGGATAAGATCCCGTAAGCAATGCGGCTCTTGAAGCACTGCAAACTGCCTGCGCTGCATAGAAATTGGTGAATCTCATTCCCTGCGAAGCCAGCTTATTAATACTTGGCGTATGATAGGGAAATCCGCCATAGCATTCGAGATCGCCATAACCCATATCATCCATGAATATGATAATTATATTCGGGTTGTCAGCCGCTGTATTCCCTGAAACCATTCCTGTCTTAAATCCAGCAAACAGGAAACCACAGGTAATAAGAATGGTAGTGATCCCTATAAAGTATACTTTTCTTTTCATGTCAATCCGTTTAACTCGTTATCGAACTTATTCTTTACCGGTTTTGGGATCTATAAACTCCCAGTCTCGAATATGAGAGGGCTGATGTTCTTTTTTCAGAATACTATCAAAGCGTAGTATCAATTCCGGATGCTTAGATGCCAGATTTGTAGTCTCATTTGGGTCATTTACAATATCGAATACTTCCCATGGAGAACCCTTATCTTTCTTCATATTGCTTTTAACACCTTTCCATTGTCCGATTCTTATAGCTACCTGTCCCGATTTCTCCGGAAATTCAAAATAGAGAT
>JBGAQE010000224.1:0-3822 GCA_044220885.1 Chitinophagaceae bacterium
GTCAATTTAAAAGACCTTAAGCGCTGGTTAAAAAAATCAAGAGATATTCAGTGGGACTACAAAAACATAGTAAAAAGAAAAGGCAAATTGGAAAAACTGAAATAGATATTTCAACAGCATGAAAGGATAGCTATTTTTAGTAATGCAACTTTCGAAAGTCTGGAGTACCGATACACTATTGACACTGAATAAAAATAAACAATTAAGCACCTCCAGTTATAATTCAATCGTTTGGGATTCATTTAAGCCTTTCCAGCTATTTTCAACTTAAATAATTATAATCATTATGACTTGGCAGCACGCTATTTTTAAATAACAGCAAAGCAGGAAAACCAAGACAGTCTGGTAAATCAATAAAAAACAATGACAATAAAATATCAAACTCTTGTAATGCTAATACTATTCAGCATGACCTCGTATGGGCAATATGCTGACTCACTTAAGGTGCAGCTTTTGAAAGACTGGAAACGATCGAAATTGTATACTCTTGATTATATAAAAACAATGCCTGCTGACAAATTTTCTTTTCGTCCTCAGGACAGTATCAGGACATTTGCTCAACAGATGATTCATTTATCACAAGGAACCGTAAGTTTAATGGAAGCAGCAACCGGGGTGAAAATTCCAGCTGTAATTAACAGGCAGATCCTAGAAAGCACCGAATCTGCATTGACTAAAGACTCAGTTGCTTACTTTGTGTCCATCAGTTATGATTATGCCATCCAAGCTTTGGAGGGATTTGATATGAATAAAAGTTACCAAAACATTCAACGAGGTAAATTCAATGAAACACGTATTGCCTGGATATTTAAAGCTTTTGAGCACCAAGCCCATCATAGAGGACAAACAACCATATATATCCGAGCCCTTGGAATTAAGCCACCAAACGAGAGGCTGTTTGATAATATGTATGAATAATTATTTGCCAAATTCACCACAGCTGTTTTTGTAATATTGGGTTTCGAGACAGATACAACCATTAAAATGTTTAAATGAAGTTCTATTAAGTAGGATGGAATTCAGCTTGTCTGCATTTCTAAACTCAGTTTTTTAGTTTTAAATTTAACTTACTTGACTGGGCAGGTGATTGTTTCGATATGACAGTTGCGCTTTCCTCAACTGCATAAAGCCTCGAACGGATACGATTATCGCAAAATATTACATCACTCAACCTTACAAAATGGCAAGAATAGAAATAACTCTCAATCCCGTCGCAACAGTGAAAAATTCAAGAGTAACACCCATTGATGATAATTGGGAAGAAATTATTGCAGTAATTGAATTGGCGGAACATATTCCAACAGAAGCTTTTGCCAGCATTTCCGACTTTTCGCATTTAGAAATCATCTATTTCTTTGATAAAGTTAAACCTGAAGACATTGTTTTTTCGGGGCGTCCCAGAGGAAATCCGAATTATCCTGTAGTGGGTATTTTTGGACAACGAAAAAAAGACAGGCCCAACAGTATCGGACTTTGTACTGTTGAACTATTAGAACATACTGGTCGTACCATAAAAGTGAAATATCTTGATGCCATCGACGGAACCCCTGTTTTGGATATTAAACCTGTATTCAGAGAATTCCAACCGAAAACAGCTATCCAACAACCTGCATGGGTTGAGGACCTAATGAAAAACTATTGGAAATAGTAAAGATAGCAGAATACATTTTACCGGAAAGGCGGGAAGGGATGTTTTCGGGTTGCGAGTTACGAGTTGCGGGTTTCTAATTGTTGGATACTCACTAAGAAAAAGAGAAATAAAAAAGGAGAAGATGGCAAAACCAAATTCTCCTTTTCATTTATTATATTCTCAGTACAATCAAATCAATTCCTCACATTCACAGCCCACTGCTACTGAACATTGAAAATTTACAAATAATTAGTTATTACCAACCAGATTTTCAAATTTTCAAATCTTCAAATTATCAAATTACTATCCAGTTACAATCTTCACATTCACCGCACTCAAACCTCTCGGTCCCCTTTCTATCTCAAACTCCACCCTATCATTCTCCTTAACTTCCATCGACAGGTTATTAGCATGTATAAAGATGCGCTCTCCCGATTCTTTGTCTGTGATAAAGCCGAAACCTTTTTGCTCATTGAAGAATACCACGGTACCCAATCGAGGTACGTCTGGTGTATCCACTTGCTTGGGAACACCGATGATCATGTCTTCTGAGTTGAATTTCTTTTTGTAACGTGGATCAGGAGGGGTATCGGAAAGGTTTCCGTTTTCATCCACATAAGCCATCATGTCTTCCAGCTTATTGGTCTTTTTACCATTCGCTTTTCTGTCCTGCATTTTTTCCTGCTTATCCTGGCGTTGTTTCAGCCTTTTCTTTTCTTTTTCTTTTTTGGAGAACGATTCTTTTGCTTTTGCCATATTTGTTTCTATTAGTGAGAGGTCCTGTTTTTGTTTTTTGGACCACTTTTATGCTGGATGCTTGAGGCTGGATGCATGATGCTTGATGCAAGGTGCAAAATGCTGAATGCCTGCTGCTAAACTTATTACGACTAAATAGAGGAGGATACTGATGGGAAACTCTAGTGAAGTATAAAGTATATAAGTAAAAGTAAGCTATTATAGGCAGACGGTCAAAAAGGGATATAATGATGTGCACAAGTACTTAAGCAGCAGTACTATTACCCCAATTCAGTCCTATCAACCCAATCACAATCAGTAATAAGAAAAACAGCTGCTTCATACTGATGCTTTCCTTGAAAAAGAACCATCCGGCTATCACCACCAGCACCGTACTGGCTCCCGCCCAAATGGCATTGGCAATCCCCATCGGCATTTTTTTCAATGCCAGGGTCAGAAAAACAAAACTCAAAACATAGGCTGTTACAGCAAATGCCGATACCATCTTATTCTGAAAACCGTTGGAGGCTTTCATGAGGAGGACGGCGATGGTTTCGGAGAGGATGGTCAATATTAAGTAGAGGTATCCCATTTTTATTTGCTTAATGCTTAAGGCCAAGGGCCTAAAGCTTAATTCTGAGTCTTGACGAAGTTCTTGTCTTCGTATGACTTATATTTTAGATACTGAATAGGCATTAAGTCAAAGGCCTATTTAGCAAGTTAACCAAACTCATCCGAAGACGAGAGTTTTGGGCCGACTCTGGACAAGCCTTTGGCCTTAGGCTTTAAGCTTTAGGCTTCTCTCACGCAATCCTATTCCCCAACTCATACCCCGCCATCTCCAACCTCACCGCCGTATTAGCCATCATCTCTTCCACACTGGCATTTTTATCGTTAATACACATGATAGAGTCGAAAGTCTTCTTTAACTCGGGAATGGCTTCTGTATCCACTTTACCTGCCATGCCTATAACGGGTACCGAATATTTACGGGCGCGCTGGGCAACGCCGTAAGGACCTTTACCATCTAGAGTTTGAAGATCGAGAGAGCCTTCGCCGGTGATGACCAGGTTAGCATGCTTCACTTCTTCATCAAAATTCGTAACGTCGAGGAAATACTCTATCCCATTAGTCAATTGGGCGTTCAGCAATCCATGTAAACCTGCTGCCACTCCCCCTGCAGCCCCACCGTATGGTATAGTCGAAATATCCTTGCCTGTGTTTTTATGTACTAAAGTCGCCCACTGTGTTAGTCCTTCTTCCAAAATTTGAATATCGGTTTCACTAGCTCCCTTTTGGGGACCAAAAACTGCTGACGCTCCACTGGGGCCTAAGAGCGGGTTCATTACATCCGACAGTATAATAATCTTCTTTTCCAAAATCCGTGGATCCATGAAAGCATCTGAATAGGAAGCGAGCATTTTCAAATCACCTGGATATTTAAGATCTGCCCCTTC
>JBGAQE010000028.1:0-36227 GCA_044220885.1 Chitinophagaceae bacterium
ATAATAAATGTGTATTTGCCCAAAGCACTTTGCCTGTAACCTTTTGCGCAGTATGTAACAGGTGATGATGATTATTCCAATAGATACCGATATAAATAAAACTTAGGATATAACTAAGGAAAACCGGGAACAGGGGCTCCAGTGCCGCCAGGTTATCTCCATGTGGAACTTTTAACTCAAGGACCATGATGGTGATTATTATTGCCAGCACCCCATCGCTAAAGGCTTCCAGCCTGTTTCTTCCCATTGCCATAAGTAAAATTTTACTAAATATAATGGAAAGGTCATTTGAAGGATTACGTAATAGGTAAAAATTCTGTCACATGACTCCTGTTTCAGTAGACTGCTTCAATAAGGTAGGTCGTTTCAAGCACTTTTACGGAATCATTTACCTTATGGTCTGTAAGACTTTTTCCTAATGGAGAAACGGAAGAAATGGCCATCACCATGCCTATTTCAAGACTCGTCTTTCCAAAAGCGCCGCTGATGAAAAACCAGCCTTTATTTGTTTTTACGAGGCTGCCGGTAGTAATTTTTTCTGTTGGGCTGTGCCTCTCCAGACTATGTAAAACACTTCGCTGATCCTGTGCTTCCCGTAAATGATGATTATTCTTTTCCTGTTCAAGGTGAAGCATGGCCCTGCTGGTTTCATATTTATCGCCGACACTGCTTTTTGTTTCAGAAGCTATACTTTGTTGTAAATCGTCAGCCTGTTGTTTGAGGGCTATGATTTTTTCAGTCAATAATTTGTCGAAGGCCTGATATGTTTTTTGCCAAATATCCATTGCAAGAATTTATTTTCAGGAATCAGGGAACCAACATTACTCCTGGCTGCGAAATGGGCTTTCCAGATAAAATTTCATCGATACTTTGGAGTGTTGTTTTGGTTATCTGGTAAAGTGCTTCCTCGGTAAAAAATGCCTGATGAGCTGTTACCAGAACATTCGGGAAACTCATTAAACGCTGTATAGTATCGTCTTCAATAATACTTGCTGATAAGTCCCTGAAAAAAAGATGCTCTTCCTGCTCGTATACATCTATTCCTAAATAGCCAATCTTTTTTGATTTCAAACCCTCTATTACCATATTCGTATCTATTAAGCCACCTCTGCTGGTATTGATTAACATCACTCCTTTTTTCAGCTTGTTGATAGTTGATTCATTTATGAGGTGTTTGGTCTTATCGGTTAAAGGACAATGCAATGATATGATATCGGATTGTTCAAGGATCTTTTCCATAGAAACATATTCAATGCCTTTTTTCTCGAGATCACTATCCTTTGTAATATCGAAGGCCAGCACTTTGCAGCCGAATCCGCTCATGATTTCTGCAAATACTTTACCGATATTGCCAGTACCTACCACACCCACGGTTTTCTGGTAAAGGTCGAAACCCAATAATCCGTTGAGTGAGAAATTCTGCTCCCTTACCCTGTTATAGGCTTTATGAGTTTTTCGATTCAAGGTTAAAATCATAGCAACAGCATGTTCGGCTACAGCATGAGGTGAGTAAGCTGGTACCCTGCATACCTTTATTCCATTCTGTTTGGCCGCCTCCAGGTCTACATTATTAAAGCCGGCACAGCGTAAGGCCAAAACTTTTACCCCAGCTGCCGCAAGGGTGGCCATTACAGTAGCATCTGGCTTATCATTCACAAATGCACAAACAGCATCTGCCCCTTGAGCCAGGTTGGCTGTTTTCTGTCTCAATCTCGACTCTACGAAGTCGATCTGAAAACCCCATTCTTCATTCTGTTTTGTAAAAAAGTCCCGATCGTAGGGTTGGGTGGAAAAGAATAAAATCTTTTTATCGCTGGTTGGCATAGTGTTGTATTGAGTGGTAACTCTTTCCTTTATTTCTTCAATGCAAATTTACTGATTTATGAAGTGAGTTAGGCGGTGGTTTATACGCTGTTTTAAATCTATTGTTTGTATCCATAAAAAAAGCACCTTTCGGTGCTTTTGGTTTTTCTATTTTTCTTCCTTTTCGTCTTTTTCAATTTTTGGCGGAATAAGTTTGTAGACCACCGGTGTCACAATTCTTGATAATAAAGTGGAAGAAATCAATCCTCCAATCAATACCATGGCAAGAGGTGAAATCAATGGGTTATTATTGAGGGCAATGGGGGTAAGACCACCAATAGCAGTAAGACTGGTAAGAACAATCGGCAGGAATCGTATTTCACCTGCTTCCCGGATGGCATCTTCCAATCCTTTCCCTTCTTCCCGTAACTGGTTGGTGAAATCTACCAACAATATGCTGTTCTTTACTTCAATACCCGCCAATCCAATGAAACCAATGATGGCAACAAACGACATAGGATTACCTGTAGCCCAAAGCATGAGTACACCACCAATAATACCTAATGGAATTACAGATAATACAATAAGAGTGCTTTTGAATGTCTTAAACTCTAAAATCAATACCATTATGAAAAGGAATACGGTTGCGATGATAACGGTCCCAAAACTTCCTCCAAACGCTTCTTTTTCACTTTCCGCTTCTCCCGCCAGTTGATACTGATAGCCCGAAGGCAGCTTTAATTCACCAGCTCTTTTCTGGAATTCTTTTGTAACCGCTTGCGCAAGTACACCCTTATCTGTAAAGGCACTTATAATTACAAATCGCTTTTTGTCCAGATGTTTGATGGTGGAAGGGGATGTTTCAAATTCTATGTCTGCAATCTGATTCAAAGGCACAGGAGTTCCCAGCGCATTATTCACAAAAATGTTTTCCAGTGTTTGTATTGTAGCTTTTTTGTCTTTAGGCGCTGTTATTACAATTGCATAATCATTCCCATCATCATCACTATATTTCCCTAATTCTATCCCGGCAATAGCCATGCGCACGGTTTTGTCAATCTCAGCAGTTTGAATACCGAGTGTCCTGGCTTTCTCTGTATGAATATTGAGTTTGATATCCGATTTCAACACACTCACTTCATTCTTCACATAGATGGCACCTGGAATGGACAGCAATAATTTTTCTGCATTGCCAGCCAGTGAACGAAGCGTGTCGAGGTTGTCACCAAGTATCCTTATGGCTACAGGTGCTTCTACTGGTGGCCCTTGTTCAAAATCCTTCACTTCAATCTTCACGCCCGCCACCTCACTGAATGTGTCTCGTAATCTATTGATGATCTCTTTCTTTTTTGATGGCTTCACATCCCTTTTCAACTGAACAAAGAACTGCGCATGATCTGATTTTTCGTTCTCAGGTATTTCGTTATAATATATTCTTGGATTACCATGACCGATATTGGTAGTGAAATATTCAATATCAGTTTCTTTCTTCAATTCCATCTCTACTGTTCTAGTCATTTTATCCGTAGTATGGATTGAACTCTGTAAAGGCATATTCAAGTTGATAAGGAATTGAGGCTTTTCGGAAGTTGGGAACAGACGGAAACCAATAACGCCGAAAAGATATAATGATGCACCGAAAAGGGAGAAGGCAATCAATAATGTTTTCACCGGATTCTTCAATGATCGGTCAAGCAGTTTCGAATAACTTCCACTTATAAGGCTTTGCAGTCCACGAAGGAAAATATTGCCTTTGTCACTATGATTAGTCTTTAATAATTTACTTGCCATAAATGGCACTATAGTAAGCGATACCAGCATGGATGCGAATACAGATGTGATAACCGCCATAGGTAATCCTCTAATGAACTCTCCTGATCCTTCAGGAAGGAATACCAATGGAAGGAATGAGATAATGAGTGTTGCGGTACATCCAACAACAGCAAGACTTATTTGCTTGGTTGCTTCTATTGCAGCACTTTTTCTTGAATGCCCTTCTCGTAACCATCTTTCAATATTTTCAACAACAACTATACTATCATCAACTAATAATCCTAGTGCTACCACTAATCCAACTATACTCAATTGGTTTAGCGAATATCCAAGGAAGTTAAGAGATACAATACCCAGTCCTAAAGACAATGGGATAGCCACCATCACTACCAAAGAAGCTCTGAGTCCCAAGGGAAGTAAAGTAATTAAAACTAATCCGATAGCTATAAGGAAGTCGATTCCTAATCCCCCTAAGCGATGTTCAACATTGTCTGCCTGGTCAAAAGACTTCACCAGTTCTATATTGGATGGAAGTTTCTTTGTAAAAGCATCTATGACCGGTAGAAAAGATGCCTGTGTTTTTGAAATATTCTGTCCTGGTTTCTGTGCAGCGGTTACCAATACACATCTGTGACCGTTCAGCCTTGTGATATGTTTTTCTTCTTCATAATTAAAAGCAACCTGTGCCACATCTTTCAGATATACGATATTGCCGCTTCCACCACTGATGATAGTGTTTTGAACTTCTTCCAAACTTTTGTACTTACCACTTGTTTTTACATTGAAACTCTTGGTGCCAGCTTCAAGACTTCCACCAGGGATATTTGCAGCTTCACTTTGAACGGCTCCTAATATCTGGTTAAGGGGTATATGAAGCTGAGCTATCTTATCTAGTTTCAGGTCCACCCTTATAATAGGTTCAGGTACTCCCCAATAGGATATCTTCTTCAGGCTATTCACCTTTTCAAGATTCTCTTTGAGTTCCTTTGCATATTCACGAAGTTTCTGGTAAGAGGCATTCTCGCTTATCAGGGCTACCTGCATTACACTAACATCTGTCGGTGTCACTTTTTTTACTTCAAGACTATATAAGTCTGCTGGTAAATCTCCCCTGATAGCATTGGTTTCCCTTACCAATTCCTGGTATTTGGCTTCTACATCGCTTTCATATTTGTATTCAACATTTATTACAGCTAATCCATTATCGATCTTGGTTGTGATCTTCTTGATATTCTCCAGTTCACTTACCCTTTTCTCAATAGGCTTTACAACCAGTTCTTCCATGTCTTTGGGACTGGTACCTGGATATACTACTACGATTGGGAATTGGGGAGGACTCATTTCCGGATCTTCCGACCGGGGCATATTCAGCATAGTGGTGACACTCAGTACCACTACCATCAGGAACACCACTAAGGTGAATTGATAGTTCTTTACAAAGAAGGACGTCAGTTTCATGAAAATTCATTTATTCGTTGCAGAAGAATAGTAGTACTTTATCAGTTAATCACTTTTATGGTGGCGTCTTCGGTAAGATATGGGCTTCCGGTAACCACTACATAACGATAGCCTTCCAATCCACCTGACAAATAAACCCTGTCGTTGGTAATGCGACTGATGGTTACAGTTACTTTTGTCACTTTCTTCTGGTCGTTGGTAGCGAAAACATATCCTACATAACCATTGGCCTCCAGCAAAGCCTCATAGGGTAAACTAAAACCGGCTGATGTATGAGAGGTTTTTATGAGGGCTTTCCCAAACATTCCGATAGCAGGTTTTTCTGATTGCATATTTAACTGCAATTCCAACAGGAAGGAACCACTGGCAGCATCAGCAGCCAAAGCCTTCTTGCTAACAATTGCTGTAAAAGTTTTTCCAGGGAAAGCATCAATGGTTACTGTTGCCTTATCGCCATTGCTAACTGCGGCCCATTGCTGGTCTGCTACTCCTGTTTTCAGAATCCACTTGCTGGATCCTGATATAGAATTCATGAATATAACAGGACTGCCCGGAGAAGCTAATTCACCAGGATTGCCGATTTTCTTTACGATAAAGCCGTCGGTAGGAGCGTAGATATTTGCATACTGCCTGTTGAACATAACCTGTTGAAGATTCTGTTTAGCAATGTCAACACCGGTTTTTGCATTCTGTAATTGTTCAAGCGTTGCTACACTATCCTTATAAAGATTGGATGCACGTTGATAATCCCTTACTGCTTTCTCAAGTGCTAATTGAACTTGTTGCACCTGAGCTTCAATTTCCGTTGATTTGAGACTTGCTAATAGCTGGCCTTTCTTTACATTTTGTCCTTCTTTCACCGCAACGGATTCAATGATGCCGCCAATCTTGAACGACAAACGTGCTTCATTTTCTGTGCCAATGAGACCAGTAGCTTCCACTACCTGCTCACCTTTCTGTGATTCCAGAGCCAGGAGTTTAACGGGAATGGCAGCTTCCTGGTTTGGCTTTGCTGGTTCCTCTTTTGCTTTCGATTGGCACGATGTAAGGAAAAGAGCCAATGATAAGGAAATGAATACTGCTTTCATGTATTGATCTTTTAATTAGTTAATGGTATAAGAGGCTGTTTCTCTTTCATAACTGGCTAATGCTGCCAGATATCTGTATTGTTGAATCGTAACCTGTAATTGTGCTGTTGTCAATTGGTTTCTGGCATCCAGGAATTCAATAAAGCTGTTCACTCCTTCTTTATATCCCCGATCTATCAGCTTGAAATATTGTTGAGCGGCCTCTTGTTGTTGTAAGGAAGCAGTGTAATTATTATAACTGGTGAGGGCATTGTTTCGGCTATTAAAAGCAGCAAGTTCTAATTGCTGACGTGTACTTGTTGTGCGGAGATCAATGGCACGTTGTTCTATTCTGGAACCTTCAATCTTATAAAGGTTCCTGTTGCCAGTAAATATGGGGAAGCTCAGTTGAATACCTCCCAGATAGAAAAACGATTTGTTGGTTACCTTAAAATCAAAACCCTGTGAAGCGAGATCAACAAAGGCATTGAGTTTTGGAGTCCTGAATGATTTATACATTTTTTCCTGTAGTCCATATACCTGTTTAGCTGTTTGCAGCAATTTCAATTCTTCACGGTTTGCAATTGATTCAGTGCTTTCGAGAATAGTTGTTGCGGGAAGCTTCGGTGTAATTGTTACTACACTGTCGCTGATTGGTTTATTGAGTAGGAAATTAAAATAGGCTCTTGCTTTCATCCTTTCATTCGCTGCATTCTGCACTTGTGTCTCTACGTTCTTTACTTCACTTGAAGCACGGCTAACATAAGCTGGTAATCCCTTTCCATTTGCCAGCATGGATTGCATCTGACGTAAGTTCTGTTGTACCAGTACTAATGCATTTTCATAAATATGTTGTGCTTCTGTAGCTAATTGATAAGAGTAGAAGGCTACTTTTATTTCTTTTACCAATTCACGACGGTATTGGTCAATGCTTGTTTGATCTAAAACCTGTTGTTGTTCTTTTATCTGTTTATTATACTTAAGGTCTGTATTGATGATGGGCATACTTGTCTTGATTCGCACATCATAGAAATTATTGGGAAGGAATTGCTCCGATACATTTTTTATTTGTGGGAATTGGGTGCTATTGGTGAGTTGGTTGAGTGTTGAATAGACAGGATTCAACAAGTCACCTACCGGAAATTCAATAGCACGGCCGCCTTGTGCCAGCGTATACTGTGTTTCAAAATAACTTGTTGGCAGGAAAAGGCTTTTTGCTTCCTTCAATGCCAGTAAGCTTTTCTCCAGTGAAATAGTCTTTTCCTGCAGTACTAAATTATGGGAGAGACCTTCATTGATATATCCAGGTAAAGGGTCTACCGACTGCGCAAAGGAGTTGGCGGAAATGAGCCCACATAAAAGGATCATCCAACTTTTTTCTTTCATATTTTATACTTTATTAATCAATGTTTACATACTGAACAGCGTTCATCGTTTGGACAAAAAAAATCACATGTTTTCCAGGAAGCGAACATAGTATTCGAATCCGTTTTTCATAAGGTCGTCGGCTGAAATATTCTGTTCATTATAAGCCTGACAACGTTCCCTGCAGTAGAGGGCACACATACCATGCAATGAAGACCAGATAGTGAATGAAAGGTATTCAATATCAAATCCTTTGAATCGACCTGTAGCCTGACAATCTCTAAGGACTGCCTTCAGGTAATTCAATGTATTATCCCCCATTTTCCAATTGGGCATATCTTTTTCCCATTCAATAGGGGCGTTCATGATAAACATGAGATCATAAAAATCCTTATTGTTGAGAGCAAAGTCCATATACACACGGCCCATGGCTTTCAGTCGCTCGAATGGCTCAGATACGTGTTGAAGGGGTTGCATTTTGGTAAGCATCCGGCTAAAGCCTTCGTCATGCAGGGCATGAAAAATTTCGTTCTTATCCTTAAAATAGAGGTAAATAGTTCCGGGACGGTATTCAATAGCTTCGGCTTTAGGTGCGGATACTGGTTAGCTGAAACCTTTCCAGAAAATAGTACGAGCTGCATCCAGTATCAGCTGTCGCATCCGTGTTTTCCCTATGTTTCCTATCCGCTATGGTCATATACAACTAAATGAAGTGTAAAAAATAATGAACACCGTTCATTTTGCAAAATAATTTTAAATAAATTGTTCAAAAGGTTCAAAATGTTCAAAAGGTTCCAGAGGGTACTCCCCCGACCCCTCGAGGAGCTAGGTCGATAAATCTCTTCAAAATTATATTTTAAATTCAGACAAAGAGAAAGCCGATAGTTGTAATCTAACAGCTATATCTTAATGTTTCAATCTAAAACGGCCGATAATTACCTAGCTCCCCCTTTTGTCGAAGTAACTTTTGGAACGTATTGAACTTCTTGAACCTCCCAATCCTTTGTACCTTCCGCTAAATCTTTCCCCATGTCCCGTTTTCTTATTTCATTGTTTTTAGTTCTTATCTGTTCTTTTTCCTACTCACAAGAAGTGGTTTATAGTAATTGCGATGGTTGTTGGAATGCTGATAGTTTGGGTAATCACAGGGCTGTTGTTTATGTAGACACAAAAGTTACAGCTGTAAAGGTCATTTTACCCTGGCGTAGAAATGATCTGAATCCGGAGAATAAAAGAATTATAGTAGAAGCAGCTTCCACTCATGCTAAAGTATTGAATGTGGCCATCGCATCAATCACCCGTGAATATGGTACCCTTTATTTTGAGCCAGAAGCAGGTGAAGGACTTTACTATATCTATTATATGCCTTATAAGAATGAAGGGCGCAGTAATTATCCAAAAGGCATTTATCTGAAACCAGAGAATACAGCTTCCAGTGACTGGTTAACAAAATATGCAGCTACACCAAGTACCGCTGCATTGAAAGAATTCCAATCGATCAATAGTTTCAACAGCTTTTATCCAATGGAATTGATTGCTACAGGTAGGGAGACAGAGCAATTGAAGGAGAAGAACAGAGAACAGTCATTTTTGCTTTTCCCCGAAGACCGATGCATCCGGTGAAAATGAAAATGGATCTTCCATATCGTTGGATTAAAAAGGGGAATAGTTCATTTTTTTCCGATACTGCCCGCCGTGGTGAATTCATGACTTTCCAGATAGGAGTATGGGCCTTGAAAGAAGTAGAAAATATATCGATCCGGTTTTCTGATCTTGTAAACTCAAAAGGACAAAAAATACCAGCCTCATTACTTGAATGCATAAATACTGACGGTACTACTTACGATAATAAACCATTCAAAGCTAGAGTTGACATACATCAGGGAAATATCCAGCCATTATGGTGTGCAGTTGACTTTCCGGAAACGATGTCGCCCGGAACGTATACTGGTACTGCCATCATTAGCTCTAACGGAACCTCAGAACAAACTATAAGGTTGTCGTTTGTTGTAACAGATGAACTTGCTAAGGAAGATGGTATTGCAGAACCATGGAAAATGACAAGGGTTAAATGGTTGAATTCTACATTGGCTCAGTCGAATTCTGTGGTGGCACCCTATAAGCCATTGGTTGTATCAGGCAATTCTGTTTCCTTATTAGGTAGGAAGATTATGATAGGAAAGGATGGTTTACCCCAGCAGGTTCAAACATTCTTTACACCTGAAATGACAGGCTATTCCCAGCTACCCAAAAATATATTGTCGAATCCTTTTCGTTTTATAGCCATTGGAAGTAATAGCGATACATTGAAACTCAATTCTGCTGGAACCGTATTTACAAAAAAAGAACCGGGTACTGTATCCTGGAAAAGCAGTTCATCAAATAAACAATTGCAATTGGATGTTGTCGGTTCAATAGAATTTGATGGGTTTGTTACCTACTCAATGAAACTGACGGCAAAAGAATCTGTTTCTCTTAAGGATATCTTATTGCAAATGCCATATGATAAAAAGGCTGCTACATATATGATGGGACTTGGTGAAAAAGGTGGATATCGTCAACCGCTATTTGAATGGAAATGGAACGTTGCCCAAAAGAATCAGGATGGCTGCTGGATAGGGGATGTAAATGCTGGTATGCAGTATTCCCTTCGCGATGAGAATTATGTTCGTCCGCTGAATACGAATTTCTATCTTCAAAAGCCTTTGTTATTGCCGACCTCATGGGGTAATGAAGGAAAAGGTGGGATAAGTATCATAGAGTCGGGAAATCAGGTGATGGCCAGTAATTATAGTGGTGCCCGTACAATGCAAAAGGGCGATGTGCTTTATTATAATTTCACTTTATTAATAACTCCATTCCATACTATCAATACCGATTTTCAATGGAAGACCCGATTCTATCATAAATACCAGTCCATCGATTCTATAAAACCAACAGGGGCTACAGTTGTGAATATCCATCATGCCAATGCCATCAATCCATGGATCAATTATCCTTTCATTGAGTACGAAGCCATGAAAAAGTATATTGATGAAGCGCATGGCAAAGGAATAAAGGTGAAGATTTACAATACGGTTCGGGAGCTCAGTAATCATGCTTATGAAACGCCGGTATTACGAAGTCTGGGACATGAGATCTATTCCACAGGTAAGGGAGGAGGCTTTAGTTGGTTACAGGAGCATGTGGGAGATGATTATATTGCCGCTTGGTTTGTGCCAGAAATAAAAGATGCGGCTATTGTTAACAGTGGTATGAGCCGCTGGCATAATTATTATGTAGAGGGAATGAACTGGCTCACTAAAAATATAGGTATCGACGGCATCTATCTTGATGATGTGGCTTTCGACAGAATCACTATGAAGCGGGTAAAAAGGGTATTGACCGAGGGAGGAAAACCAGGTATCATAGATTTGCATTCTGCCAATCAATTCAACAAGAACGATGGATTTAATAATAGTGCCAACTTGTATATGGAGCATTTCCCATACCTGAACCGACTGTGGTTTGGCGAGTATTTTGATTATGAAAAGGGGAGTGCTGATTTCTTTCTAACGGAAATTAGTGGTATCCCATTTGGTTTAATGGGAGAGATGCTGGAAGGCGGAGGCAATCCTTGGAGAGGAATGGTTTTCGGAATGACTTCCCGCATGCCATGGTCGGAGAAAGCAGACCCCCGTCCTTTATGGAAAGCCTGGGATGATTTCGGTATGCAGGGCACATCCATGATTGGATGGTGGAGTGGGCATTGTCCAGTTACAACAGACAATTCAAAAATCTTAACAACAGTCTACCAAAAGAAGGGAGCCGCATTGGTAGCCCTTGCCAGTTGGGCAGAGTCAGATACTGAAGTCGGACTGAAAATAGATTGGAAGAAGCTGGGCATAGATCCAGATAAGGCTTCCATTTCAGCAATGGGTATCCGTAATTTTCAGGAAGCCAGAGTGTTTAAAGTCGGTGAAAAAATTCCGGTAAAAAAGGGGGAGGGTTGGTTGCTTACTATAAGGTAATAGGGGGAGGTTGTATAAGGTCCCAACCTTATGGACAGACCTAGCACAACGAGAACAGGGGAAAAGTGTTCTTCAATACAAAATCATCTTCCGATTTTAATGTTTTATATTGTTTTTGTATAGGACTGAAAATTAAGTAATAAGTAGCGGTGTGTTTGGGGATTATAGTTAGAACAGAAGTAGTACAAAATAATTTTGCCTGTTAGAGCAGTGGAGGTTGTATAAGGTCTCCAACCTTATAAGGTTGGAGACCTTATACAACCTCCACATGGGAAAATGGATGTTCAATACAGCTTTAATTTTCCCAACTGAACTTTTTATAGCTTTTTTATTGTATAAACTAGCAGTAATAAAAAAGCCCCTCTAAAGGGGCTTTTTTTTATTTAAGTAGAATCTAAACTAATTAACCTTTTGCAAACTCTGCACGGATTACGTTCAATGCACCACCAGCCTTAAACCACTCAATCTGCTGCGCATTGTAGCTATGGTTTACATTGATGGTTTCACTGGTTCCATTGGCATGGTTCAATACTAACTGCAATTGTTTTCCAGGGGTGAAGCTAGTGAGTCCAATTACATCAATATTGTCATCTTCCTGGATCTTATCATAATCTTCTTTGTTTGCAAAGGTAATAGCCAGCATACCTTGCTTTTTCAGATTGGTTTCGTGAATACGAGCGAAACTCTTCACTAATACCACCTGTACACCAAGATGACGAGGCTCCATGGCCGCATGCTCACGGGAGGAACCTTCACCATAATTCTCATCACCCACTACTATCGTTCCGATGCCAGCTGCCTTGTACGCCCTTTGCGTTGCAGGAACCGGACCATACTCTCCGGTTAACTGGTTCTTGATATTGTCGGTTTTTTCGTTGAAGAAGTTCAGTGCCCCAATCAGCATGTTATTACTGATATTATCGAGGTGACCACGGAATTTCAACCATGGACCAGCCATTGATATGTGGTCGGTGGTACATTTGCCTTTTGCTTTTATCAGTAATTTCAAGCCTTTGAGATCGGTACCTTTCCAGGCAGCAAATGGATATAATAATTGTAACCTCTTGCTGTCTGCTTTAACTGCAACACTCACTTTACTTCCGTCTTCAGCAGGAGCCTGGTAACCGGCATCTTCCACATCAAACCCTCTTGAAGGCAATTCATCACCACTAGGGGGATCCAGTTTTACCTGCTCACCCTTTTCATTTGTAAGGGTATCAGTCATTGGATTGAATGTAAGATCACCTGCAATAGCCAAGGCTGTTACTAATTCAGGAGAGGCAACAAATGCCATTGTATTCGGATTGCCATCGGCACGTTTCGCAAAGTTCCTGTTGAAGCTATGTACAATGGTATTGCGTTCTTGTTTTTCAGCACCCATCCTTTCCCACATACCAATACAAGGTCCGCAGGCATTGGCAAATACCGTAGCACCTATTTTCTCGAAAGTATCGAGGAACCCGTCCCTCTCAATGGTATAACGAACCAATTCGCTTCCTGGAGTGATGGTGAATTCGGCTTTAGTCTTAAGTCCTTTTTCTGCTACTTGCTTAGCAAGACTTACAGCACGACTAATATCTTCATAAGAAGAGTTGGTACAGCTTCCTATCAAACCTACTTCCACTTTTGTTGGCCATCCGTTCTTGGCGGCGGCTTCTTTCATTTGTGAAATAGGAGTAGCGAGATCTGGAGTGAAAGGTCCATTCAAGTGTGGTTCCAGTTCATCCAGGTTTATTTCAATTACACGGTCGAAATATTTCTCAGGATTCGCATATACTTCTGCGTCACCGGTCAGGTATTCTTTGATGGCGTCAGCGGCCTCAGCTACTTCAGCGCGACCTGTTGCTTTAAGATAGCGGCTCATGCTATCATCGTATCCAAAAGTAGAAGTGGTTGCCCCTATTTCAGCACCCATATTACAGATAGTGCCTTTACCAGTACAACTCATACTTGTAGCGCCTTCTCCAAAATATTCCACAATAGCATTGGTACCACCTTTTACGGTAAGAATACCAGCTACTTTCAGAATCACATCTTTTGGTGCAGTCCAGCCATTCAGTTTACCGGTCAGTTTTACACCAATCAGTTTTGGCATCAGCAGTTCCCAGCTAAGTCCCGCCATTACATCGCAGGCATCAGCACCACCAACTCCAATAGCGATCATACCAAGACCACCTGCATTTACAGTATGGCTGTCGGTACCGATCATCATACCACCAGGGAAGGCATAATTTTCCAAAACTACCTGGTGAATGATACCGGCGCCTGGTTTCCAGAAACCGATACCATATTTATTAGAAATAGAGGAAAGGAATTCATAAACCTCTTCATTGTCAGAAACGGCTTTAGCGAGGTCAACCACTCCTTCTTTCTTAGCAACAATCAGGTGGTCGCAGTGTACTGTAGAAGGAACTGCTACGGTTTTCCTACCCGTTGTGTCGAACTGGAGGAGGGCCATCTGTGCGGTAGCATCCTGCATAGCTACACGGTCTGGGGCAAAGTCAACATATGCTTTCCCTCTTTCAAAGTCAGTAATGGCAACATCTTTCCAAAGGTGTGAATAGAGAATTTTTTCTGCCAATGTAAGCGGGCGACCCAGTGCTTTACGGGCGGCATCCACCCTGGCAGGCATCGCTGAATAAGTCTTTTTGATGAGGTTGAGATCGAATACCATGTAGCGTGTATTTTTATTAGTGAAAAGCGGAATAATTAATTTGATAATTTGAAGATTTGATAATTTGAAAATGCCGCAGTTAGAACATTCTTTTTTGTATGTTATACCCTGCCAGTCAATTTGTTAGAGGTGCAGGCTGCTCCTGAATTTTCAAATTTTCAAATTTTCAAATTGCCTGATTGCCGTTGCGAATTTAGTCAGAAAACACTAATACTGTATACCAATTCGTTGTTTAGAAGGCTTAATTTTCTATTTTTACATTATGAACCGGTTCCGATATTACATAGAGTGGCATTTGTTTGGAGTTTGTACCGCCATTGGCGAGAGGCTGGGCATTGCTACAAGCCGTATCAGAACATGGTTTGTTTATATTTCTTTCCTTACCATGGGGTCTCCCCTCATCATTTATTTCATCCTCGCTTTCCTGATGAATATTAAGCGTTATATACTTTCTTTCAGGAGAAATCCGGTTAAGTACCAGTGAGGAGGAGCGGAGTAGTAGTACGTGAAAAGTTTTACGTTTTAAGTAGTATGTAGTAAGTTATAAGTCAGGGTCTTGATTTTTCATCTCAACGAATAGAGACTTAAACCTTCAACCTTAAACCCTTGAACCTTTAAACTTCTGGAACCTCTTGAACTTCTTGAACCTCTTGAACCTCCTAATCCCACTTCACTTCAGCTACCCCAATCTTTCCAGTATCCGAATCTTCATATAAAGTAAGAATTCGGTTCTTACCCCACCAAACGATATTCTTCTTGTAAAATAATAAAGGCTGTCCGGCTGTTGAAACTTGCATTGAGTTTGTAGTAGCGCCTCTGAAATGCGTAATGTTTAGATAAGGTACATTCTTTTTACTCACTTCATAATTGAGCAGCTTAATCTGTCCACTATCGGCAGGAAGTATTAAAACATCAGTGAACGGAGTGCCTGGTACATAAAGGTTGCGTGACCATGCAACTGCGTTTTTGGAAACATCTATATCATTGAGGAAATAAACAGATTTATAATCCATCATTTTATTCAATGTCATTACATCACCCGCATCTTTTGATGTAACCGGAGCAGGAAATAATAAGGCATTAGTGGCGGTTGGAACTTTTTCTGGAAAACCTGTAGGAATAGGAGGCGGTGGTGTACTCGGTTGCGCTTGTCTGTTACGATTTCCTGTTCCTGTTGAGGCCCTGTCTGGATTTATGGTCCTAACCGTAGTTGTTGTGGTGGGCAGGTTGGCACCAGAAGGCGATTGGGTTACAACTGTGCTTGTATATCCGGAGGGACGATTCCTGAAACTGGATGTCGATAAATTGTTATTGAGCATTGATCGGGAAAAAGTGAAATTATTGAACATGTCGGAAAGCAAGATGCTTTTCCCGCCTGGCAATACCTTGAAGTATCTTGTCTGTAGAGAATTGATGGCATCATCTAACGACATATCATAAATTCTGCTTCTGAGACCTTTCTTGAATTTCTTATCCATCCGGTTAAACAAAAGGCTGTCTGCTTTTTGAATACCTGGAGTTATAAATGCTGAATAGGCTCCTTCAATTGATTTGCTATAGAAATTGTAATAGAGTCCTCCAACTGCAAGCATATTTTTCTCTTCCCACCAATCCATCATGAATTCGATGGGTTTATTTTCTTTGAAATAGATTTCAGTAATGGCCGGCGTATTGTTTTTTAGGGCAGAGTGATAAAGCCTGAGTTTCGAACCTAATTTGAAGTTTGTAGCCTTGTCATGTACAGCCAGGAAGAATTCCCCTCTATTTATAAGGTAAGGAGTTCCTGTTGTTTCCATTTCAGGATTGAAAGGGATATAAAACAGCGTACTTCCAGCCAGCTGGCCTCTCTCATCAATTAATATGGCATTGAAATAAGCCTGGTCGTCAGAAAAGCCCCGGATGATACGGTAACAGAGTATGTTTTTCTTGTCTTCACTACTGGTAATATGATAAATCGCTTTGGGGCCAAAAAGATCCAGCCGGGTGGAATCCAGACAGCGAACGGGTTCAGTGATTTCCCCTTTGGCATTCAATACGGCACTTTGCAGATATTCCTTGTTATTTATGGCATCCTGGAAAACAAAATTGATTTGTGTTGGCGTGGCAATGATATTGACATGCGTTGTAACCCCTTTCTGAATAAATGGAATGGCTTGTCTTTTTACAATCTCTCCCTTTTCATTACAAAAAAGCAATTCTGCGTTTTCCTCGGGTTGGTTTCTGTATATCACATAAGCCCCTTCAAGTTGTCCGATAAGCTGAAGACCAACTTCATTGGCCGAATTAAGGTCAAAGCTGGGGAAATAGGTTACCTTTTGAGATGAACCGGTAAAGACACTAAGTGTAAATACCGATAATATCAGCAAATATTTATAAATCGTGTACTTATTCATAGGCTTTATTAAATTGCCCATCAGTATATTGAGAAAATTACGGATTTATATTTAAACCCGTTGCTTCGCCAAACCAACTACTACATGAAAACCATTCTGATTACAGGGGGAATGGGCCTTATTGGCCAGTCCCTAGCCCAAATGCTCCTCGATAAGGGGTATGGCGTTATAATTGCCAGCAGGAACCCACCTGCGTCCTCATCTATCAAAAATCTTTCATATATATCCTGGAACACAACCCGTCAATGGATTGACCCCGAAGCTATAAAAAAAGCTGATGCCATCATCAATCTGGCAGGTGCCGGGGTGGCAGATAAGCGTTGGTCTGAAGCCAGGAAGAAGGAGATAGCTGAAAGCAGGGTGATGAGTGGACAAACCATCGTTAAAGCCCTGAAAGAAATCCCCAATAAAGTTGAAGTCGTTATCCAGTCTTCCGCCATTGGCTGGTATGGCCCAGATCCTGAACATAATGCCAGCTTCAGCGGATTTACGGAAGCAATGCCTGCCTATAATGACTTTCTTGGTCAGACCTGCAAACAATGGGAGAATAGCATCATTGCGTTGAAAGTTATGGGTGTTCGGGTAGCTATTGTAAGAACAGGTATTGTGCTCACCAATAAAGGAGGTGCTTTGAAAGAATTCAGGAAACCTCTGAACTTCAGGCTGGCAACCATTCTTGGTAAAGGAACCCAGGTGGTGAGCTGGATCCATATAAAGGATCTTTGCCGCGAAATGCTATTCCTTCTCGAGAATGAATCCTGTGCCGGTATCTATAACGGTGTAGCTCCAACGCCGGTAACAAATAAGGAGCTGATTCTTACTTTAGGTAAACAATTATACGGCTCATCTTTCCTCACGGTTACTGTACCTTCTTTCGTACTGAAAATTGTAATGGGTGAAATGAGTATTGAAGTTTTAAAGAGCACTACAGTAAAAGCTGATAAGATTCAAGCTGCTGGATTTAAGTTTGAGTATGAGACGGTGGAGAGTGCGATAAAATATGTTTGACAGGTTCAAGAGGTTCCAACAGTTCCAGAGGTTTCCCCGACGCGTTGAGGGTTTAATGTTTAAGGTTTAAGGTTCTTGCTGCGAAGAGTATAATTTTCATTAGCTTTTCTGAGTTACTTGTGATGATCTTGGAATTGGTTTGTAATGTTATCACGAATAAATCCTGCAATTATATCGTTCAATGTTGATGGTTTTAAACGAGCAGGTTTATCCCTCTCTGCCATACAAACTGAAATTAGTTTGTATATTCGGATCCCTTTTTGGGATTGGAGTGTATGGGTGAAGCTGAGTTAAATAAGCAGGAAAGAATTCTGACAGTCCGTTCTGTCTTCATTCTCTATGGAGAAGCAGCATCAGATAGGTTAGCCGACCAGGTGGCCACTGATATTGGATATCATTGGAATGAGCCGGCGGCTACTATTCAGTTAAAAAAAGAGTCCTACAGAGTGAAGTTTGATATTGAGGCTAAGTATGATCCCAATCTGGCCCCAGAAACGGTTTGGTATAATGACGACCCGAAAATGAATTATTTCAGGGTGGAAGAATATGTGATGGGAAATATATCCTTTGTTGATGGCCTGCCTTGTAACACTGGCTATCTTAAACTTGAGAACCTGGCGCAAACGTCCACAACTATTGCTCATGAATACGGACATACTTTAGGACTTGAGCATCCAGCTCAACTTGATATACGAGGCAAAGGAATTCCCGGCATAATGTATCCCCGTGGTTCTTTGGTTGATGCCCAGTATCAATACTGGCCACATGTTGAAGCGGGAGCATATGGTGGTACAATGGATCCTGTACATAGAAAAGTTACCCAACAAGATATTTTGGGATTACAATTGCACCGCCTTTCGTTTAATGCCCAGGGTAAAGCTATAGTTGGCGGTTTCTCCAGTATCTATCACGAAGCTCATCTTCCTACAACTGAAATTTGAGGAATTGGGATATACGGTTTGCAGGGCTCATAAAAAACAGGCAACTTTAGCCTACAATTTATCAGCATGGCCATACTCGCTGTCCAAAACCTTTCAAAAAATTACGGCTCCTTACAAGCCCTCAAAAATGTAAGCTTTGAAGTCCCCAAAGGATGTGTGTTCGGAATTCTTGGCCCTAACGGTAGTGGTAAAACTACCCTGCTTGGTATAGTAATGGATGTTTTAAAAGCTTCCGGGGGACAGTTCCAATTATTTGATGAAACACCTTCATCAAAACACCGGAAGATGATGGGTACACTATTAGAGACTCCCAATTTCTATCATTACTTAAGTGCAATCGATAATCTCAGGATTGCGGCAGCCATCAAAGGACATGATGAAAGTGATATTGAACGAGTACTTGAAGTAGTAAATCTTACTGAAAGGAAAAATCAAGGTTCAATTCATTTTCACTTGGTATGAAACAAAGGCTGGCTCTTGCAGCCTGTTTGTTAGGCAATCCGGATGTATTGGTGTTTGATGAACCTACTAATGGACTGGATCCTGTTGGTATCGCTGAAATCAGAGAACTGATTAAAAAGCTATATAAAGAAGGAAAGACTATCATCATGGCAAGTCATCTTCTTGATGAAGTAGAAAAAGTATGTACTCATGTGGCTATTTTGCAAAAGAGGTACTTTGCTAATGCATGGTCATGTAGATGAGATATTGGTGAATGAGGATATTGTAGAAGTTAGTGCTTCCGATAATGATAGATTATTACAAGTGGTAGGGTCTTTTCCGGGTATCACTTCAGTAAAGAAGCAAGACGCCTTTATCGATGTCCATTTCCCTAATGGAATTGCATCGCTAGAAAACCTGAATCGTTTTTGCTTTGAGAATGGAATTGCATTGCAACACCTGCGTTTGAGGAAGAAGAGCCTTGAAGCAAAATTCTTTGAATTAACCCAAAAAAAATAACCCCATGATGCACTTGTTAAGAATAGAGTGGTTAAAAATAAAAAGCTATAAGACTTTCTGGATCTTGTTATCCACCTTCTTTGTGTTCTTTCCTCACATTTTATTTTTTCGCGAATAAGTTCATGGAAGCGGTTAATAGGGATGGAGAAGGAAGATGCTCAAGAACATGATGGGTAATCCTTTTACATTTCCTAAGATATGGCAGGCTGCAGGTTGGTTTGGTGGATTGTTCTTCATCTTATTGGGAATGTTATTCATCTTACTTATAACAAATGAAGTTCAATATCGTACCCACCGTCAGAACATCATTGATGGTTGGTCAAGGCTCGACTTCCTTAAAGCCAAGTTTTTCATGATGGTGATTATGATATTATTGTCTACAGTAATGGTCACAATATCTGGTTTTGTTGTAGGAGAGATATACTCACCAGCTTCAGCTACCATTACAGAAGGTATTTATAATATTGGCTACTTTGCCTTGATGGCAACCATGTATATGATGGTAGCATTTCTTACTGCTATTCTGGTAAAAAGAACCGGTTTGGCTATAATCATCTATTTCGCTTTCGTTTGTATTGTGGATAATCTTGGTTGGTTGATTCTAACATATAATGATGGACAAATCGGTTATTATCTCCCCCTTGAATCGACTGACTCTTTATTACCGAATCCTTTTAAACCAGGTATGCTGGAGAGAAGAAAAGTTTCAGATATGTCTCTTATAATTGCTGCATTGGTTTATATAGTAGGATTTGGGGCGTTGATGGTGGCACATTTCAGGAAGACTGATATTAAGACGTAGTCAATTTGAAAATTTGATAATGAACAGCCAATACAATTAACCGCGGAGACGCGGAGGCGCAGAGGCGCAGAGGAATTCCTCCGCGCCTCCGCGCTGAAAAAAGCAAAAAAAAGAGCCGACTATTAGTCGACTCTTTTGAACTTATCTATCTTATGGAACCTCTTGAACTTAATTTCTGACCGGCTTCCCGCCCTTCAACACACTCTGCAAACTCTCCAACGTTTTCTTCTCACCCGTCAAACTCAGGAAGGCTTCTCTTTCCAGATCGAGAAGATATTGTTCGTTTACAAAAGTGGGTTCACTAAGGTCGCCACCACACATTACATAAGCCAGTTTTTTCGCGACTGTAGAATCATGATCTGTAGCATAGCCGGCTACGTTCATTCCATTGATACCAGCCAATAAGGCTCCGAGGGCAGAACGTCCAAGTACCTTAATATCGGTTCTTTGTACCGGCATGGTATAGCCGCTATCGAATAGTTCAATAACTGATTTTTTAGCTTCTGCCACTCTTCTTCCCTGATTCATGATTATTTCATCCTGGCCCTTACGTAGAATACCAAGACCGAATGCCTCCTGTGCAGATGTTGCCACTTTAGCTGTAGCGATTGTCAGGAATCGGTTTTTAAGGGTGATGGTTTCAGGTTCATCTTCATGCATTTCATCGGCAGCTCGTAACACAAATTCTTTTGTGCCACCACCACCAGGTATCAGTCCAACTCCTAATTCTACGAGTCCGATATATGTTTCGGAAGCAGCACAAACCTTATCGCTATGCAAACTCAATTCACAGGCACCACCTAATGTTAGTGCATGCGGAGCTACCACTACAGGTACAGTTGAATATCTCGCCCGCATCATCGTATTCTGGAAAAGGCGAATGGCCATATCTATTTCATCATACTCCTGTTCAATCGCCAGCATGAAGATCATTCCTACATTGGCACCAGCACTGAAATTGGGTGTGTCGTTGGCAATCACCAATCCTTTGTATTTTTCTTCAGCTAATGCAATAGACTTCTGCATTCCTTCCAATACTTCTCCGCCGATGCTACCCATCTTAGTATACCATTCTAAACCGAGAACATCGTCACCTAAATGGTAAGTGCGACAAGCGCTGTTTTTCCAGATAGTCTGGTTTTCGAAATGCTTCATTACAATGAATGCTTCTCCACCAGGCAGAGCTTTATAAGATTTTGAAGCAACATCATAGCAATATCTTTTGCCATTCTCCACTTTATAGAAACTTGTAGCTCCTGTTGCCAGCATTTCATCTACCCATGGGGCAATTGCATAACCTGCTTCGCGCATCTTTTTCAGGCTGCCACTTACTCCCAGTACATCCCAACTTTCAAAAGCACCTATTTCCCAGCCAAATCCGGCCATCATGGCATCGTCTACCCTGTATATTTCATCAGAAATTTCTGGTATACGGTGAGATATATACGAGAATAAGCCATAGTGGAACTGTCTGTAGAAATCACCTGCCTTATCCATACCCGTACAAAGGGCTTTTAATCTTGTTTTGAGATCATCAATAGGTTTGGCCGCTTCAACACTGGCGAATTTTGGTTTTGTTCTTGCACTATATTCCATCGTCTTCAGGTTCAGGGTGAGTATCTCTTTCTCACCACCTGCCCCTTTTGTTTTCTTGAAAAACCCTTGTCCGGTCTTATCACCCAGCCAATTCGAGTCTACCATCTTTTGTAACCAGGATGGGATATCGAAAATGCTTCTTTGTTCGTCTGTTGGACAATTATCAGCAACACCTTTTGCTACTTTAACCAACGTATCGATACCCACTACATCAGCAGTTCTGAAAGTGGCAGATTTTGGGCGACCGATCAATGGTCCAGTTAAGGCATCCACTTCATCTATAGTCAAGCCCATCTTATCGATAAGGTTGAAGAGTGACATTATTCCGAATACGCCAATCCTGTTTGCAATGAAAGCAGGAGTATCCTTACACAATACGGTTGTTTTACCTAATATAAGGTCACCATAATTCATCAGGAAGTCTACAATTGCCTGATCTGTATGCGGGGTAGGAATGATTTCCAGTAAACGCAGGTAGCGAGGAGGGTTAAAGAAGTGCGTGCCACAGAAATGTTTCTTAAAGTCATCACTTCTTCCTTCAGTCATAAGGTGGATAGGTATGCCCGAAGTATTTGAAGTGATCAATGTTCCCGGCTTCCTGTATTTTTCTACTTCTGCAAAAACCTGTTGTTTGATATCGAGTCGTTCTACCACCACTTCAATGATCCAATCATAGCCTGCAATCTCTTTCATATTATCGGTGAAATTGCCGGTGCTGATTCGTTTGGTTACATCTTTTGTATATACTGGTGAAGGGTTGCTTTTGATAGCTGCTTGTAAAGCATCATTCACAAGCTTATTCCTTTCCGCAGGTTTTGTGCTTTCCGCTGCTTCTTTAGGAACTATATCCAGCAATAACACCTGTACTCCAACTCCTGCAAAATGACAAGCGATTCTTGATCCCATTACTCCCGATCCGAGTACTGCTACCTTTTTAATTGACCGTTTCATATGAAAGCTTTTATTCTGAATTCAAGTTACGAAATTAGTTAGCTATGCAACTAATTTGTAATCGAAGATAATATAAAAATATGGATAGGCTGCAATAGGGATAAAAAAAGCCTTGCTGTAAAAAAGAGAGGGTTTGGTAAGCTGAAAATCAAGGGCTTTTGGAATTGGGGAGGGGTTATTCAACTTCAAAACAGGATATTCTTATCTAATAATTATCCCATTCAATTGGAGGAAGGTTTCTGGCTTTCAGTTCTCTTCTATATTGGCGCATGGCTTTTTTATTATGCTTTGCACCTACACTGCTGGCCATTCCGCTAAGGGCCATTTTTACCCAATAATTGAAAATAGCTTTTTCACGATCACGGGGGAAATAAATAACCCCTTTACGTTTTTTGTTATTCGTTTTAACTACAAAACTGTTTGCTGCAAATGTCATTAGGGAAGTTAACAGGGTTTTCTTCTCCACTCCGTTTTTCAGGAACTGTACATGCAGCTTATGATAGAACATCTTCATTTCACCTAATGACAAATATTCCCGACCTACAGCTCTTAAAGAAATGGTGTCAAGAAATCCACTGGTCAGTTTAACTGACAACAATGGGGCAAGTGCAGGATTTAATATTGTAAGGTCGGTAGGTGACATACGAAGGCTTAAATAAAATCCAGCTAAGGAATCGGAATAAGATTCCCTGAAACGCGCTGTAGATTTAGCAACTCCCATCAGATAAGATTCCGCTTTTAATCGTAAAGTATCTGTGCTGCCATTTAGCATATTTGATACTGGATAAAGTGATGCGCTTATTCGGGTAAGGAAGATAGTGCCTGTATCCTGGGTTTTATCTGATCTTTCAGTATAGCGTAATACCCCATTAGTTACATTTACAGTATCTATCTTAAAGCGCATGCCAACACTTTTCAACATGGCTACTGGCAATGGTTTTATGATGCCATGTTCAAATGGTTTGTTCTTATCTCTATAAGCACTAATCTGAGGCCTTAGTATTGAAATTGATTTTATATAGAGGGTGGTATCAGAAATGAAACGGTTGATATCTGGTTTATCAATAACCAATGGACCAGAATGTACCTGCAGGTAAGTTGATTGAAAAGGCTGTTCCGCAGCAAATACTTCCCTTGATTGTACTGGTATCACTGTCAGTGAATCGATACTGAGTCGCTGTGTAACTGCGCTGTATTGAAACTTATAAAGATTCCCAGTAATAGTGTTTTTTCTGGCAGAAATATGACTGCTTGATATCTGGCTATTCTTATTTTTATTGATAAGTTCTTGCAAATCCTTAATGGATTTATCTCGTATAAATAGTTCTTTGATGCTCAGGTCTTCAGCCTTTATTTCCAACAAACTATCGTTATTGCTGTTCTTTGTAAAAAGGAATTCCCTGGTATCAAGATTTTTTATGAGTCCTTCCCATTCGAGTTTTCGATTATTTAAGTTGAATTGTAAGTTTTGAAAAGATGCTTTTATCAGATGGGATGAAACAAAGCTTTTCTTTAACTCCTGATGAAGGGATATAGAATCGCTTTCCCATTTTATAGATTGTACACTGCCCTTTTTTTCTTTATTGGTCTGTGCGTTTAAAAGAGTAATACTGAACTGGGCCTTCAAAGTGTCTTTATGCTCATCCTTTTTTTGTACCACATAGAGCTTCATATCATTAATTGCAAGTTGTTTCCAGTCAAGAGCCGGAAATGGTTTTACATCTGAAGTTTCTTCTGTAACGGTTAGGCCTGTTTTCCAAATTCGAACAGAGGGGTTGTTTACTGTAATGCCATTTCCTCCAATATTCCCTGCTAAAAGTGAATTGATATCTGCAGAAACACTTATGGAAGGTATAGTTGCATATATAGAATCTGTTGCTGTGTTTTTTTCGTATTTTATATCTTCTAACAGGAATTCCTTTGATTGCTTCACTGTAATCCTGTTAATTATTGCAGCCGTGGATTTTTCATCGAAACGTAAATTTCTGCCTGTAAGTGACAATCCTTCAAGTATTGGTTTTGCTGTACCGCTCTTATTGACTTTATCAAGATGCAGGTCCTTAATAAAAGTGGAAATAGATTTACCTTCTTTATGAATACTTAGGGACGAATTATGACCATCTATATTGTTTATTTCGATGGATGCTGTTTTTGCAGCCTCTTTTTTTGTGGTTGTAGAAGAAACGGTCCAATCGATTTTAGCTTTTTCCCAGTTAATACCACCAACAACTATTTTGTTTGTAGGTTCTTCAAAATTGGGATTATTTATAGTTATTTTACTTAGGGTAGCTTCGTTTTTTGTATTTGCTTCTTTTACATGTAATTCCTTTATTGAAAGTATTTCTGAGCCACCTTTGAATTGCGCCTTATTCACCTCCATAGTGATGTTGCCAATAACAAATTTCCCTTTTTTGAAATTCAGATTTTGAATAGATTTCCCAATGGATACAAAAGAGGTTGCATTCAGCGACCTGTTTACTGAAACTAAAAGGTTGGCATTTTCAAGATTAACTGATTTAGTTGCTGAAAATTGGAATAAAAGGTCGCCATTTATTATTTCTAATTCATTAAGGCTGAATTTTTCGGAATAGCTATTTAACAGCGCGAATAAGTTGGAAGGAGCTTTTGAATCTACATTTAATACATTTCTTCTGTTAACAATAGGTCTGTAAAGTGTTGCTTTTTCTGCCTTTACCCTATTGAAGAAAAGCAGCTCTGCCCAATCAACACCCGATAATACGAATCTTTCCATGCTATGGTGCCTTTTGATTGCATTTCTGGAATACTTTTCATTTGTTATTTGCAGGCTATCAAGAATTAATTGGTCGTTTCGGATAACGATATCTTTAAAACGTATGGCGTAAGTGCTGTCGGCGGTATATAGAATGTTCTGCACCAGATTGAGTTTGATGCTATCGATGTTTATCTTGCCTGTGGCGGTGTCGGCCGACCGGAACCCATATATAACAAAATCATTCTTTGCTGATTTAAAGTGAGTTTGTTTGTCGTTTATCTGTTTTGATAAGTTAAGGTGGGCGTTTAGTATGCCAACGTATTTTATATCGAAAAGCAAATCACGGTATTCAGATAGTTTCTTGACTGATATTTTTTTGGTTGCTGTACTGGTGGTATCTTTTTTTGCCACAGAAGCCAAAAATCCTGTGAAGCTTGGATTGGTGCAGTAAGCAGAATCTGCCTGTACTTTGTTTTCCTGATATAATTTTAGCATATCAAGGTTTGCCAGTTTCAATGTGTCAAAGAAGAGGTTGAAATAGGATGTGTTCTCATCATTTGGCAATCGGTTAAAAGAGCAACTGTCAATTTCGATAAGCCTTAATCCGGAATTGAAACGGAATCGGCTGAAACCTAAACTATGCTTCCCATCGGGCATTGTGAATTGCTGGTTGAATATCCTTACTATTACACTGTCTGAGTTGAGGAATTTGTCTTTATTGTCTACACCTGCGGAGTCTATTCTAAGGTTATCGACTATAAGTTGAATATGCGAAACAGTGATTGGTTTTGAATCTGGAATGATGTTATTCTGTAAAGAAAATGTTCCTTCGTTCGATTCAAATCTTTTTACTTGTAATAAGGTGAGTCCTTTTCGAATACCATCATATACTTGTCCTATTTCTTCCGGTAACGATACTTCTTTTTTAGAGCTCGCCTTTTTTTTCAGGAGGGTGATGATTGTTTCCGGTTAGAGCTCGCCTTTTTTTTAAGGAGGGTGATGATTGTTTCCGGTTCACTAATGGAAAAGTTATCTATTTCAAGTTTCTTGTAGCGGGCGAAATCCCATAGGGATTTAGTCCTGATGTTCAGGTTTTTTACCTTAAACTGATACGATGCTACAGAAGAGGAGTCGGTTACCGATACTATTTGTATACCGTCCAGATTTAATTCGTTCAGGCTATAAGTGAAACTTACCTTTTCAAGCTTTAATGCAAGTTTTCCTTTTGATTCAATTGAAACCAGTTTTTCAAGTGTTTTTTCGGCATAGAAACGGAACCAAATATTGATAAGGAATGCCAATAGCAGCAAAACCCCAATAAAAATGGAGCTGATTTTTAAGAGACGAAATCCAAGCTTTTTTATAGTCATTTCCTTCTGTAACCAATTACCCTCAATTTAGTTTTTTAGAGGCAAACCTGAACAGTTTGTAAAGCAAAAAGCCATTCTTTAAGGAAAGAATGGCTTTAAATCGGTTATTGGCCTGTTAGCTCACACCTGCGCCGGCATTAATGATGGTTTCGGGAGCAATAAAGTGCAATTTACCGGTGCTGTCTTCAGCCATCAGTATCATGCCATTACTTTCGATTCCTCTCATTTTGCGGGGAGCGAGATTGCTAACTACCACTACTTGTTTGCCAACTATATCTTCAGGCTGGAAGTGAAGGGCTATTCCACTTACAATGGTTCTTACTTCAAAACCGAGGTCAACAGAAAGCTTTAGCAGCTTGTCTGCTTTCTCTACTTTTTCTGCGCTAACTATTGTGCCTACTTTCAGATCTATTTTTGCAAAATCATCAAACTGTATAACAGATTTAAGGGTTTCTGCTGATGCTTCGGGTTTTGTAGGTGCAATAGCTGCTGTGGCCTGGCTGGCAAGTGCCTGTTGCAATCCTTCTTTTAATTTGTCCATTTGTGCTTTTATTTCTTCGTCTTCTATTTTTCTGAAAAGTAATTGAGGTTCCCTGAGGCTGTATCCAACACTCAGTAGTTTTATCTTGCCGGCATTTGACCAATCCAACATCTTTTCGACCACCTTCATCATATAGATCATCTTCTGAGCTGTATTGGGCAGGAAGGGGTTGATGAGGATAGCCAGATTTGCACTTAACTGAAGACAGAGGTGAAGGCAGTTGTCAATCTGCAACTGAGCTTCCGGGTTAGTTGCCAGTTGTTTGGCAACAATCCATGGCTCTTTTTCCTGCATGTATTTATTCCCTTTCCTCGATAGATCTATCACTTCAAAAAGTGCTTCCCTGAATTTGTATTCTTCCAGCAACTTTTCGATTTTTTCTTTTGCTGTACTGATGTCTTTGATTAAGGTTTTATCTTTTTCATCCAGCAGCTCTTCATGTAATCTTGGCACTTTACCTCCGCAGAGTTTATGCATCAAGACCCATGCGCGATTGATAAAGTTTCCGAATACGGAAACCAGCTCGCTGTTTACGGCATCCTGAAATCCTTTCCAGGTGAATTCGCTATCCTTTGTTTCCGGTGCAATTTGTGTGAGATAGTAACGGAGCATATCTACACATTGCGGTCCTCCATTTTCTTTCTTCACAAAATCGTCGATATAATCGCGCATTTCCAGTTTCCAATTACGGCTGGTGCTCATCTTGTCTCCTTCCAGATTCAGGAATTCATTGGCTGGAACATTGGTTGGTAAGATATTGCCATGCAATTGAAGCATCACCGGGAAGATGATACAGTGGAATACGATATTGTCTTTCCCGATAAAATGTACTAATTGTGTATCGGCATCATACCAATAAGGTTTCCAGTCCTTTTCATTAGCAATGGCCCAGGCCTTGGTGGCACTTATATAACCGATGGGTGCATCAAACCATACATATAGAACTTTCCCGTCTGCATCCTTTAAAGGTACTTTAATACCCCAGTCGAGGTCGCGGGTAACTGCTCGTGATTGCAAGCCACCTTCAATCCAGCTTTTGCATTGTCCAACAACAGTGGCTCTCCAATCATCTTTATGATCTTCCAATATCCATTGACGTAAGAAGGCTTCATGTTTGCCGAGTGGCAGGTACCAATGCGTTGTTTTTTTCTTGATAGGGGTGGCGCCACTAAGCGTACTTACTGGATTGATGAGTTCATCAGGACTAAGCGTTCTTCCACAATTCTCACATTGGTCACCAAAAGCACGGTCGCTGCCGCAATTGGGACAAGTGCCTTTTATATATCTGTCGGCAAGAAAAGAGTGTGCGGTTTCATCATAGTATTGTTCGGATTCCTTTGTTTCCAGTTCGCCCCGATCGTGCAGGTAAGTGAAAAATTCCTGAGCGGTTTCGTGATGGAGAGGGTCGGAGGTACGATGATAGAAATCGAAGCTGATAGACAGGTCTTCGAAATCCTGTTTCATGGCAACGTGGTACTTGTCGATAATAGCTTGAGGGGTTGTGCCTTCCTTTGTAGCCTGGATGGGAATGGCCGTTCCATGTTCATCGCTGCCACAAACGAAAACTACGTCTCTTTTTTGGGCACGAAGGTACCGGGTATAGATATCGGCGGGTATATAGGCGCCAGCCAGATGGCCAACATGCTTTAGTCCATTGGCATAGGGCAGGGCCGAAGTGATCAGGTATCTTTTAGGTTGCTTCATCTAATTGTGCTTGAGTTTCAGGTTTTAGCCTAAACGGGCACAAAAATACCTTAATAAAGGGAAAGCCCCAAAGGGTAGGATTCCAGTCTGGCAGGGATAGATTAGTGTGTCATCCAGTAATAAATACCTATCCAGCAAGCCATAAAGAAGAGGATGGCAAAAAAATCGTGTCTAATTTCTTTAAAGGCTTTCTTTTTTACAAGCAGCATATATAATACCCAGCCGATTAAGCTGAGGGAGTATAGAAGCCTGGATAATTCTGAAGTACATTTTGCAGGTTATTGTTGTAAAATAGTGATTTTCACAACCCGAAGAGATGTCATCTTACCCCCAAGATGTCATCTTGGGGGTAAGATGACATCTCCCATTGTAAAAAACAACTTGTACCCCACAACCTTAATTTGCCAATTCCTTATCCAGCTTTTCAAATAAAACGGTCCCGCTACTCGGCCTTGGGGCATCAAAATCCACTATTTTACCCTTTTTGTTTACAATCAAATAGGTCGGAATCCCAAATAATCGTTCTTCTGAATAGTACCTGGAGTATTTATTCCAAAACTGGTCTGTATAAAAACCGATAGACATCGATACATTCATTCCAGTTAAATGATGTTTATATATCATTTCATTCCACTCTTTACTGTCATCAAACGAATAAGGAGATTTCAGGTAAAGGAAGACCAGGTCTTTACTTCTGTATTTTTCTTTCAATTCCTGACTATGCTTAAACTCTTCGATGCAAGGCGCACAACGGGTGCCCCACAAATCTATGTAAACCACTTTCCTTTTTAAATAGGGTTCATTTAATACCTGCTCGAGGTTTTGAAACTGGTTGGTATCCTCAACAATAATATAGTCCGAGTACTTTATTTCTGTTTTTTCAGCTGATGAAACTTCAGCGACGGATATGGCTTTTGCGATGTTTGTTTTTGAATTTACGGCAATGGCCACTTTGTTAGATGGATGTATTACTCCAGAGGGAGCTGTTGGAGTGACTTTCACATTTGATGAAATTGATTTATTCTTTATTGGAGTAAAATAAACGGTGTCTTGCAAATTCTTGTCATTACTCAAGAATTTCTCTAATCTGATAGTATCTTTTTTATTCAAAGGGGCAGTTCTTGTTGTGACCCCAAAGATTTTTTTTATTGGTAGTTTTTTAGATGTTTCTGGCACTATTTCTTTTGTTATAGTATCCTTTTTTATAACAGTAGCATTTACTCTTTTTACAGGGTATTTTTGCGTCGTATTTTTTTCTGCTTTTTTAACGGGCAGTGTATCCTGGTCTATTACTTTTTGATCTGCTGGTAATGAAGCGCTATCATTAGTAATGGACTTTAATGAAGGAATATCATTCGTAGGTCTGGATTTGAATAGAAAGAACAATCCAGTCGTTACAATTGCTATTGCTGACCAAGATAGATATGGATTTTTGAAAAAGGGTTTGTTGGCAGGTGCTAAAGGCGGATGTAATTGATCCCTCAGCAGGCTCCAATGGTTATCCATCTGGTCGATTGGGGGGGTGGCTTCCAATTCCAGCTCACGTAGTTTTGAATCGAATGCAGTGGTAGTACTACTCATGATTTTTCCTGTTTTTTTTGAATGCACCTTTTTTGTAGCATCTTCCTTCCTTCATTCACATGCCATTTTGAAGTGCCTTCAGCGATATCTATTAATTGGGCTATTTCTTTATGTGAATACCCTTCGTATATAAATAAATTGAATACTATGGCCGTAGTCTTTGGCAATTCATGAATCCATTGCCTGATCTCCTTTATCGTTATATCAGTCGATAAATCGTTTTTATCCAAAAGTATTTCTTCATGTATATCTTGAATCGGGTGAAACTTCAGGTTTTGCGTTTTCTTCAGATAGTCCAGGCAACAATTCACGATAATAGTCTTAACCCAGGCCATCAACTTGCCTTCATTTTTATAGGTATTCAGATTGCGGAAAATTCTAAGAAGGGCATTGTTGAATATTATAGCAGCCCCATCTAAATCATCGGCATATCTCAGGCATAAGGGTATGAACCGTTTATAGCAGCCTTTATAGAATTGCTCCTGAGCTTGTATGTCATTATTCCGGCAACCTTCGATAAGAATATCCAGTTCTTCGTCAGTTATCCGATTGTCTTTATTGGTCATCTGTATATACTAACTGTTGATTAAAGGTAAAAGGTTGGGTGAATTGATAAATTTGGTTGTTTTTACCCCAATCGTACTGTTGGGGGAGATGTCATCTTACCCCCGAGATGTCATCTTGGGGGTAAGATGACATCTCGGGTTGTAAAAAACAATCTTAAATTTTATCTATATTAGTTTCATGAACCGAAAAAGATTCCTCGCCTCCGGATCCGCTCTCCTGGCTGCTCCCTTCCTTTCATCGTTTTCTAAAAAAGCCGATGATGACGAGGAACTGACTTCCACAGTCCCACCAAGACTTAAGGAAGGCGCAACCATCGGAATTACCTCCCCCGCAGGTTTTATTACTCTGGAAGGAATTCAACCCGCTTTAGAACAGTTCGAATCATGGGGATTAAAGTCCAAAATCGGAACAACCATAGGAAAACGCGATTTTACCTTTGGTGGCACCGACCCCGAAAGAATCGCCGATTTCCAGCAAATGCTCGATGATCCCAATCTGAAAGCAATCATGTGTGCCCGCGGTGGCTACGGCATGGTTCGCATTATCGATAAACTCAACTTCGAAAAATTCCTGAAACATCCAAAATGGATTATCGGATTCAGTGATATCACCGTTCTTCATTCACATCTCAATCGTAATTACGGAGTAGCCTCCATACATTCTAAAATGTGCAATAGCTTTCCAGATGACTGGACAAAAGCCGAACCTATCCAAATTGAAACCATTCTATCTATTAAAAAAGCATTGATGGGTGAACCCATGCAATATGAAATACCCGCAAACGATAAGAATAGGGTTGGTATGGCTGAAGGAGCATTAGTGGGTGGAAACCTTAAGACATTAGAAAGTTTAGCAGGAAGTAAATCTGATATCAAAACTGCGGGGAAAATATTGTTCGTTGAAGATACTGGTGAATATCTCTATAGTATAGACAGGATGTTCTGGAATTTGAAGCGATCTGGTAAACTTGATAAACTTGCTGGATTGATAATAGGTGGATTTAAAATAAAACCAGACGATGCCGGTGAGGAATTTGGAAAGACCTTACAGGATATCGTTCTCGAAAAAATCGGATCCTATAAATATCCAGTTTGTTTTGATTTCCCCTGTAGGACATCAAAAAAACAATTTCGCCCTTAAATGTGGTGTAAGGCACAGGTTAAAGTTGTCGACCGGTATGGCTACGCTTTCAGAATTGAAATCAGGTTAGACCAACAATTTTTCCATTCACTACATCTATATTATTTGCCGATGGCGTTTCTGGCAATCCTGGCATACGCATCATTTCGCCACATACTGCCACAATAAATCTTGATCCTGTGTTTACAATAAGATCATCAACAGGAATAATAAAATCATCGTAAACCGAAATCTGTTCAGGAACATCTGTGAAGGAGTATTGTGTTTTTGCAATGCATATAGGAAGGTTGCCTAGTCCCATTTGATTGATTCGTTTCAGGTGTTGTCTAGCTTTTTTCTCCAATACAATATCCTTTCCGCCATAAATACCGGTAACCACTTTTCTTAATTTCTCTTCAATGCTATCTTCCAGCTCATAAGTGAATTTCAGTGGCGCTGGTTTTTCTTCTGTCATTGCAACAATCATGTTTGCAGCATCTTCAGTTCCCTCGCTTCCCATTGCATAAGCATTATTGAGGGCGAAAGCGATATTTCTTTCTGCACACCACTCGTTTATTACTTTCACTTCTTCATTTGTATCCGTATCAAAACGATTCAATACAACAAGCACTTTCTGTCCAAATGATTGCAGGATGCCAATGTGTTTTGCAACATTTTTCATGCCTTTCAATATACTTGCTACATCAGGTTTTTTAATGTCAGTAGCTTTTACTCCGCCATGAAGCTTTATTGAAGGAGTAGTTACTACTAAAACACTTAATGCTGGATTTAGTCCCCCGGTACGACATTTAATATTGAAGAATTTTTCAGCACCCAGATCGCTGCCAAATCCTGCTTCTGTAAGTACATAGTCGCTAAGTTGTAAGGCTGTTCTTGTTGCAATCAGTGAGTTGCATCCATGAGCAATATTGGCAAATGGTCCGCCATGAACCAATGCTGGAGTTCCTTCCAATGTTTGTACAAGATTGGGTTGGAAGGCATCTCTTAATAAAGCCATTACCGATCCGCTTGCTTTCAGGTCTTTTGCTGTGAATGGGGTATCATCGGCCCTATAGCCTAATAATAATGAATCCACTCTTTCATGCATTTCTTCCATAGTCTTCGAAAGACATAAAACTGCCATCAGTTCAGAGGCAGGGGTGATATCGAATCCTGTTTCAGTGGGTAATCCGTTTTTTCCTCCATTAAGCCCAGTGATGATGAAACGTAGAGATCTGTCATTTACATCCATCACTCTTCTCCAATAGATATCTTTCATTTCAGCTGCCGATCCCTGATTGTGGTAATTGTAGTTGTCGAGCAAGGCGGCTAGCATATTGTTCGCAGCGCTGATAGCATGGAAATCGCCAGTAAAATGCAGGTTAATTTCTTCTGCAGGAACTAACTGCGAACGTCCGGCACCGGTAGCGCCTCCTTTCATTCCAAAGCAGGGCCCAAGAGAAGGTTCTCTTAATGCCAACATCACTCTTTTGCCGATTCGGTGCAAACCGTCTGCTAATCCTATTGAACTGGTTGTTTTCCCATTTCCTGCCTTGGTTGGAGTTATAGATGTGACCAGTATTAATTTGGATGAGTTTATTTTCTTATCATCAATAAAGGGCAGGCTGATCTTGGCTTTATATTTACCGTAAGTAGTTACCTGTTCACCTCCAATGCCCAGGGTACGGGCTAACTGGATGATGGGCTGAATTCCATGCATAGCAAATCGTTTTGAATAGAATTGTAAAAGTAACAGTAGCGGCAAGATTATTCCGTGATTCCCATCAGGAAAGCGGCTTGATTACTGTCATATTGTAAATTGCAGTAAAATTCGCATACATGGTAACTATTCCTCCTTATTTGAAGCCGGGTGATACTATTGCCATTACTTGTCCTGCCGACCTGTATTCAGACATTGCAGAGTTGGGGCTATAAAGTGAAGACGGGGGCTACATTGGGAAGTGCTTCTTCCAATTATTTCTCTGGTACAGATGAAGAGCGATTGAAGGATTGCCAGCAGTTTTTGGATGACCCCACTGTAAAAGCGATATTATTTGCCAGGGGAGGATATGGTTCTTCAAGAATTATAGATCAGCTGAATTTTAAACGTTTTGAGAAATTTCCCAAATGGATCATCGGGTTCAGTGATATCACTGTTTGGCATAATCATATCTATTCGAATTTTAAGATCGCCTCCTTGCATGCACCTATGGCAGGGGCTTTTAATGATGGAGGAGCCGATAATGAATACATTGGTTCATTGCATCAGGCCATTGAAGGGAAAAAAGCGAATTACAGTATACCGGTGCACGAGTTAAATAGAAAAGGAGAGGCCATTGGTGAACTGGTAGGAGGAAATCTCAGTTTATTAGCACATTGCAACGGAACAGCCTCTGATATAAAAACCAAAGGTCGCATCCTCTTTTTAGAAGATCTTGGTGAATACCTCTATAGCATCGACAGAATGTTATTGCAATTAAAACGAAATGGAAAACTGGATAAGTTAGCCGGTTTGATAGTAGGAGGTTTTACAGAGATGAAAGATACCGAAAGACCTTTCGGTAAAACTGTCTATGAAATAATTCATGACGCTGTGAAAGAATACGATTATCCTGTTTGTTTTGGCTTTCCAGTGAGTCATGCTACAGAGAATTATGCATTGAAAGTGGGAGTAGGGTATAAGTTGAAGGTGGGGAAGGGGAAGGTGAGTTTGGAGGAGTAAGAAGGATTTGAAAGGTTTAATAGTTAAAGGTTTAAAGTTGGGTTCAAGAGGTTCAATAAGTTCAATAGGTTCCAAAGGATCGATTAATAGCATTCTCACCGATTTTTTTAAGGTGGAAATTCTTGTGGTTATCTCTGCGTCTCCGCGTCTCTGCGGTAAAATTCTCCACCAATAGTTCAATAATAGAAATTGATTAGTTTTATAGATAAATAAGCGGAATCTATAACATGACCTTGGTACAATTGGAATACATTATTGCAGTCGATACCTGCAGGCACTTCGCACGTGCGGCGGATAGTTGTTTTGTTACGCAGCCTACTCTTAGTATGCAGATACAGAAATTAGAGGAAGAGTTGGAAGTGAAGGTTTTCGACAGAAGTAAACAACCGGTAGTACCAACGCAAGCCGGCAAGGAAATAATTGAACAGGCCAGACAAATACTAGCTCACCGTGATCTTTTATTGGAAAATGTAAAAGACAGAAAAGGGGAACTGACAGGTGAACTTCGAGTAGGTATCATTCCAACATTGGCTCCGTATCTGCTTCCATTGTTTGTACAGAGTTTTAACAAGAAATATCCGAAGGTGAAATTGATTGTGAACGAGCTGATGACAGAATTTATCATTTCACGTTTGAGAGAGGGGAGGATTGATGTGGGTATTCTTGTAACACCGCTTCAGGAAAATGGTATAAAGGAGCATGTGTTATTTTATGAAGAGTTGCTTGTATATGTTTCAAAGAAGAATACAGCTTTCAAGAAGCAATATATGCTGGCGCAGGATATTGATCCCAACAAGTTATGGTTATTGGAAGAAGGCCATTGTTTCCGTTCACAAATAGTAAACTTATGCGAATTGAGAAAGGCCAGTGAAAGCGGTAGCCATTTTGAATATGAAGCTGGCAGTATTGAAACATTAAGACGAATGGTGGAAATGAATGATGGCATCACTATTCTTCCTGAATTAACCACACTCGATCTTACCCCCAAACAACAAAAACTACTTCGGAGTTTTAAGAAACCAGCCCCTATGCGGGAAGTGAGTATTGTAGTGCATCGCGATTTTGTAAAGAAGAAACTTATTGAGGCT